>JAYZXF010000019.1 GCA_036141575.1 Pseudomonadota bacterium | reverse complement strand
TTCTGAAACAGCTGAAACACCTGAAGCGGAAACGACTGACGCCTAAAGCATAACTTAAACAATAAACCCCGCATGCGCGGGGTTTATTTATAGAAAGTACATATATTGGAAAAGAAAACAGCAATTGTTATTGGGGCCTCTTCAGGAATAGGTGCGGCGCTTACAAGGGAGCTTGTACGTGCAGGCTATACGGTTGGTATTTGCGCAAGACGTATGGATAAACTGGAAGCTTTGAAGGTGGAGCTTGGAGCAGATGCGGTGCATGTGGCTCAGCTCGATGTCATAGAGACAAATAAAGTTGAATCTGTGATTCATGAGATTTCTGAAAAGCTGGGCGGGGTTAATGTGCTCTTTAATAATGCGGGCGTTGGCTTTTTAACTGATGAGCTTGATTTGGAAAAAGAAGTCGCAACCATCAGTACAAATGTATGTGGATTTATTGCTGTGGCTGTAGCGGCCTATAACCTGTTTAAAGCACAAAGTTATGGCCATATGGTGGGCATATCCTCTATTGCGGCACTGCGTGGCTCTGGTGGTGCACCTGCATATTGCGCAAGTAAAGCTGCGATTAGTAACTACATGGAAGGCCTATATGGCAGAAGTATTAAAGAAAAAGCAGGCATCCATATTACAGATATTCGCCCAGGGTTTGTGGATACGGCCATGGCACAAGGTGAAGGTATTTTTTGGATGGTCTCTCCAGAGGTTGCAGCAAAGGATATTATGAAAGCCATGAAACAAAAACGTAAAGTGGCTTATATCACCAAGCGTTGGTTTATTATCGCGCTTTTACTTAAATGTATGCCTCGGTCTTTACTGGCAAAAATGGCATAAGAAAAGCCCTGCGATGCTGGGTTTTTGCTTGCTCATTACCTTGTGTTGGAGTAGTGTTTTGTTGTACACAATCTTTCTCTTTTCTTGATGGAGCTTCTCATGACAACTCTTGAAACACTGATGATTGCTGCCGTTTTGGGTGGTATGGGCTTTTTTATTGTGCGTGATATGTACATTGAGTACATGAAAAAGCATGATAAATCTCAGCCAATTAAAAAGACGGCAACCCTGTTGGATAAGCGTGTTGAATCACATTGGTATGACGGCAGGCCTTGTTATCGCATGACTGTTGAGGCAGATGGTCAAGTTTATGATCTGGATATGTTTCTTGAAGAGTTTAAATCTTACTCTCAAGGACAGCTCGTCACGATCATGGGCTATAAACGCCGGAATGGTGAAGATAGTTTTTTCACACATGAACGCGCCTAATCGAAATCAAAAAGCCCCGCATCTGCGGGGCTTTTCTTTGTCGGTTTATTCTTCGTTAGTGGGTTCCGCAGCAGCTTTGCGCATTTTTGCGTTGTGGCGGAAGTTGCCGATGATACATAGCGTCAGAATCACAAAACCACCAGCTGCGGCAAGGCCAAAGGCCTGCTGGGCGGGCAGGTTACTGTCAGCGCCGGCCATTACGGCACCAAGGATACCAAAAAACAAAAGGATCGACGAAACAGTTGTCAGGACAGAGTTCAGGATCCGCATGGGGATTCTCCTTGTGGTAAGAGGGATGTAAGATGATGAACAATGGGATTGTATTCAATTTTTTATGGAATTGCAATAAAAAGCTTGTGAGGGTTTAAGCTTTTACCCAAATATGCCTGTAATGCCTAAAACAAAGTAAAGCCAAGCCAGACTTAGGTATACCAGTCCTAGAGAAACTTGCTGACCACGGAAAAAAGCCATGCCTGCAATAAAAAAGCATAGAGAAGGTGCATATTTTAGAAGATCCATAGAGGTCTCCATGAGGGAAAGGGGAAAGAAGGTGTTCTGAATACACAAAATTTTATTAGATTTTTGATTAAGTTACAATAAAAAGCCCCCACAGATATGGAGGCTTTTTATTTTCGCTTTCATGCAGGGAGAGCAGGAAGCTCTGAAGCGTGGCCAATTTTGCGGAAATAGTCCACAAGGGCTTGGTAACGCTCTTTCCAATCTTTGGGTGCGCCAAGAAAACGCATCAGACGGTCACGGTTTTCTGCCAGCTTTGGCATTTCTTTCTCAAAGCAGCTGATAATTTGCGCGCCGATAGGCTGGCTCATATCAAAGAAGAAGAAAGAGGGCTTGAAGACACCGTCTTTGTCAGCAGTTTTTTGATAGTGCGTCATTTCTTCTTTGGTTCTGAAAAAACGCGCAACAATCTGCTTGTCATACTGGTTGTAAACCGGGGTGAAAAAAGCGGCTTTGTACTTCTTTGCAAGCATTGCGAGCTTGAGAAGAATGTACGGCTTAGCCATGAATATTGAGAACATCAGGATATCCTGTTGCTAGAGTGAAAAGGGAATAAAGTTTTTAATCCCGAAAATGATCTGCTTTTAAAAAGAGCTTGGCAAGAATTATTTGAAAATTTTGCTATAGAAAATAAAAATTGCGAAATTATTGAAGGCAATGACACTGAGACCAGATGCCATATAAGGGTGATTGGTCATGTAGAGGTAAGCGGCTGCAAGGCAGGCTGAAATGCAAACAAGAAGGCAGGCAAGCCTGTGAAACTCTTTCATTTGATAAGCAATAATGGCAGCTTTTTCCATGTTCAATTCCCTTTAAGTTTATAGAGTTATGGGGCACAAAATATAAAAAACAAGCCCCCGTGTAGGAGGCTTGTTCTTGTATCGTTTATTCTTCTGCATTCACAGTGAGTTCAGCAGAGGCTGCAATTTGGCTTGCAACGTTTTCAGAAAAGTCTGAAGCGGCGAGTGTGAAAGCAAGCTTGATAGCTGCACTCACGCCTGTTGCATCGGCACCGCCGTGGGATTTAACCACGGTACCATTGAGACCAAGGAAGATACCGCCATTGGCCCGACGTGGGTCAAAGCGCTTTTTGAAGCGGCGCAGCGGTGTATAAGCCAGTAGTGCAGACAAGCGAGACAAAATAGAGTGTTGAAACGTCTTTTTCAGCTCACTTGCGATGACACTTGCCGTGCCTTCACCTGTTTTGATGGCCACGTTACCGGTAAAGCCGTCGGTCACAATCACGTCTGCTTTGTTTTGTGGAATGTCTTTTCCTTCCACAAAGCCAACAAACTCAAAGCCAGCTTTATCGGCAAACTCAGTGATGAGTCCATGAGCTTCTTGCAGCTCAGGACGACCTTTGTGTTCTTCTGTGCCAATATTCAGCAGGCCAACACGCGGACGCTCTAAAGCGTGGCCGTAGCGTGCGTAAGAGGCGCCCATAAGGGCATACTGTAGCAGGTTTTTCGCATCAGCTTGTACATCGGCACCCACATCAAGCATCACATTAAAGCCTTGTGGGCTCAGAGATGGCCAGAGAATGGAGATCGCTGTGCGATCAACACCAGGCAGTTTGCGCAGCCGCAATGTGCTCAGAGCCATAAGCGCTCCTGTGTTCCCGCAGGAGACGGCGCTATGAGCCGTGCCTGTACGCACAGAATCAACGGCACTGTACATGGATGTATCTTTGCGACGAATGACCTTAGTGGGTTTGTCGTCCATGGTGACAACGCCAGAAGCGTCGGCATAAGACACAAGGCCATTTAGGGCTTTTTTCTTGGCGACCAGAGGCTCAAGTTCTGCTTGAGGGCCGTGCAAGACAAAAGCAATGTTGGGGTTTTTAGTGGCAGACTTCGCCATACCATCAATCACGACAGCAGGACCATTGTCGCCACCCATGGCATCAATCGCAATCACGATCTTCTCCATGTTTTGCGGTGGAGCATTGCCACCGATAGAATCGAAAGGAGGCATGTGACGTTCCTGTAGAAAAGAGAGAAAAGATTGTTTGTATACATGTTTATATGCGGTGGAGGGGAGAGATGCAAGATAAAAGAGTGCGCATCATGCAAAAGGCACCCAGAAGGGTGCCTTTTATTCGATTGTTATATTCTGTGCTAATCCCAGAAAATTGCGACCCATGTGAACAGTTCCGCTGATTGCGGAAACAGGCAGATGATGCCAAGGACAGTCAGGATGGCGCCTGTAACCAGCCATCCTGCAGTGATGAGAGCAAGGCCGCCTGCGATGAGAGCAAGGCCGAGAAGTATGCGAAAAATAGTCCAGCCATTCATAGATGGCCTCCTTTCTTAGCGGTTGCCGTGCCGTGAGGGCACGAAGGGGAATTGTGCGCGGTGAGACAAGCGTGGTTGCGCTTGCATTGTGCTGTGCATGTCTGCAGGGCCGGCACATGTGGGGTGGGTGCTGATGCTGTCTTTGAGTGAAACTTCGTAGACATCAGGGCAGCCGTAGGTGTAGCGGTCCGGAGTCAAAAGAATGTGTTCAAGGCTGTTGGGGTATCCCAAGAGCATCTCCAGCATTTCTTCAGCTTCGGCGCGTTGTTCTTCTAGCTTGGCGACTTCAAGATCAAGAACGCTCACGGCATCATCATGCAGGCGCAGGATGATGTCTCGGATATCGCCCTCACTGAGCTGGTTTGCATCCATGAGTTCCATTTCAATATCCTGAAACAGTTCTGGATGCTCGCTCATGAGGTCTTGCAGGGTGGATTTGCTTTGAACAATGATGTCTGCTTGCCGCAGGGCTTGCAAAATGGTCAAAGCGGACTCGGAACCTGTGACGATAGCAATTGTGGTCATAGAACCTCCAATAAAGGGAATAAGAAAGATAGATGATAATGAGGTGTATGGGTGAAGGGGAGCGGGATGTCAAGCTGTAGGCCATAAAAAAGCCCCAGTGGAGGGGCTTTTAAATCGATTTAAATGAGAGCTTTTAAGTTTCCAGATACCCCGCCTGATGACGGAAGGTAAAGGTGGTTAGCTTTTTCGGGCGCCCCCGTTTGATATGCGCCAATGTTGGCAAATCGTCCAGAACCTCTTGATGGCGCTCCTCCCAGTTCGTATTCATTTCCTGAATAATCTTTGGGGTGAGCTTGGCATCTTGCGGCAAACCGCCACCAGGAGTCCATGTGACGATAATCACTGGAATTCCTTTGAGGCCAGTTACGCGGCAGCTTGCATTGAATTTTTGCATGCTGGGAAACAGCGTTTGTAGCATCGAGTGAATTTCATTCAGCTGCTTTGCCAAATATCTGGCTTGGCCAATCGTGCATTCTGTCGGCATGGGTTTCTCCTCCCTTAAGAAACGGTGAACCTCTTCACCTAAGTGGTGTTGAAAGAATCCAATTTGCGTGTTCTCGGTAAATGTGAGTGGTAGCAAATGTGGGTTAATCTCCAGAAGAAGCTTTTTATCTTCGAGAGAATAAGCGTGGAAATCTTCCAGAGATGTTGTAAGTCTCACCACTGGAGGAAGGCTTTTCAGAATGCTTGCATCCCACCACTCATGCTCCTGAAGGAGCCAGCGATCAGGGATGGAAGTATTCTGCACAGAGACATGCGATATGCCATACCAGTAAATGTGAATGACAGGCCCATCGGGTCTGCCATTGGGATCTACTTGAGTATGGAAAGCATGATTGCGCATACTTGGGAATATGGCCCAAATTCTGTCGGCGTCCTTGGAGAGCTCTTCTGCTTGTTGAACAGTCAGCTTACTCAGTGGGCGTGACATAGAACGGGCTCGCTTCATCTGTATAAAGCTCTGTGCCAGATGTACGCGTATGAATGAGCGAAATCTCATAGGTTTCGCCGCGCCATTCTACAGAAATGGTTGTCGGCAGGTCTGCTGGCATGGGCGGGCAGGGCCAATCAGATGAGTTTTGCTCAATGGTATGCGGGCTCAGTTTGTACTGAATGGTATCTGTACGCTGCCAAGACCACACCACTTTCAGCATGGGTGTATCAAATGTCGTGTCAGGCGAGATCATATAAAGCTGCTTTTCGTACGTTGTCTCGGCAACAGCACGTTCAAGAGCTTCTGCAAAGTCTGCGCCAGCGGCAAACATTTCATGAAGGGTCAGTGCATCAGGAGATGGCATGGTGTACCTCACGATTAAAAAAGAGAAAAAGATGAGTTGATGCATATGGTTTTATCGATTGAAAGAGGTGGTGTCAAACAAAAATCCCCCAGACAAAGCTGGAGGATTTATATCGTTTAAAGGCCAATCTTGCGGTGATGCAAGAGAATGCGCTTGTAGCCATCACCTAGCCAGATATCCACAAAAGAGGGGAGAAGGAAGGGGCGCATATCTGTGCTCCATTTCCGTTCCTCATCGCGGATCGTCCGTTCAGGTAGGTTTTGTACAAGCAGAGAAACAGCCTCTCGGTGCTCTTCTGGTCGCCCTGTACGCGGTGAAGTGGCCCAGTGCCAGTCTACGTACAAAAAACCAACCACACCGTCTTTGCGGCCACTTGCACACAGTTGCATGTAGTGATCTCGCAAGGGGCGGCAGGCAATGAGAATCTGATGGAAAACTTCAGGGTTTCCCATCAGCTCTAGTTCTTCAGAGCGTTTCATATAAGGGGGATGACTGGACATCACTGAACCCCTTTGCTGTGGTTAATGCAGACCTGCTTTTCTTGACCATCAATGAGAACCTTAAGAGTTCGCGGAAGATCCTTCGGAAGCTCGCTGTCTACCCAAAGGGCATATTCCAGCACATTATCGAGCGGGTCGCTGTCTCTGAAAGGGCGCCAAGTGACAATGATGATGGGCGTGTTGCAGTGCGGGCAGGGACAATGGTCCAGCATCAAAAAGAAGGGGCGACCTTTCATTTGAGGACAGTTGTCTCGAATTTGCTCTTTAAAGAGGTCAGAAGTCGCAAGGGCTTCATTTTCTTTAAAGGTGGTGAAGGGTGTGTCGTTCATGTGGGTCTCCTATGGTGGGATGTGAACGTATCCTTTGCGATGAAAGAAGCGAATGCGTAAAATGCGTGCGCCAATTTGAATCTCGCAAGTTTCTTGTAAGCTGGGCAAGATCTGCGCCTGCCAAGCTTTTTTCATGTCTTGGGAAATTTTGTGACTGAGTGGGTAGCATTGATCGCGTGTGAAGCAATACCAGTACACTTCAACAGAGTAACCGTTTTGGGTCTGGACGGGATAAGCACGAAAGTGCCGATTCCGCATGCTTGGAAAGAGACGATCAAAGATATTGTTGAGGTTAGAGGCGCTCAAAAATATCTCGATGTCTCGACGTGTTGGAATGGTCATAGACATGCGCCTGTAAGTGAGAAAGGAAGATAAAGGTGTTTGTTATGGGGGCACAGTATCAGGCTCACTATTTTTGTGCAATTGAAATTGAATCTCTGATATGGTTTAGGCGAACCAATAATAAGGATAAACTGGCTCGTGAAAAAAGCGATTTTCCCAGGAACATTTGACCCATTTACCAATGGTCACCTGGATATTACAGAACGTGGTGCCAACATGTTTGACTCTGTTGTGGTGGCTGTGACTGCCCATAATAGTAAAAAGCAAACCATGTTTAATGTGCAGGAACGCGTGAAGATGATTGAAGACGCGACAGCGCATCTACCCAACGTAACCGTTTGCTCGTTTGATACGCTGCTTGTACAAGCTGCCAAGCAACAAGATGCAGAAGTGATGATTCGTGGCCTGCGTGTAACATCTGACTTTGAGTATGAATTTGTGATGCGCCAGTTTAACAGTGAACTCGATAGTGACCGTGAAACAGTGTACCTGATGAGCAGTGGTGAGCACATGCATATTTCAAGCACGCATGTGAAAGAAGTGTCTCGTTACGGCGGTGATGTAAGCCGTTATGTGCCAGCCAATATCAAGGTCGCTCTTGATGAAAAATTGAAGGCATAAACAGCAATGCAAACACCTGTCGGTACACTTAGTATTACAGAAAAAGATGGCAAGATTTGCACGCTAGATTGGGCAGAAGGAAACATGCCTGAAGAGATGTACCTTCAGTTAAGTGAATACTTTAATAAAGAGCGTCAAGTTTTTGACTTTGAATATGAAGTTGATGGGACTGAGTTCCAGAAAAAGGTGTGGAAAGCCCTTCTAAATATTCCGTATGGTACGACAAAAACCTACAAAGATATTGCTGAAGAAGTTGGGAGTCATCCCCGTGCAATTGGTGGCGCAGTTGGTGCCAATCCTGTTCCAATTTTGATCCCGTGTCATCGTGTGATTGGAAGCTCTGGAAAGATGACAGGCTTTAGTGCTGGAGACGGTATTTCAACCAAAGAAATTCTCTTAAAGCTTGAAGGCGTGCTCTAAGAAATTTATTGCATAATGTATGCAGCATTGCTAGAAGGAGGGTATCAAATACCTTCCTTTCTTTTTTCTAACAGAGTGAGAACTCACATGAATAGAGCAGTATTTGCTGGAACTTTTGATCCGTTCACGAATGGGCATAAAGATATCGCGTTGCGCGGTGCAAAGCTTTTTGATGAACTGGTGATTTTTGTTCCGCTGCAAAGCGGAAAGAAAACGCCTCTCTTTACGCCTGAAGAGCGTATTGCTTTGATTGAGGATACGTTCCCTGACATGGCTAACATTAGCGTACAGGCCTTTGATGGTCTATTGGTTGATGAAGTCCGTAAAGTTGGAGCAAAACATATTGTACGCGGCCTGCGTGCTACCTCAGACTTTGAGTTTGAGTTCAATATGGTGCAGTTCAACACAGAGCTAGCGCCTGATATTGAAACCGTGTTTCTAATGAGCCGTGCAGACCAACTGCATTATGCCAGCAGCAGCATCAAAGAAATTGCCATTCATGGCGGAGATGTGAGCCGCTATTTGCCTGCGCATATAGAAGAGGCCTTGGAGTGTAAGCTTATTGCCAAGCGCTTTGGGCACTAAGAAAAAAACGATGAAAAAGTCCCTGTTTACGGGGGCTTTTTTATATGTCATTTTTAAATGGTACCTGTGTTGTACTCATTGGAGAACTATGCTATAAGTAAGGGCATAATGTGATGCAACATAACAAGGATTAGAAAGAATATGATGAACCGTTCAAGAAGTTTAGAGAACCTACAAACAGCGCTAGAAATGGAACTCACTGCTATGCATCAATACATGCTGCATGCCCATGTGTTGGATGATTGGGGCCTAGAGAAACTCGCAGAAAAAATGCGTGAAGAAATGCATGAAGAGCTTGGCCATGCCAATAGCTTTATGGAGCGTATGATGTTCCTTAAGCAGGTGCCTGATGTACGTCCTGCAAATGAGCCACATAAAGCAACATCTCTAAAAGATATGTTTGAAAGCGACCTGAAGGATGAGAAAGACGCTATTGTATTTTATACAAAGGCCGCAAAAGAAGCTTTTGAAGATGGGGACGTAGGTACACGTGCGCTCTTTGAACAAATCGCAATTGATGAAGAAGGCCATATGGATTGGCTCGAAAGCCAGCTTGACCTGATTGAGCGTATTGGCGAGCCGAACTTTGTGATGCACCACATGGCAGATGCTGGTGCTGCTGAGTAAGTGGTAAACACAAAATGAAACCGCCCTACGGGGCGGTTTTATTTTTTTTATATTAAGGGCTTGATATGACCTATGAAAGTTCCTATCTCTTCAAAAGTTTAAGAGTGATCTGTTAACGTTTTGTAATACGGGTGTCCTGCATAAAGAATGGGACATCTGCGTGGGGGCTAACTAGCGTGTGTGTGGGAGCGAATGGCTCCAAAACCCCTTAAGGTAAAGAATTATGTTTGGTTTTCTTACCTTTCTGTACTTTAACCCCCAACCAAACATCATGGTAAAAAGGAAACTAAGCCATGAAAAGAGTACTTGTATGTTCTGTAGCCCTGCTTGCTTTAACAGCATGTGGTGCCCCCCGTACACAATGTAACCCTGAGATCAAGTATTACTCTGGCAGCTGTTCAGCTGATCATGGTGATCGCTCTGGCGGCGGCAGTGAGGGCGGTGGCTCTGGCAGCGGCAGTGAGGGTGGTGGCTCTGGTGGCGGCAGTGAGGGCGGTGGCTCTGGCGGCGGCGGTGAGGGCGAAGGCTCTGGCGGCGGTAAAGGCAAAGGCAATAACGGTCATGGAAATGGCTCGGAAGGCAAAAGCCCCGGTAAAGGCCACGGTGCCAACAATGATGAAGGTGGCGAAAAAGGCCACGGTCACGGTCATGGCAAAGGTAACGGTGGCGGCCATGGTAAAGGTGGTAACGGCCGCAAGTAAGCCTTCATAATCGAGTAGCAAGAAGCCCCCGTTTGGGGGCTTCTTTTTTATGCGCTATACATCGCAAGGATGTTGTTTGGCTGTTTGATAGGATGAAAGCTGTTCGCAGCGTTTAAGTGTATTGAACTGTCTTGGAAATTTACGCTGAATAAAGTTATCCATATTACGATCTAGATATGTTTGTGCTTGATCTCTCAAGTTTGCCTCACAGTATCTTTTTGCGCCATTTAAGGCACGTTTGACAAAGTCCATAGAGTTTGGTTGGAGCATGTAGTTCATGATGGCTTCACTTGTGCCAGCGCCTTCAGCTTTATCAACGCAGGCATTATACTCTTTTGAGCTTGCAGTAATTTTTTGTGCGTCAGCAAGGTAAGGAGATGTAACGCCGTAGCTATCCATCATGCCCTCAAAAACTTGCATCATATCTTGCATGTTTTCAGGTGAAACTTCGCCATTCTTGGAGACATCATTAGAGATGGCTTGGTATTTTTTTGCCATAGCTTGTGAGGCTTCTAGCTTTTTGCGTAATGCTTGACCTTCAGGACTTTTGTAATCAAATGCATGCGCAGTGTTAAACATTGCAAAAATTGTCAGCATGCTCAATAGATATTTCATGAGAAATTCACCCTTTATTTATAAACCCTGATGTTTTATGGGGCGCGTCACAAGTGTAAACAAAAAGCCTCCCTATGGGAGGCTTTTCATACGACAAGTGATTACTTGCTGCAGATTGGGCATTTGCTTGCTGTGAAAGCAAAGATCAGACCCACACCAATGTATTTGATGAACTCAACACCAAACCATTTGCTTGCAAGCTCAATTGAAATTGGCATGTGTACATATACAGAAAAGGCACTGAGACCAAAAATGACACCCATGAGAGCGCCAAAACGTAGGCCTTCGCCCATACCATTACCTTGGTAACCAATTTTGAAAACTTTAAGTAAAACAAACATACTGATGAGAGAGGCAACCATGCCGTAATGGCCAAGCTCTTTCATTTCTGAAGGTGCGCGCCACAGGTGCATTGTTTCTTGATAGTCAGGCATGAGCCATTGTCCATGCATAAACATTTCGTAAACGAAGACAAAACCAAACGCAATCAGCGCAGGAAGAATCCACTTTTTAAGACAGTCCATTATGTGTCTCTTTCTTATTTATTATTTTTGTTGGTTTGATTATATCATTGATTTGAAAGCGTTAAAAGAGAAGGCGCCGTTAAAAGAGAAGCTTTATGGAATTGATGGCGATAAACACCAATGAGAATAGACGTAAGGCCAACCAAAGAGGCTATAACTTCTGCGTAAGAGACGAAATAAATACCAATCGCAATCCAGATAATTTTACCTGTTCCTGCGAAGAAACGGCTTTTGTAGTAGCTCTCATTATAATACGTGGCAAGGCTGTAACAGAGCGCGCTTAGAATTGGGAGGTAGCTACCAATATGTCCGTCTCCACCCCAAATACATAAAGCTGTAATACAGGCCATGGCGAGGGCAATCAGTTGCTTTTTGTATTGTGGGAAGATAAAGACTACTAGCGCCGTACGTATCGCAGCAACAGAGACTGCAAGGGCAGGTGTGGTGGCAGCAATTAAAATATAGTGAATGGTCCAGATGCTATCTGCAATAATCCAAGTGGTGAAAAGCTTTTTTTGATCTTTGAACTGGTAGCCGCATACGCCAATGGTAAAGGCAAGAAAGCCAACAGCTTGTGCAAAGAATTCAAAACTCATGCGTGTGGATACTTCCAGCAGCCTTTAGGGTGGTCAACAACCAGTCCAACAGCCTGCATGTAAGCGTACATAATTGTACTGCCAACAAAGCTCATTCCGCGTTTTTTAAGGTCTTTAGAAAGGGCGTCGCTAATAGGTGTGGTGACTGGCACATCTTTAAATGTTGGCCAATCATTCACAATGGCTTCTCCGTCTACATAGGCCCAAAGGTAGGCATCAAAGCTACCAAACTCTTTTTGAATTTCAATAAATACCCGTGCGTTTTTACGCGCAGAGTTAATCTTCAGTTTGTTGCGAATAATCTCAGGGTTTTGGCGCAGGTCTTCAAGCTCAGCGTCTGTCATTGCCGCAACGCGTTCTACGTCAAAGTTATGGAAAGCCTTACGGTAGCCTTCACGCTTTTTAAGAATCGTTTCCCAGTTAAGGCCTGCTTGTGCGCCTTCAAGAACCAGCATTTCAAACAGGTGCCTGTCATCATGGTGAGGGGTGCCCCATTCAGTGTCATGATATTTTGCGTAAAGGTCTTGCCCTGGTTTGCCACCAAAACAACGGAGTTTACCGTCATCGCTTGTGTGGGCGTAAAATCCTTTTGTTGCGTCTGTCATGATGTCGCAGGAGCCTTTTTGGTTGCATATTCATGTAAAGGATACCCTAATTGCCAGCGTCTTATAACAATAAAGAATGCAAAGGCCCAATCTGTTGCCATTAAAAAGAAGGGGTACATGAGTGTCGCCCATGTTGGATCAGGGACAGCAAACATCATGAGGAAGTATCTGCTACCCGCAATAAAGAATGAGATTGGCGGCTCTGTTTGCGGATTGTTGAATGATTTTCTGAATGTTGGGTAGTAGGTGAGGGCATCAATGCCAACCACAAGCGCAATGGCGAGTGTTGGGTTGTCTGTGATCTTCCAGAGCGGGATGGCAAACGCTGCCACAATAAGTGCCACCCAGTCTCTGCGGGCGTAGTTTCTTTCACCTACAAAAAAGGCAAGGCCAGAAATCATCAGGCAGGTGATAGAAACAAAGGCAAGGGCCCAAGCTGCAGGGCCTGCACCAAGCTCAAACTGAGCAAGGGTACCAATACCAGTGACAACACCCCAAAGCAGCCAGCTGAAGGCGTGGGGTTTGGTTTCCCCTTTGTACATGGTGTAAAAGTATGTGGCGTAGCGTGCGGTTGCAAGGGCAACAGCAGCAATAGCGAAAAATGTGTATGAATCAATCTGTGGCATGCCCTTTATATAGGGGCAGAAAGCCTGTTAGTCAAGCAGCCCAAGCTCGCGCAGGGCTTGCTCTTCTTGTGCATGGCTGAGTCTCGCTTCACCTGAGGCAATCGCGTCTAAATCAGCAGGCGTGTTTTCTGGCTTTAGGTAACGCCATCCTTGGAAGGCACGCATAGGAAGTGGCTGTGTTGGAATCACCTTGGTATCTGTATAAATAATACACTTTTTACCGTTCTCAGTTTCGTACTGTTTAAAGCCCACAATCTGTTGGCGGCAGTACATGGTGCCTTTCATGATGCGGTAAATAGACCCACCAGAAGCAAGAATTTCTTCGGCTTGTTTAGGCATGTTACGGGTATGCACCGTGTTTACCTTTTTACCCTCAAAAGTGACAACATCTTGCTTTTGCCAGGCTTCAAAGTCTTCAAGCGTATCAATACCAACAACAAGTTTCATAAGGTTAATCGGTTGCATATCTGTGCCTTTGTTTATCTGTACATCTACATTTTTAAGCGTGAGCTTAATGTTAAGGGTTTGGCCGTCTTCAATGCCTGCTTTACGGCGTATGTTTGCCTTAACAGGGAGCAGGTATGAGTCTGTTTTTGTATCAGGAAAAATAGATGTTTCCCAGCTAAAATCACCAGTTTGTGCAACCACCTTAACCATGCCAAAGCCTTTAAGGCCTGCTTTGAGGTCGCGGATATAGTCAGCTTCTTCCTTGGGCAGGGTTACAAAATGCCAAGCTGCTTTGCCAGAAGATTTCCAAACGGGGGCGCTAAACTCAAAATGAGGTTTCATAATGTTTAGCGTTTTCGCGCGACAATAAAGGCTGCTTTTTTAGGGCCCGGTTGCCAGTCATATTCAATTTTGAATCCTGCGTTTTCAATCATGCTAACAAGTTCCTTCTTTTTAAAGAAGTGCACAACTGATGGCGCGTATTTCACCAACTTCATAAGTGGAAAGAGGGGCTTAAAGTAATTCATCTTATCACCAAGGCAGATGGTACTGCTGATGAAGAGGCCATCTTTTTTGAGGTACTTATGAATGTGCTGAATGCCAGCTTCTGGATCATCTAATAGGTGAAGGAGGCTCATGGCCAGTACAGCGTCTTTGCTGCCGTCTTCTACGCTGAGAGATTCAACGGCGCCAGCTTCAAGGGTAATGTTTTTAAGATCTGCCTCATCAATGCGCTCTTGTGCAAAGGCAAGCATGCCTTCAGAAAGGTCTGTCGCGTGGTAGTGCTTTACATGTGGAGCATGAATGACTGCTGTCATGCCTGTGCCGCTTCCCACTTCAAGAACGTCCATATCCTTGGTGAAGTACTCTTGTGTTTTCTCAAGCTTAGTTTGGTAAGATTCGATGTCTGAAATTTTGCTCTTCACATAGCCTTTTGAGACTTTGTTCCAAAACTCTGTATTGTTCATGAGAAGGCCCTTTCAGCGCATGCATTGATTATGCGGTTATTATAAACCTTGCGCGCAGAAGGGCAACTGCTTAGTAGTGATATCTGAAGCCAAATTGAAGTGTGCCGAGATGAGTGTCTTCAGGTGTATGTGTTGATGTCCATTCTGCACGTACACCAAGTTTGGGTGAGAAATAATGGTTCAGGCGTGCTGAAATTTCGCTCTCTTTATCATTCTCATGGCTATTCATGTAGCGTTTGGCAGAGGCTGAAAATTTTGTGTTCTCTGCAAGGTATGAGAAAAAGCCGACCTCAGGCACAAGGGCCGCGTTATGCTTATCCTCAAAATGTTTATACTCTTCTGTCAGATACACATAAGGCATGAACTTATGTTTAAGGCGCGTTTTAGCGGTTATACCAAGCCCAAATTTGATGGATGGTGAAACCACATCAGATGCGTCAATTGAGTTTTCAAAAGAAACTTCAGAGTAACGAGAGACTTTAAAATCTTGCAGGTCTGTTGGAATGAATGTGCGAGAAGAGTAAAGGTCAAACCTCTCAAGTTCTAGGCGTTCCATATCATCAAAGAGACGAATCTTAGGGGTAAAGAGTTTTGTGTCTACCTCTTTGCCGTAACCTGTATTGATTTCATCAATAGCGTTATATGCGGGTGCAAACTCAAGCATTTGGAACGTCATTCCATCACGGCTACCAATATTGTAAGCTACGCTTGAAGCAGGGCTGTGTTTAACAAGTGTTTTGGCTTTGCCTTGCTGGGCTTCATAGCGTGTCATCATGTCATAAGGCGTTAAAAATGGTTTGTAGAGCAAGTCCTGATAGCTAGGGTCTGCAACCATCAGAATGGATGCTAAAGCGCTTGCACAGTTTTGATCCTTAAGAGAGTAATGCACATTTATACCCTTCATCTCCCAAATATGGAGCGTAACAAACTTCACTTGCTCTGGGGTGAGGGGAAGCTCAAAGGTTTGCAGTGTACGGCCTTCGCGCTGATAGACATCTGCACGCTTTTTGTAAGGCTCTAAAATAAAGAGGCCGTCTGCACCGGTAAATGGCAAAGCTAAAGAGTGCTTGATGGCACTTATAGGTGTATATAAATTTGCAGAGTAAGTGAGGGAGTGCGCAGTATTTTGCTTTTTACCGACTTTTAAAAATACATGCCCCATAGATGAAGTCAGTGAAGGTTGTTTCTCTTCAACAAAGACAACGGATAAATTGTCGCTTTTGACATTTGTTAAGTAACTGTTCAAATGTTTACAGTGAGTGTAGCTACTCTTTCGTTGCTTTAATATATGTTTTTCAACCCAGCTAAATCGATAAGGGAATGAGCATATAAAACCTTGTTCTTTTCCTTCTTTGTAGAGAGACTTAATCGCTTCAAGCTCTTCGAGTGGGTTATTGTGGCCTTGAGGTGAAATAAAGAATTTAGGGTCTCGTATAAGGCTTTTGCCTTTCTTGTAGTGAAGTATGGAAAGCCACTCTTGATATAAGCTTTGATTATCAAAAAATAATTCGTCTGCATATGAAATAGCCTCTCTTGAAATAAGAGAGGCTAGTAGAGTAATGTAAATTAAAATCTTCACATCTTATTTCTATCTGGCATTAAAATGCTTTATCTGCTTTAAGAGGGATAACGCTTTCTACCATGTTATCTTTATTATATGTAACTTGATATACGACTTCATCTCCATCAAAGACACCTTCTGTTGGGGTGCCAATTACTTCCCATAAGCCTAGAGTTGCAATGTCGGCTGCGCCATGAAATACAGCTCTTCCAGCTTTTGCCCCTGCGCTATACCCTTGAACAAATTTAAAGATTTCAACTTTTTTACCATCTTGCTCTTCACTCACAATTGGTAGCCCAAACTCAGCAAGTAATAAAGCCCTTGGTGTGCCGGCTGCCATTAAATCTAGGTTTTTAGCGTCTGGTTGTTTCGCTGCCATGAATACTGAGCAACCACTTAATGTGATTGCAAGTGCTGCAGATAAGAAAAACTTTTTCATGTATTAACTCTTCCATGTCTAAATTAGCTGTGTCTGAATTGAGAATGCTTTTAGCATATTTACTATAAGTTGAGCAACTTATAGTTTTATTCTTCGAGGGATTTTCTTGTTATGGGTTGTCATAAATATATGTGAAAACACAAACGATATGTGAAAACACAAACGCCCCTTAAAAGAGGCGTTTTTCTTGAGATAGGTTCTTAGAACTTATGTCTAAGACCAAGCGATAGGATGTTTACACTCGAGTGGAATGTTCCTGAAATAGAACCATTTCTAAGTGTGTTGGCGTCTTCTGTTACAGTTGCATCTTGTGCAATGATGTGGCTAAACCCAGCAGTAAACTGTGTTTTGTCACTTAGGTCACGTTGGTAACCTACTGAGAGCCAGTAACGGTCTGTATCTGGAATACGGAACGTGCGGTAGTCATCATCTACAGCACCTTTATCGTAAGCAATACCCGCTTGTAGCGTTGTTTTAGGATCGTACTTGTACTCAGCACCAAGTGAGAAGAAGTATGTGTCATTCCACTTTTCTTCTACATGTTGGCGCACAAGGTTGTTGGATTTGTTTTGTACAATAAGGTCTTTAAAGAGAGACCAGTTTGTCCATGAGGCATCCGCCATCACAGCAAGCTTTTCATTCATTTGGTGGAAGAGGCCAATAGAGAGGCTATCTGGCGTGACAAGCTTCGCTTTCGCATCTGCGTCTTGTAGTGTTGGAACTCCTGCAAGAGCAAGAGGAACGCCTGTCAGGTTGATGTCCCCTTCAAGTTCATGGTGAACACGTGAGCGGTATGAAATACCAAAGCGTGTATCATCGTTGAAGTCATACAAAGCCCCAACGTTGAAGCCCCAAGACGTATCGTCTCCTTTAAGCTCAGAGTCTGCATCAGGAGCACCACCACCAACAACTGCGTCAATGTTTACAGCGTTTGTAAGGCGTGCTTTGGTATGTTGAACCTGTACACCTGCACCAAGGGCAAGTTTATCAGAAACCTTATAAGAGAGAGTTGGCGCAATGTTGATTGTTTCAACTTCAGATGTTTGCGCGTAGTAACGTCCAGCCCAGTTTGGGTCGTACTGTGTAGACAGTCCAAACGGAACCGTAATGGCAATACCTACGTTGACCTTGTCGTTGACATCCATCACACCGTAAATTGTAGGCACCTTACCAAGCGTACCAGCATCACCACCGTTACTGTCTGTTGCTGATGGGAAGTTTGTACCCCCGCCCAGAGAAGATGAAATGTTGGAAATGCTCAGCTCAGCTTCAGGGCGAATCAGGCTGAAGTTAATACCACCATGGTTACCTTTGAAGCGAGACATACCTGCTGGGTTAAAGAAGAGCGTACTGAGGTTATCACCCTTAGCTGTTGCACCTGCAAAAGAGGTACCCTGCATATCTGCACCTTGTTCTTTAAGTTGAAACCCTGCTGCATGAGACGTTGATGCTGCCGCCATACCAAGCGCCAGACAAGTTAGGTAACGCGCAGCTTTAGAAGAAAAGCGTGAGGCCATAACCAGTATCCTATTCTTTTTTATTATGTTCTTTAAAACTGTATTCAGTTTACTAGCCTTGGAAAATACTCTGCAAATACAAAACACGGTTCAAGATTAAGTTGATAGAGCCAAAAAGGGCAAAGAAGCCTAGAAATACGGGGGTCTGATAGAAAACAAAGGGTTGTGGGCTGTCAGACACAAAAAAAGGGGCATTGTTGCCAAAAAGACAAAAAATGTTACTTAGGGCTTGAAAGTGTTAGTTACTAACTTTACAGTATGTATATAAGTTGTAAATGAGGTAATGTTTGTAATATGGATAAAACAAAGCTAGACCCCATCCTTCTCGGCGCAGTGAATGTGTTCTTGCAGTACGGGTACCGTAAAACCTCTTTAGACGATATTGCAATGGCAGTGGGCGTATCTCGCCAGACACTCTATCAGCGCTATAAAAACAAAGAGACCCTCTTTAAAATGGCTGTTGATAATGTGTTTGCTTACTCCATTGAAGAGTGTGAGCGTGTGGTGAAGGATAACGATCTACCCTTTACAGAAAAGCTTTTAATGATTTTCCATATTTGGTGTGGTCAGCATGTTGAGATTTTGAATCGTTCCCTTCAAGCTGCCGAAATTCTCGCTGAAATTGAGGCGGTTGCTTCAGAAAATATTGGTCAAAAGAAGAATGAGCTTGAACATATTGTGATGAAAGTGATCTTGTCAGAAGAGCTGACAGTTTTTGACGCAGTGGATCCAATCCTTGTCTCTGAAACACTGTATCATACAGCAAAAGGCATTATGAAGAACAGTGACACTGCAGACGAGTTTAAACAGAAAATGGCAATTGCGATCCGCGTGATCTGCCGCTAGGAAAGGAACAGAACAATGACACAGAAAGTCGCTCTTGTAACTGGTGCATCAGCTGGTATGGGGAAGGACTTTGTAAAAGCTCTTCTAGGTGAAGGTATGGTTGTTTATGCTGTAGCGCGCCGTGTAGAAAACATGGAAGACCTGAAGGCGCTTGGTGCACATCCTCTTAAGATGGATATTACCAAAGAAGAAGATGTTCAATCTGTTGTTCATACCATTTCTAAAGAGCATGGCGGTGTGGATGTCCTTATTAATAACGCAGGATTTGGCTCTTACGGTTCGGTAGAAGATACAACCATTGAAGATGCGCGTTACCAATTTGAAGTGAACCTGTTTGGTCTTGCGAGGCTAACTCAGCTGGTGCTTCCATACATGCGCAGTAAGCAGGCGGGTAAAGTTATCAATATTTCATCAATGGTTGGTAAAGTATATATGCCGTTGGGCGCTTGGTATGTTGGCACTAAACACGCTCTAGAAGGCTGGTCAGATTGTTTACGTGTGGAGCTGAAGCAGTTTGGTATTGATGTTGTCATTATTGAGCCTGGTGCCATTGTAACGGAATTTGGTGATGTGGTTTCTGGCCCAATGATGGAGCGTTCAGGAAACGGCCCTTACAGCAATATGGCACATAAAGTAGATGAAATGTTTAAAGCTGAATATGAAAAAGGAGCAGGTTCACCAGTAAGCGTGATTACTAATCTTGTGCTGAAAGCAATTCGTGCTAAAAAGCCAAAGACACGTTACGTTGCAGGTAAGTATGCGATGCCTATGATGCTTATGCGTAAATGGCTTGGTGATCGTTTTTATGATCGAGCTCTGATGAACATGATGAAGTAGCTTTACCTCAAAAAAAGAGGAGCTAATGCTCCTCTTTTTTTGTTTTGAAAAAATTCATTTGGGAAGAGGGGGAGTCTGATATGCTGTTGGGGTATTTATTGAAAAGGGAAAAAACATGCTACTTGATACACCGATCTGTGATTTTGGCTGGAAAGCACCAGAGTTTACATTGAAAGATGCCAAGGGTGAGAGTTTTACGATGAGTGAGCAGCTAGGTGAAAAGGGGCTGCTTGTTATGTTTATTTGTAACCACTGCCCATATGTAAAGCGTATTGCGGCTCAACTTGCAGAAGATACTAAAGCCCTGAAGGCAGAAGGTATTAATGTGCTTGCGGTGATGTCGAATGATTACCGAGACTACGAAGCGGATTCTCCTGAAAATATGCTTAAGTTTGCAGCTGAGCACGGTTTTGAGTTTCCATACCTTGTTGATGAAGATCAGTCTGTTGGAAAAGCTTACGGCGCGATTTGTACGCCTGATTTCTTTGGCTTTAACGCAAAAGGCGAACTTCAATATCGTGGTCGCTTAGATGACAGTCGCCCGAATGCGGATAGTTCTGAGCGTACGCCAGAGCTTCTTAATGCAATGCGCCAAATTGCGGAAACAGGTGAGGGACCAAAAGATCAACTACCAAGCATGGGCTGCTCTATTAAGTGGACGAGTTAAATCTATTCACTTTCAGCTGAGGTGAACACGTATTTGTCTAGCGCGAGTTTGATGTCTTCTTTGCGGGTAGGTTTGGCAATATAGCCGTCCATACCTGCTTTGAGGCATTTATCTTTGTCACCTTCCATGGCGTTGGCTGTCATGGCGATAATGGGGATATGTTTGCCAGTTTTGCTTTCGATATGTCGAATCTCACGGGTGGCTTCATAGCCGTCCATGCCAGGCATCATGCAATCCATAAAGATAAACTCGTAACCACCTTTTTCATACTCTTCAAGGGCTACAATACCGTTTTCAGCAATCTGCACTTCGCAGCCGAGCTGTTTCACCATCGCTTCTGCGACCATTTGGTTCACTTGAGAGTCTTCTACAATAAGCACACGTGGTTTTTCACCTGTATGGCCATTGGTTTCAGGGGCAGGGATATGGCGTATATCTTTCTTCTGGGCAGGGTTTGGCAGAGACAGGACTTTTAGCATGCTATCCATCAGCTCAGAGGCATAAACAGGTTTGAGAATGTAATCATCAAAACCCATAGCAATAGCGCGGTTGGCATCTTTAATTTTATATGCAGCCGTCACCATAACAAGCGGCATATCTTTTGATGTCTCACGTTCTTTAATACGTTGGAGAAGTTCTTCTCCGTCCATCTCAGGCATCATGTAATCTACAAGGGCGAGGGTGTATGGCTCACCATTTTTTTCCGCGTCTTCAATGGCGCGAAGCGCGGCTTTACCAGAGCTGACAGCGTGGCATGAAATACCCCAGCTTGTGAGGAATTCAACCAGTACATCTTGGTTGGCTTTAAAGTCATCCACAATCAGAACGTTTTGATCTTTCACTTTTCTCACAGCTTCAGGTGAAGGCATAACAGGCATTTCTGGCTCTTTTAGAATCGCACTGTCTCTATTAAATGGAATCTCCATCCAGAAGAGGGAGCCTTTGCCGTCTTCGCTGTTCACGCCAATTTCACCGCCCATCATATGCGCGAAGCGTTTACAAATTGCGAGCCCTAGGCCTGTACCGCCGTACTTTCTGGTGGTGGAAGAGTCTGCCTGTGTGAAGTTATCAAAAATGCTTTCTTGCTTATCGAGAGGAATACCAATGCCGTTATCTTCCACTTCAAAACGGATC
>JAYZXF010000018.1 GCA_036141575.1 Pseudomonadota bacterium | reverse complement strand
AATGGATATTAAGATTACATCTATCACGAAAGACATCATGGATGTTGCGCTTAACCAAGCACGTGATGGTCGTCTACATATCCTAGGTAAGATGGCGAAAGCGATTACAGATAGCCGTACAGAAGTAAACGAGCACGCTCCAGCGCTTGAAAGCTTCAAGATCGATAAAGAGAAGATCCGTGACGTGATCGGTACTGGTGGTAAAGTCATCCGTGAACTGATCGAACGCACAGGTTGCTCAATTGACGTATCTGACGATGGTACAGTAACAGTTGCTTCTTCTAACCGTGCAGCACTTAAAGCATGTGTAGAAGAGATCCAAGGCATCGTTGCAGTTCCTGAAGCTGGCGAAACTTACACAGGTCCAATTACACGTATTGCTGACTTCGGTGCGTTTGTGAAGGTTCTTCCAAACTCTGAAGCACTTCTTCACATCAGTGAAATTGCAAATGTGCGTCTTGGCCGTGTAGAAGATGTTCTTAAAGAAGGTCAAACAATCACTGTGAAATGCCTAAGCGTAGAAGATAACGGTAAGTGCCGTCTTTCTATGAAAGGTATCGAGCAGTCTGACGCTGACGTAACTGCTAAACTTGAAGAAGTTGAAGCAGCTGGTGGTACATCTCGCCCAGAAGGCGATCGTCCTAAGCGTGACGACCGTCGTGATGGCAAAGGCGGCCGCCGCCCTCGTCGTAGCGCGTAAGTTATAGATACTTAAAAGCCCCGCAAGAGCGGGGCTTTTTATATGTGTGTAAACTTAAATGCTATGCGCCAGCTTCAGCAAAAACCTCAGCACCTGTTTGACATTCGGTTTCATCTGCAAAGTTATAATAAGCTGGCTTCTCATCAATAAAGATCTGGTGATCAAATTTCACATCAGAAGACGCCTCTGGACGCATCATACCTAAAGAAACAATGAACATATCCTTGGGTATCAAATGGTAATACAAGTGCGTTCCGCAACTCTTACAGAACGCGCGATTTGCCCACTCTGAGGAGTTGTAAGTTGAAATAAACTCTTCACCCTTAATTTCTAAACCATTATTGCATTCCACAGCCAAAAAAGGCCCGCCACCCCATGTCGTACACATAGAACAGTGGCAGGCACCAAAATGAAAATCAGGATCTTTTGCTTTAAACTCAACAGACCCGCAGAGACATTTACCAGAACAAACACTCATAATGCATTACTGCATATCAGTGAAAACGTGTGGCGCTGTCTTTGCTGTTGCACGGCGGCGTGCATCTGCTTTTTGTGCTTGAGAATGACCACGCTCAATCGCTAGGTTTTGACCTGGTGTAATGAAATCAGGATCTTTAATTTGACCACGGTTTGCATCATGAATCAGCGGCCATAGTTTCCAGTCATTATAGATCTTTGGCTTGCTAGAAATACCAGAAAGCGTATCACCATTTTCAACCGTGTAACGATCTCTACCAGATTGCATTGTACCAAACTCTGTGTAACCAGAAGAGCGCGCAACATCAACACCACCACGCTGGTGGCCAAGGCGTGTTGCATCTACCATACGGTCATGGTACTTCGTACCATGTGGCTTGTAATCAAAGTCACCTGGGCGTGCATCAAAACGAAGGTGACCCGGCTCATCGCGCCAGTTGTTTGTTGCATCACCAATTTGTGTCTTGATACCTAGGCGGCCGCTGCTGGCCTTGTTATGCCAAGGTGTGCTACCCGGCTCACCCACGTAAATCTGTGCACGGCCACCCATTTGATCTTGGTGCCAGTTGATGTAATCACGGCGCTCTGTCATTTGGTAACCAGAAGGTGTTTCGTTGTAAGCAACTTGTGGTTGAGGTTTGTAACGATAAGGCGTCTTAATGTTGTCATGATCCATATCGTACGAACGGCCAGTTGGGCGCATCACACGTGTTGACCCATCCATACCTTTCACAGCTTTCATTTCACGGCCTGCATAGTGCTGAGACCACTGTTTAGCCATAGATTCATCATAATGTGGAACGTAAACTTCTTGAGGATTGTAAGGACGATCAGGTGTTACATTTTCCTTTTGGTCAGTACGGAAAGTGTAGGCACGGTTAATGCTCTCATACCAGTTTGAGACCCACCCCGCGTGCGCAGTGGTCGTCATCAGACCAGATGTTACGCTAAGCGCAGCGACCCACAAAAATTTATGCTGTTTTGCCATGACCGTTCTCAATTTTTATTTTTATAACGTTATACACCTGATACTATGACGGAAATCGAGGGAAAGGTAAAGTAAACACAAGCATGAAGCGATATTTATCAGCATTTTTAAAAATATGTGTGCTTTGGGGCGCACTTTGGGGCCTATCAATATGGGTTCTAGACGAAAAAACACAGGCAAAAACGGCTGATATTCGCATCGCTGTACAAACAGCACCTCGCACCTTGCACCCCTTCAAAGCAACTGACGCTTCAGCAGTACGCCTTTTACAACATATCACCCCTGCTCTTGGCCGTTTTGATAAGGCTTTTCACATTCAAGCGGATGTTGCAGAACATATCAAAGAAACAGATTACGGATTTGAAGTCACCCTCCCCAAAAATGCAAAATGGCATAACGAAGCTCCTTTGAACGCTGAGGATGTTATAGCTGTTTACACTGACCTTCAAACCAACTTGTACCCTTATACATCCCTAACTGAGGGCCTCATTAAAGTTGAAAAACAAGATGAAAACACTCTGCGTTTTTACGTCAACATGGACGACCCTTACCGAGCAAAAGTGCTTACTGCCCCACTGATTAAAATGGCCGATGGTACACCGCAAGGCCTTGGTGATTGGCGCATTAAAAATGTAAACCACCTAAACAGCATAGAACTCGCTCATACTTCTGGAAAAACAGCTCTCTTTAGCACAATCCAATCTCCAGATGTGCGCCTCATGGCACTACAAAAAGGCGACATTGATATTGCCCACGGCGATATGTCTCCAGAACTATTTAATCATGGTCAAAACAAAGGGTTCACAGGCTTTTCTGCACCTTCAGAGTCATATAGTTACATTGGATTCAACGTAAAAAACACGCCAACCAACACGCTTAAAATTCGTAAAGCTGTTGCTTATGCATTGAATCGTGATGCACTGGTTTCTGCCCTTCTTAAAGGTGACGCTGCCCCTGCTCTCAGCGTACTGATGCCAACGCACCAATCTGTGTTTAATGTCCACCCGCCACAGCATAATTTAGAGCGCGCACAACTGATGATGACAGACCTTGGTTACAGTGCTGAAAAACCACTTCACATCACACTCTCAATCACAAACAATGCTTTTGTGCATAAACTCGCACAAGTGATTCAAGACCAATTAAAAAGCGCTTACATTCAGCTCAACATTCAAAGTACTGAATGGGGTACGTTCTATGAAAACGTTAAAAAGGGTGCCACAGAAATGTATATTCTGACTTGGGTTGGTGCCTTTGATACAGACTTTTTAAACAGTGTTTACCACTCAGAAATGATACCACCAAAAGGCTTAAACAGAGGATTTTACAGGAATACTACAGTGGACTATTTGCTCGATACGCTTGCCACAACACCTAAAGGTGAAAGACATGACAACCTAGCAAAAGAGGTCCAGCGCATTACTGCACAAGACCTCATTTATGTTCCGCTTTGGCGCGCCTCTCACAAGGCCCTCACATCAGAAAGAATTACCGAGTACAACATTCCTTCTGATGGAGGATATCCATTAGATGATTTGGTTAAATAATTACTTTTTCCAAACCTCATTTACACGCTGATCTCGGCCACAAGCCCAACGGTAATAGTTGTAACGTACAGGGTTCTTTTTGTAGTAATCCTGATGGTACTCTTCCGCTAAGTAAAATGGCTTTGCAGGCATAATTTTTGTTTTCACAGCACCAGTTCCAAACAGGTCTTTTTCATAAGATGCCTTAAGCTCTTCAGCAATGTGCTTTTCTTCATCATTGCCGTAAAACACAGCGCTTGTGTACTGCTCACCTTTGTCACAAAATTGACCGCTACCATCTAGTGGATCCACATGGTGCCAAAAGTAATCTGTAAGCTCTTTATAAGATACTTTTTCAGCATCATAGGTCACTTGCACCACTTCATAATGCTTGGTCTTTTTTGCTGAAACCAACTCATAAGTTGCGTCTTCTTTTGAGCCGCCACTATAACCAGACACCACATCAATAACGCCGTCTAGTTTTTCAAAGTCTTTTTCAATACACCAAAAACATCCGCCGGCATAAATTGCTGTTTTTGTTTCTGCCATGAGATCACCTCCCCATAGTAATGCTGCAGTTAATAGGAATACTTTTTTCACGTGGGTTACCCTTTCGCCTTAAACGTGAGTGCCACGCCATTGTTACAATATCTAAGGCCCGTTGGCTCTGGACCATCTTTAAAGACATGTCCCTGGTGGCCGCCACATCTTGTACAGTGGTATTCTTTACGAGGATACACCAACTTAAAATCTAGCTTGGTTTCTACCGCTCCTTCAATTGTATCAAAGAAGCTTGGCCAACCTGTGCCGCTATCATATTTATGTTCTGACTTAAACAGTGCTAAATCACAACCTGCGCAGTGATAGATACCTTCACGTTTTTCATCATTAAACTTGCTTGTCCAAGGACGCTCAGTCCCCTCTCTACGAAGAACATAATACTGCTCATCCGTGAGACGCTCTTTCCACTCATCTCTACTCAATGCCCATTTCTCCTTCTCTTCTTTTGTCACGGCAAATATAATTCTTGGAGCCACCAGCGCAAGCACTGCTGCTCCTAAAAAATACCTTCGACTTTTATGAAGTGTTTTCACGGTGTTCTCCTGTTTCATAACCTTTTCTTACAATAGATATTCGGAAGAAGAACCGCAAAGGTTACAGAGATTTTAAGAAAAGACTTTTTCTTTATATTCACATAGATGCTCAATTGGGCACTCAGAACACTTAGGTTTTCGGGCAGTACAAATATAACGCCCGTGTAGAATTAACCAATGATGCGCGTGAAGAAGAAACTCTTTTGGTACCACTTTATTGAGCCGTTCTTCTACTTTTTCTACCGTTGGTGCTTTCGCAATACCTGTACGATTGCTTAGACGAAACACGTGAGTATCAACCGCAATGGTTGGCACACCAAAACCAATATTGCGCACAACGTTTGCTGTTTTACGACCAACGCCAGGCAAAGCTTCTAGAGCTTTTTGATCATTAGGTACTTCACTGCCGTGCTTTTCAATCAGCATTTCAGAGAGCTTAATGGTGTTCTTTGCTTTAGCCTTATAAAGACCAATTGTTTTGATATGAGAGATGAGCTCTTCTTCACCAAGTGCCACCATTTCTTCAGGCGTGGTAACAAGCTTAAAGAGCTCTTTTGTCGCTTTGTTTACCCCTACATCTGTGGCCTGTGCACTCAGCACAACGGCCACAAGTAAAGTATAAAGGTTAACATAATCCAGCTCGCCTTCTGGCTCCGGATTTAGATCATGGAGAGTTTTGAAAATCTGGTAGCGAATTTCTTTATTCATGGCAACCTAAGCTGATTTCCCTGACGACTCAGCATGCCATTTTTTGAACCAGTCCGCAAAGGCCTGAAGACCTTTTTCTAGCGGCGTATCAGGCTTCCAACCTGTTGCCGCAAAAATCTTATCTGTATCAGCATAAGTCTTCAGAACATCACCCGGCTGCATTGGCATGAGGTTCCACTCAGCCCCCGCACCCATCACCTTTTCCATCGTCTCAATATATTCTTTGAGCGTTACAGGCGTGTTGTTACCAATATTGTAAACTTCATGAGGAAGGTCACCTGTTGGCACCACATCACTTAGACGGTAAATACCTTCTACAATGTCATCAATGTACGTAAAGTCACGCCACATTTCACCGTAGTTAAATACGTTAATTGGGCGACCTTCTGCAATGGCTGATGCAAAGAGCATTGGGCTCATATCTGGACGTCCCCAAGGGCCGTAAACAGTAAAGAAGCGTAGACCACTCATTGGTATCTTGTAAAGATGTGCATAGCAGTCGCTAAATAGCTCATCAGCTTTCTTTGTTGCAGCGTAAAGACTCTGTGGATGATCTACAGGATCAGATTCTGCGTAAGGCACTTTATCGTTACCGCCATACACTGAAGATGACGATGCGTAAAGAAGGTGGAAATCTTCGGCACCACCTGCAACATAATGACGGCACGCCTCAAGCACACGCATATGCCCCATAACGTTACTTTCAATGTAAGCAAATGGGTTTTCAAGCGAGTAACGCACCCCTGGCTGAGCTGCAAGATGTACCACACGAGATGGTTTTTCATCAGTCAAAATATCATCAAAGGCACCCTTTTTAGCCAGGTCTACTTTATGAAACGTAAAGTGTTCTTGTGATTCCAACTCCGCAAGTCGAGCATACTTCAGAGATGTGTCGTAGTAATCATTTACACAATCAATACCGACAACTTTCCAACCTTCTGCAAGGAATTTTTTAGATACACCGTAGCCAATAAAGCCTGCTGCACCTGTTACAAGAATCGTTTTCATAAGAGTTGCTCCTTATTTCTGTCCAATACATGTGTATGCCCAGCCTGCTTCACGCATCGCTGTTGCATCTAGAATGTTGCGAAGGTCAACACATGTATTGCCAGCCATTCCGCTCCCAAGCGTATTCCAGCTCAGGTCTCTAAATTCTGCCCACTCCGTGAGAACAAGCACAGCGTCTGTACCATCAAACACGGCTTCAGCGCTGTCTTGCATATCAATAAATGGCATCTTCGGTGCGGCTTCTTCCATCGCTTCAGGATCAAAAGCTTTTACCTTGGCACCAAGCTCATTGAGGATTGGAAGAATTGTAAGAGATGGTGCATCGCGCATGTCATCTGTATCTGCCTTAAACGCAAGACCAAGCACACCGATAGTTTTACCCTGTATATTACCGCCCATTGCATTCACAACCTTCTCAGCCATACGCTCTTTAATACGCACATTGGCTTCAATCACGGTTTCAATCAGCGTTTGAGGTTCGTTATAATCCTTACCAATTTTTGCAAAGGCATTGGTATCTTTCGGGAAGCAAGAGCCACCATAGCCAGGTCCTGGGTTTAGGAAGGCACGACCAATACGGTTATCCATACCAATACCATCTGCTACATCCATCACATCAGCACCACAAGCTTCGCTAAGCGCTGCAACTTCGTTAATAAATGTAATTTTCATCGCAAGGAAAGCATTAGCAGCGTACTTAATCATTTCAGCTGTTGGAGCATTGGTTTCAAACAGTTTTACACCGCGTGCCACAAGTGGTTTGTAGAGTTCACGCATCACACCCAGAGCTTTTTCACTCTGTGCGCCAACAACCACACGGTCGCCATCCATAAAGTCACCAACAGCATGGCCTTCACGAAGGAATTCAGGGTTACTCACAACATCAAACTCAGCATGTGGGTTTTCAGATGAAATCCACTTTTGCACACTCTGTGCCGTACCAACTGGCACCGTTGATTTATCTACTACAACTGTGTAGCCGTTAAAGTGTGGCGCCATTTGGCGTGCACAAGCTTCTACATATTTCAGGTCAGCAGAACCGTCTTCATCTTGAGGTGTTCCTACAGCAATAAAAACAACATCCGCCTGAGGAATCACATCTGCGTACGATGTACTGAAAGAAAGACGACCGGCAGCCGTGTTCTTTTTCACTAGCTCTTCAAGGCCCGGTTCATAAATTGGAATTTTGCCATTATTATTTAGATCATCAATTTTCTTTTGATCCACATCTAGGCATGTCACATCAAAGCCAAGCTCAGAAAAACACGTCCCACTCACCAGGCCAACGTAGCCTGTTCCAATAAATGCTATTTTCATTTGAAAGGTTTACCTTTTACTTTACCTTCTCAAGGCTTGATGCCTGAGGATTATCGATATCAAGTTCTTTAATAAACTCTGCAATTTCGCCTTTAAGCTCTGGATGGTTCAACGCCATAAAAATGTTTGCTTTGACAAACCCTGGGCGGTCACCACAGTCCAGACGAATACCGTCGAGCACTTGTCCCATAAAACCTTGTTCTTTGGCAAGCGTTTCCATCGCATCAGTCAGCTGAATTTCACCACCAGCCCCTGCTTCTGTCTTTTCTAGTAGGTCCCAAACTTCAGGAGTAAATACGTAACGCCCCATAACGGCCATGTTCGATGGCGCTTCTTCCATAGAAGGCTTCTCAACAAAACCTTGCACAGGAAGCACATCACTTTGTGGCACAGCACCACCCGTATCTAGGATACCGTAGCGCGTTGTGTTTTCTTTAGCCACTTCCATGCAAAGCACAACTGATTTTTCATGCTCTTCAAATGTTTCAACCATTTCTTTCAGAGGCACACGGTTGTTATAACCAAACACAATGTCATCAGGCAGAAGCACTGCAAACGGCTCATCACCAACTGCACTACGCGCACAAAGAACCGCATGGCCTAAACCGCGGCGACGCGCCTGACGCGTGTACATTACACAGCCTTCAGGAGGTGTGATGTCCTTAAGAAGCTCAAGGTCTTCTGTACGGCCTTTTGCTTCAAGCACCTCTTCTAGCTCAAAAGAGCGATCAAAGTGGTTTTCAATGGTTTGCTTACCGCGACCCGTTACAAAAATAAATTCTTCAATACCTGCAGCTCTCGCCTCTTCTAGGGCGTATTGCACAACAGGTTTATCGACAACTGTCAGCATCTCTTTTGGCATTGCCTTTGTCGCAGGAAGGAAACGTGTTCCCCAACCCGCTACTGGAATAACTGCTTTTCTAACTTTTGCCATCGTACTTCTCCTTAAGAAGCTTTTGTTTCATTTTGCGGTTTGTAATAAGGGCTATTTTCCGCTGGTGTATATTCTTCTACAAGCGCCATAATACCATCTACAGCACCTTGTACATCACCAATTTCACAAGCCTTCTTTACAGCTTCACACTGCGCCTTAACCACTTTCGTGTCAAGTGACACAGGGTTTACACAGAAAATATCTTTATGGGCAGTTTTTACCATAGTTTCACTATCGTAACTTAACTCTTCAAATAGCTTTTCACCTGGGCGCAGCCCCACCTCTTTAATCTCAATATCACGACCAACCTCAAGACCACTCAAACGAATCATGTCTTCAGCGAGGTCGTAAATACGAACAGGGTCACCCATGTTCAGCATATAAATAGGGTTCTGTTCTTTAATTTCAAGGGCTGCTGCCTGAATAACAAGCTGAACAGCTTCAGGAATCGTCATAAAGTAACGTGTCATATCTTTATGCGTGATTGTTACTGGCCCACCTTCACGGATTTGCTTTTGGAAAAGCGGCACCACAGACCCTGTCGATCCAAGTACATTACCAAAACGAACCGTCACATAATTTGTTTTGCCTTCATGGTTCTGGCAGTACAGCTCAGCGGCACGTTTTGTTGCCCCCATCACATTGGTTGGGTTCACGGCTTTATCTGTACTAATAATCACCATGCTTTCTACACCATTCTCAGCACAAAGGTCTGCAACATGGCTGGTACCAATCATATTAGTAGCTACGCCAGAAATCGCATTGGCTTCAACAAGTGGCACATGCTTATAGGCCGCTGCATGGAAAACCACATCAAACTGACCTTCTTTAAAAACATCGCCAAGTATTGTGCGTTCACGAACATTTGCAAGAACAGGTGACTTCTTCACTTCAGGAAACTTACGTGACAGCTCCATATCAATGCCGTAAAGGGCATACTCTGAGTGGTCTAATAAAGTAATATGCTGAGGGTTTCTCATTGCAATTTGTCTACAAATTTCAGAACCAATAGACCCACCAGCACCTGTAATCAACACACGTTTACCAGCCACAAAAGATTCAAGAGCCGCATCATCCAATTGCACAGGTTTACGACGCAACAGATCTTCAATCATTACAGGCTTCAAGTTAGACAGTTTTTCACCGTCTTGCATATCCTGCAAACTTGGCAGACGTTTAACGAGAAGAGATTTATCCTGAGCGACTTCCAAAATCGTTTTATTCAATGTAAGACCTGGCTCAGAGAGAATAAGCATATCAATACGGCGACGAGATTTGTCCAGCTTATTAAGAACAGCTTCAAGCTGAGCAACAGCACCTAGAATACGCACACCGTGCATGAGGCGGTTTTGCTTCCCTTTATCATCATCAAGAATACCGAGAATTTTATAAGAAGCTGAACTTTGTCTCTGTACATCTTTCAAAAAGAGATCCGCCGCACCGCCTGTACCAATCACAAGGGCATTTTTAGGTTTTTGACCTGTGCGCTTAACACCTGACTTTTTCTCAGACATGCGCTTGTAAATAAAACGCGGAAACATAGAAAGAGCCACATGCAACATCAATAGAATTGGAAAAGCTGTACGCGGGAAATGCTCAAGGCGCGTCACTGTAAACATAAGGCTCGCTGTAACCATAATAGAAAGTGCAACCGCATATGAAAGTGCAACTGCATCTGATGTAGAGGTATAACGCCACATGCGGCGCTGCATCCCTAAAAGACCAAAAGTAATTAGGCAAATAATGGCATAAGGCACAGCGTAGAGTGGTGCCTCTGACGTTGCTGGGATTTCTCCACCAAAGCGTAAAAGAAGTGCAAGATAAAGCGCAGCACCACCAATGATCGCATCATAAAAAAGAGTAATAAGGCCGCGCATTATTTTCCTTCCAACTTAGAAATACGGTGTGCAGGGTATGCCACAATCGCAAGACCTACAACAAAGACCCAAGGACCAAAACCAGAAACCAGACCAACCATAACAGCAACAAGAAGGGCTGTGTTTACAAAGGTTGCTTTCACGACCACATCTGTATGGCTCATCCCAACATTATGAACGGCACGCTGATAAAAGTGTTCTTTATGTGCATGCCAAGGCTTTTTGCCCTGCATCAGGCGTTTAATAAGTGTAAATGTTGCATCCCCACTAAACACAAGTGTTAACGCAAGGAACGCCAGAAGCGTATCCCATGTTGCAGAATAAAAAATAAGCCCTGCAAACATATAGCCAAGAAACGTACTGCCCACATCACCCATAAAGATTTTAGCTGGGCGTTTTACAGAAACATTTACACGTAAGAATCCCATTGAGCTTCCAGCAATTACAAGAGCAATAGGTTTAAAGAACGGGCTAAACAGGCTCATAGCAGCGCCAAGAAAGACTGCTTGAGCACCAGCTAAACCATCAATACCATCCATAAAGTTGTACAGGTTAATAAACCAAATCCACAGGAAGAAGAAAATTGCTTTATCTGCCCATACCGGCATAAACGTCATAATATGAGGTAAAAAATAAACAACAGGCGCAACAGCTACAACCTGTGACAAAAGACGAACCTTCGCTGAAAGACCGTGCTTATCATCCATCAAACCAACAAAAGCAACAAGAGCGCCTCCACCTAACAGAGCAATAAGAAACCAAGGCACTGCTCCATCTGCTGATTTCATTAAATAACCTGTATAAACAATACCTGCAAGAAGTGTCATCAGCACAATAATAATACCACCCCCCCTTGGCGTTGGCTCTTTATGAGAAGAACGTTTGTTCACCTCATCAATAAGTCCAAAAGATTTGCTCCATGCAATTACACGCCCCATAAGCAGGGCCGTAAGCAAGAAACTTCCAAATACCAATGCAAAATCAATCATACTGCGAGCTCTTTTATTAAAATATCTATTCCCTCTGCAAATGTGCGGGGTTTAAACCCAAGGTCTTCTTTTGCCAAGTCATGATCAAAGGCTTTATCTTCGCTGAGCCTTTGAATTTGATCAGCTTTTAGCTTTGAATTGTAAGTGAAGCGTTCATAAAAGCGCAACATTAAAACAAAAGGCATAATCGGGACAGAAATCGCCCACACTTTTCTATGAAGTTTTCCTGCAATGGTCTTTACAACATCAACCAGTGGTTCTGATTCTTTACCACTCATCGTATAGATTTTCTTACGCGCAATCTTTTTAGACCAAGCCCTCATAATACCATCAACCAGATCATCAACATGAACAGGTTGCTGCAAACACTTACCGCCCCCCGGCATAAAGAACACTGGATATTTCTTCAACCATCTCACAAGGCGTTCCATGTTTCTATCTCCAGCACGGCCGTAAATCATAGTTGGTCGAATAATTGTCCATGACAGGCTTGAGTCTTGAATGGCTTTTTCAACAGCAAGACGTTTCTCTTTCAGCTCTGGATCAAGCGTTGTTAGGATACCTGTTGTAGAAATAAAGATGGCACGTCCAATTCCTGATGCTTCTGCTGCCTGAACAGCATTTTCACCATGGCCACCCTCTAAAGGCGCAGCATAAATAAGCTCTTCCATATCGTGCATTGCTGCTTTTAAAGCATCAATATCAGAGAGGTCTCCGTAAACCAGTTTAACGTCAGAGCCAAGGCTAGAGACATCAGAAGTTTGACGTACAAAACATATCACATCAGCCTTGTCTTTCAATGTATGATAAAGCCTTCGCCCTGTAAAACCTGTTGCTCCAATCAGGAGGACACGTTTAGCCGACATTTTGCTCCTTTACAGTCTCTTCTTTAGGAGCTTCTTTTTGACCTGTCACCTGCTGAAGAATATTGAGGTATTGACCAGCAAGTAGAGCGTGACTGTACTTCTTCTTCACAAACTCAGGCCCAGCAGCAGAAAGGCGCTCTGCATAAGACGCGTCATCAACAAGGTTCATAATTGCTTGTGCAAGTTTTTCAGGTTCTTCTGGTGGAAGCACAACAGCGGCGCCACTATCTTCCATAATTTGTGCAGCTTCACCACGTACACACCCAAGTACAGGTGTTCCACTTGCCATAACCTCAAACATTTTAGAAGGGATGAAAGTATCAAAGCCTTTAATGTCCTTCAGCGGTACAAGGCACGCATAAGCAAGGTGGTAAAACTCCCAAACTTTATCTTTTGGCTGAGAAGGGTAAAATTGAATGTTTGGCATACCTGTGGCAATGCGTTTCAAACGGTCTTTATCACCACCCTCACCTACAAATACGAATACAAAATCTGTGCGCGCCATTAAAATACGCGCCGCATCAACCACCTGCCCTAGGGCTTGAGATACACCATGGTTACCAATATAAAGGATAACTTTGCTAAGTGGATTAATTTGTAAATCCGTTTTAAGCTTTGCAACTTTGTTATCTAGCTCAGGGTCAGAAGCACGTGCAATATCATGCTCACTCACACCATTTGTAATAATAAAGATCTTACTGCCATCAATGCCGCGGTTAATCATATCCTGACCAAAGCCACGTGTTACTGTCACAATTGCTGCAGCACGACGGTATAGAAACAGCTCTATTTTCTCTAACAGGTTATACAAGAAACCGCGTTTCAGAACGCCAAGCTCCAAGAAGATACCTGGCCAAATATCACGCACCTCAAAAACAAATGGCACTTTATAGCGCTTAGAAAGAATCCATGCCGTAATAGCAACAAAGAAAGAAGGCGAGCTCACTACAATCACATCTGGACGCTCTTGTTGCGCAGCAAACAAGTTTTTGAACAGAACTACAAAAGCAAACATCAATTGAGAAAGCGCCTTCAACACAATCCCTTCATTGGCTGTCATATAATAGCTATGGCGCTTAACAGAAACACCATCAATATTTTCCTCGTGGAAGAAGCCTTTGTCCTTATACTCCCCATACACTTTACCGTACGGATGATTTGGCATACTTGTAAGAACTGTTACATTCTGGTCAGAACGATTCCAAAAACTTGCAAACCCACCAAGGCGTGCAGAAGGTGCCCCTGGTTCAGGTCCAAAAAATTGACAAATCAACCATATTTTCACGGCTTATTCTCCTTGTCTCTCACCTTTAGAAAGAGGCATAAGAACCTCTCCATCAGCGTAAGTCACTTCATTCACATTTAAACTAATAGAAAGTTCTTCTGCAGGCTTAATTAAAATTTGTTTTTCAAAATCATCATCAATATCCAAAAAGATTGGCCATGACTTTTCTGTAAGCTTACCAGATACAAACGTGTCTGTATCTGAAAGGTCAAATGCCTTTAAAATAGTTCCTTCATTATCAGCAATAGAAACTGTTGCATGGTATGTTTTAATATCTTTCTCTGAAATATTCTTCACAGCCATAAACAACATCACGCGTGGCGCGCCACCTTCTTCTGTAGAAATTGCTGTAGAAATTTCAGCTCGATCGAGTGCAACAGTATTTTTAAGCGCATCTAAAATTTTCTTATTTTTTGCTTCGAGTAAAGCGTCTTGGCGCTCATTAATCATCTCAAAAGCTTCTTCCAACCCCCTTACAGTACCAAATGTCCATAGATCATCCTTCACAAACATCTCCATAGAAAGAGGGAAGGTTAGGCTGACATCATCACGCTGCCATGTCATGGTCATAAGCGCTGAACTTTCGACAACATCTGTCACAGAAACACCCTTTAAATGCATTTGTGCAGAGTTTGAACCGACTAGACTCAAATACACCTGCCCCAACACAGTATGAGGTGCAGGCGCCTCACCAGCTTGATCTTTCATCAATGTTTCAAACTCAGAAAGAAGAGATTTTGCAACATTATCAACAATAGCAGAGCCCATTGCTGACTGTTCATCTGGAATATCTACAATATCTGAAGCAACACTTGAGGCAATCGCGTTCATATCCGCAAGCGCCTTCAGTGTTCTCAAATCTTCATTTTGTAGTGCTTTTTGAGCCGCTTCAAATTGTGCGAGAATTTCAGCAACAGGGTTTGCTTTCTCTGGGCGCATCGCAAGACCAATCGCAATAAAAATAACCCAAGCCACGAGCATTCCACCAATAATAATAAACGATTTATTTTCAGGGCGCTTCATGCCTCTACCTTCCATTTTTCAGCACTTTAAGTGCCCATCTTACCGTTGTTTCTTTTCCTTTAACAGGAACACTTAGCACAATCTGTCGTGAAAGCTCTTTTTCACCAAACTGCGGAGCGTAAACACTTTGCGCATCATACAAACGTGCACCTTGCACTTTAAATGAAATCTTACCGTTATCTTTTGTCTGGATCTCAATTTCTTTTTCATTGCGCTGCTGCACATGCACATGAGGTGATAAATGGAAATGAATAGTCGCACTCTTTTCACCATTTTTGTTACGCTTAGAAATAAGCGTATCCTCACCACGAATGTCCAAACCATCTTCTGACATAAAAATACGTCGATGATGCGTTAGGCCAAGATGCCTATAACCATCATGAGAGGCATCTACACCAATACCTGTTCCTGTTTCTTCTTTTAGAAGAGCCTCCACTTTACGCGGGCGTCGACCAAGCCTAAACACATGCCATACCTCAGCGCTATCCTGCTTATCATAGCAAAGCGTTGAATGCGCCTGAGTACCGCGCATTTGATTACGGTTTTTATGTTGATAGCCGTATGTGCCTTGGTTCACAATCACACGTTCGCCACCAATTGAAAGCTCAAAAGACAGCATATCTGCATGAGCATGACCAGGTAAACTATCAGGGCAACATAGCCCCGCATCCATAAACAAGAATGTCTTTTTACGATTCAAACGCACATAACCTGTTTCAGCTAACTGTGCATTCTTCGTGTTCTTCACACCAGTGCGCTTCATGATTGCTGTAATATCTTTAGCATTTCCTAAAACGCTATCATTAAACAATCCGAGGTGCCCATCCGGGTAAACCATAAAGGCAAGTGCTTCAGCCATAGCATCAATGGCAGCATCTAATTCATGCGGAGGTGTTTGACCTGCTTTTAGAACAAGCGCATGGATATCAAGAAGGTCTTTCAAAACAATTGCATGATAGTGAGGGCTACGCTCATAGTGACCACCATCTGGCAGCACTTGAATTTTAATTTCTTGAAGAAGAAGCGCCATGGCATCTAGATAGTCTGATTGATGCCCTTTCAAGCAAAGGCCGGCATAGATAAGCGCTTTAATATTTTTAATGAGGTGGTTTCCACCAATGTCTGTTTCAAGAGAACGTTTTAGGAGCTCAACCTGCCAAGAAACACATTCCCAAAAGTCAGCTCTTAACTCGTCATCCATACCTTTTTCAAAAGAATCGTAGTAAGTAAACCAGTTCACCAAACGCAAAGACATTGGGTATGGGTGCCAAGCTGTTTTATGGTAGCCACCACACTCGTCAATCCAACTACGGATATAGTTTACAGCAGGCTCAACACCTTTACTCTTCATTGCAGCAAAATCTGCAAGGTCATCATGATAGTGTAAATGAAACATCCACAACGCTGAAACCTGCTTTGGGAACCAATCAATCTGTGTACCAAAGTTCACATCACGCCCTACATAGCTAAACTGATTTTCAGCAACAAGAGCCCCCTTCTTAGCGTCACCCTTCCATAAAGCTGGTGGGCTAAGCATCAAGCTATCTACTGGATTATGCACCTTTTCAAACAATGAAAATGCTGGTGTTGTGTAATAAGAAGACTTCACTCGTCGTACAATGCGACGCACCAAATTACTTGGTGGCACATAACGAATTGTCCTTAAAAATGGACCTATATTTTTAACGCGTTGCATGGGCTCACTTTAGCTTAAACAGATCTAAATCCCAAGTGTTTTCCACACTGTATTCACAGGAAAAAAGAAAGGGTGCGCACAGCACCCTTTCCTTAAAGATCAAACAACTTATTTTTTCGTTGTTTTCTTAGTTGGTGCCTTTTTAGCAGCCGGCTTTTTAGCAGCCGGCTTTTTAGCTGGAGCTTTTTTGGCAGCTGTTTTTGGTGCAGCCTTTTTGGCTGGCGCCTTCTTCGGTGCAGCTTTCTTAGCTACAGGCTTTTTGACAGCAACCTTCGGCGCAGCTTTTTTAGCCGGCACCTTTACAGGCTTAGGCTCTTTACCGTAACCAGGCTCACTATAGTCTTGCTCAACTGCAGCAGGGCAAGCCATAATAAGCAGCACAGCACCAAGCATGGCAGAAATAACAGAACCCGTCATAATTCCAAGCTTTGCGTCCATTAAATAGTGCTCATTTCCAACAAAGCCAAGCGTACCAATAAAGAGACTCATTGTGAAACCAATACCAGCAAGACACCCTACACCGATCACGTGCTTATAATTCACACCATCAGGCAGCTTTGCAAGGCCTGATTTTTCTGCAAGCCAAGTAAACAGGAAGATACCAACAGGCTTACCAACAACAAGACCAAGAATAACGCCCAAGGTTACAGATTCAAACAGAATATCCACTGAAGCACCATGAAGCGCAACCCCTGCATTTGCAAACGCAAAGACTGGCAGAACAATAAAGGCCACAAATGGGTGAAGACTATGTTCTAGTTGTTTAAGCAGAGAGCGCTTTTCCTGAGGCACGTAAAGTGGCACAGCAAAAGCGGCAACTACACCTGCAAGTGTCGCATGGATACCTGACTTAAGCACGCATACCCACAGACAAATACCAAGGAAAACATAAAGTGAAGAACGGTTCACATTCATCTTGTTAAGAGCAAATAAACCAAACAAGAATGGTAGCGCCCATAAAAGCATTTCCACCTTCATGTTACTTGTGTAGAACAGGGCAATAATAATAATCGCGCCAAGATCATCAATAATTGCTACCGCAAGCAGGAAAACCTTAAGTGCAACAGGCACGCGCTTACCAAGAAGAATAATCACACCCACAGCAAAGGCAATATCTGTTGCAGCAGGAATCGCCCACCCAACCATTGCTTGATCGTTACCCATGTTAAGGAACGTATAAATAAGAGCCGGAGCAGCCATACCACCAATCGCAGCAAGTACTGGAAGCATATAGCGAGAACGCCCTTTTAATTTACCCTCAAGCACTTCACGCTTAATCTCTAAACCAACAAGGAAGAAGAAAATTGCCATAAGACCATCGTTAATCCAGTGAATGATATCTTTATTGATAGACCAATCGCCAATAGAAACAGCTGCACGTGTATGGTGAAGAATATCTTCATACATGTGCCCCCATGGTTCGATATTTGCGATAAACATTGCGAGAACCGCACAAATTACAAGAATAATACCACCGGCTGCTTCCATCTGCAGGAAGTCGCGCAAAGGGTTAAACATCTTTGGCTGCGGCTTAACTGGTTGAGTCATTGATTTTGCCTTTTATTTTATTGTTACAAATTTAAAAACATTCACCTTCTATGCTACGGAGCACAAATAACAAAATCAACAATTTGCATACAAACAGAAAACGCCCCCAAAGGTTTGGGGGCGCATAGGTGTGCTTTTTTAACACATTTTGAAGACGTTAGTTAACGATTCTCCAAGTTCCGTCAGGCTGTTGGCATGCCACACCGTAAGCAGTTTGGTTCATACCATCCACAAAGATTGTCTGCTGAAACTCACGACAGTAACTTCCATTACTTGCACGACCATCACGTACAGGTGTAATGGTTCCTGAGTTCCCTGACTGTGGATTTGCCCAGTTAATTTGCTGACCGATTGGCGCGCTGTAAGCTTGAGAAGCAGCTTGGTTGTAGTACATCATATCTGCACGATCGAGAGACGCGCCGATCGAGTTGCCAAGGAAAGCACCAAGAAGTGTGCCGCCAATTGTTGCAGCCGTGTTACCAGAGCCTTGACCAATTTGGTTACCAGCGATACCACCAAGCACGCCACCAAGAGCTGTACCCATCTGTTGCTTATTAGGGCCCTGACCTTGCGTACATGCAGACAGCAGAAGCGCTGAGCAAGCCAGTGTCATAAAAATCTGTTTCATAAAAATAACCTTTCTTTGAAAGTTCTACTGGGATTATGCGTGAACCCTCACGCAAAATCAAGCAACTGCGTGGAAGGTGTTTTCCTTACCAAGGCCGCCACTTAGAATGTTTACAATACGTTGAGCCGCAAGCCCGTCCCCATAAGGGTTGCTTGCCATTGCCATCTTCTTATAGGAAACCTCACTATCTAGAAGCTCCTGTACGGCTGGCACAATACGATCAATATCTGTCCCTACCAACTTCACAGTACCAGAAAGCACCGCATCCGGGCGCTCTGTCACATCACGCATTACAAGAACTGGCTTACCAAGAGATGGCGCCTCTTCTTGAAGCCCTCCTGAGTCCGTCAGAATAATATCACTACGCTCTATGAGGGCGACAAAGTCAGGGTAATCTTGAGGTTCAATAAGGTGAACATTTCCAATACCTGCAAGGTGGCTCTCTACGGCCTCTTTAACCACAGGGTTCATATGTACAGGGTACACAATTTCAAGATCAGCATTGGCTTCTGCAAGCTGCTTCAATGACTCACAAATATTATCAAAACCATCACCGTAATTTTCACGACGGTGCCCAGTCACAAGAAGCATACGCTTACCATCTTCAAGCTCTACAGGAGATGGCCTTGGATTTGCTTTTAAGGTATCAACGGTATCATACAGTGCATCAATAACAGTGTTTCCAGTAATAAAGACATTACCTGTTACATTCTCTTCAAACAAAGCTTCTGCAGCTGTTTCTGTTGGTGCAAAGTGCCAATAAGCAAGAGGCGCAATCAGGCGACGGTTTCCTTCTTCAGGGTATGGTGCGTACAAACTATCCGTACGAAGCCCTGCTTCAACGTGCGCTACGCGAATTGGGCGTTTTTCATTAAAGTTATAGCAGTAATGTGCGGCAAGAGCGGCAACAAATCCTGTTGTTGTATCACCGTGCACAGCAACAATATGAGGGTTTTCTTTTACAAAGATATCATGAAGACCAGCCATTACTTTACCTGCAAGGTAGCTTAGAGGCTGCCCTGGTGTCATAACATCTAACGTGTAGTCAGGTTTAAGGTCAAACCATTCAAGAACACCTTGAATCATATCTTTATGCTGACCTGTATTTACAACAACAGACTCAAAACGATCATCTGAACTCAACGCACGAATAACAGGTGCCATTTTAATGGCATCTGGACGTGTCCCGATCACACTAATAATTTTTTGTTTTTCCATCGTCATAAAGATTTTATTTCCCTCTATACATTAAAACACTATCCATCACTGATGGCACAAACACCCTTTCAGCACCCCACTTATCCCTAAGCCTCATATAATGCTCAAGAGGGTTTAACAGCTGTAAAAACAAAATACCATCAATATTTTCTGGCAACGCCTCTTCTTCATATAGACCAATGTCTTTCCAGTAGGTATCGGTTGGCCCAAGCCTGCCAACCACGCACCGTTTTTTTAATTTCATATCAGCAAGGTAAGCAATATCACAAAGCGCGTCGTCACCATAAACAACAACGTGTTTAAAACCATTTTCTAAGGCCCCAAGAAGAGATTGAAAGACTGAATCCTTCGCTCGATCGTAAAAATTCATATTTTCGATAATCAAACCGGACGCCATACGGCTTTTTTCAACAACACCCTTAGGCGTAAGGCGGTATCCCGTTTTCTGTTGAGAGCTTGGAACTTTTTGTAAAAGGCCATCATTCACACACTCTTTAAGATGAGCATTTGCTGCACCAAGAGCAATACCTAACTCTCCTGCAAGCTGCCTTTGGCTTAAACCTTTTTCCTGCTCAATAGCACTCAGCAAACCCACCTTTATCAGGCATGTTCTTTGTTCAGCTGAAAGTACTGTTGGAAGCAATGCAGTACACCTATTTTTGTTATCAAGCTAGGGTAGGGTAAAGCTGAGAAGAGTGAGGGTCAACTCAAATGTTCAATTACTGAACACTTTGTTTCAGGGCTGTGATATTTTTTTGCAGTTCACCGTTTTTGAAAGCAGCACTGCCTGCCACAAACACGTCTGCGCCAGCATTTGCACAAAGTGGCAACGTACTTACATCCACACCACCATCCACAGAAAGCGTAATATCTCGACCACTTTCATCAATTGCAGCACGAAGCTCTGTTATTTTAGAAAGCATATCATGCATGAAAGACTGCCCACCAAAACCAGGCTCAACCGTCATCACTAGAATATGATCAAGAAGATCCATATAAGGGAAAAGAACCTCCGCAGGCGTTCCCGGCTTAACAGACAAGCCAAACTTTTTACCTGCTTCATGTACCTTATCTGCACAAGTCTTCACATCAGATGTAGACTCAATATGAAGCGTGAGAATATCTGCACCAGCATCAAGGTATGCGTCCACCCAGTCATCAGATTTTTCAATCATCAAATGCACATCAAATGGCAAATCTGTGTGAGCACGCCATTGCTTAATGAGCGGAGCACCAAACGTCATGTTTGGCACAAAGTGACCATCCATCACATCAACATGCACCCAGTCTGCACCTGCAGGTTTTAAGGCGTTAAGATCTCTTGCCATATTGGCAAAATCGGCGGACAAAATAGAAGGAGCAATTTTCATAAAAAATATACTACTGAACTTTTCTCAGTGCGGCGACAAAAAAACCATCTCCGCCTTTGCTTGGTGACAAACGAAGTGTGCCCCCCATAGGCGCTTTAATTTGTGACGGCCATGTGTACGCCGATAAATCAATAAGTTCAACCGACTTATTTTTTTCCAAGAATGTCTCTATAAGCTTCTCGTTTTCTTCAGGCAATAGAGAGCATGTCGCGTAAACCACAACACCATCTTTTGAAACCAGATCCACAGCCTTACCAAGGAGCTTTTCTTGTAGATGTGTCAACTCTTTCACACCATCTTTTGATCTTGTAAAGAACACATCAGGGTGGCGTCTTGTTGTTCCTGTAGCACTGCACGGTGCATCAAGAAGAACAGCATCATATGTGCCTTCAAGTGTGCCTGCATCTTGCACTTTAACATCTGCCTTAACCTTGCAACGCTCCAAGTTTTCTTGCATGCGCTTGGCACGCTTTTCACTCAACTCACATGCCACATGTTCCGCATCAGGAAGTAGATCAAATAACTGAACTGTCTTTCCACCCGGCGCGGCGCACATATCAACCACACTGCCTTTAAGGCTTTGCTTGTTATATAAATCAGCCAAAACATGTGCTGGAGCTTGTGCACTAATATCCTGCACAATGTAAGCACCATCATCCCAACCTTCCAAATGGTTAAGGGGTAAATCTTTTGGCACCAGATATGTGCCATCCAACCCTTTAACAACCGTTAAACGCTCATCTGTAGCATTGCCACGACGTTTGCGCACATACACAGAAGGTTCCTCAAGCATAGAAGCCACAATCATTTCAGAATCATTGCCGTAATGCTCTTTCAAAGAACGCGCAATCCACTTTGAGACTGTTTCTACTTTTGAGTAATCGTGTTTTGAAACTTTAGCGCGCTGCATAGAGCGCAACACACCATTAATCAGCTTTGAGGCATGGCCAATGCCCACTTCACGTGAAAGCTCTACACTACTATGAATAGCAGCATGATCTGCGACCCCGTCCATAAACACCATTTGGCACATACCAAGCTTAAGGATCAGGCGTTCACTATGGCCAATTTTAGGTTTTACAAACTGCTTAATCATACGGTTTAGCGCACCATCCCACTTCAAAGTGGCATGGGCAAGAGCCATAGCAAATTTTTGATCTTGGTTTGGCAAGAAACCAACCATTCTTTTCTCAAGTTGCTCTAGTGTTCGCTTATCAACATAAACGCCATTTAAAAGCTGAAACGCTGCCAAGCGGCTTTCTAAACCTTCACTCATTAAGACATATCTCTTTCTGGGAGTTCCATAACCGTTACACCACCAACACTGTCATAAAACTTCATTAGATCTGTTGTTTTAAGACCAACTGTCATCGTGTTAATCAGCGGGTGGACATAAATCACATTATGCTGTGTGAGTTTCTCTTCAATAATTGCTGTTACTTCACCTTCTGTATCATGAATAAGAGAAAGCGGTGTCACTGAACCCGGCTTCACACCTAGGTACTGATCTAGGCGCTCTTCATTTGCAAAACTCAGGTTTGATTTTGCACCCAACATTTTACCAAGAGCTTTTAAATCTACACGTGTTTCATCACATACGGTAATAAGCCACATTTTGCTCTTTTTATCTTTTACAAAAAGGTTTTTACAATGGCCTCCAACAAGGTGGCCTGTATGCTCTGCGGCTTCATCTGCTGTATATACAGCTGGATGCTCGTGGAATGAATATTCAAAGCCCTGTTCATCTAAATGAGCTTTCATCATCTCTGGTGTGTACTGTTTCATAAAAGGTGGTATGGTGGCTTTTGGAGATTTAGTCAAGAGAAGAGAATTCATATGCCGATTATTTTACTACTGCTTATTCCAATCCTTGAGATTGCAGGACTGGTTGTTGCTGCCATTGAAATTGGTTTTTTACATGTTGTATTGTGGACAGTAGTCACTTTTTACTGGGGTAAATACCTCATGTCTGCTGCTCCGAGAGAACAAGCGATGAATGATTACATGAAAATTGGCGCAGGTGCTGATATTGGAGGCAAGCTTCTAACACGCTTTCTTGCTGCTTCTCTGATTATGATACCAGGGTTCATGACAGATTTTTTAGGTATTATCCTCCTCATTCCTTTTGTTCAAAAAAGCCTCATTAAAGGTATTATGAAAGCGGTTCCTAAAGGTGGCATTGGTGCCTCATTTACTATGCATGGTATGCAAGGCGGCCCTCAGCAAAAACCAGAGCGTAAAACTTTTGCTGATGATGGCATTATTGATGCGGACTACACCGTTGTCGATGAAGACAAAGAAAAATAAAAAAGGCCACCAATCGGTGGCCTTTTAAACATTCAGACATTAAGACGCTTTTTTAGTTGTCGTCTTCTTCGCTACTGTTTTCTTAGCAGTTGTCTTTTTTTCAGCTGCTGGTTTTGTTTCAGTTTTTTTAGGAGCAGAAACAACATCAGCAGACGTACCGTTCACAATGTGAAGTGTACGCTGTGGGAATGGAATAGATAGACCCGCTTCATCAAGAGCAAGCTTCACCTTCTTCGTTAGGTCAAACTTCACATCCCAGAAATCAGGCGTCTTCACCCATGCACGCACAGTAAAGTTGACGCTGTTATCACCAAGATCTGTGACTGCAGCCATTGGCGCCGGAGATGTCTGGATACGTTTATCCTTCTTCATTACATCTTTCATAATTTTGATACCGTCATCAATGTTGTCTGAGTAATCGATACCCACAACCACATCCACACGACGTGTTTTTGGAGAACTGAAGTTCTTAATAGCTTGACCCCAAATTTGACCGTTTGGAACGATGATCTGGATGTTATCTGGTGTTGCAAGCTCGGTTGTGAACAGATTCATATCCTTTACAGTACCAGCAATACCGCCAGCATCTACGTACTCACCCAATTTAAATGGGCGGAAGATAAGAAGCATGACACCAGCAGCAATGTGGCTCAGTGTACCTTGAAGAGCAAGACCAATAGCAAGACCGGCGGCACCAATAACTGCAACCAAGCTGGCTGTTTGTACGCCAAACTTAGAAAGCACGGCTACAATCGTGAAGGCAAGGATCGCGTAACGCACCATGCTTTGTAGGAAGCGCGCAAGCATCTCATCAAATTCAGGAATACGCTTCAGGCCTTTGTAAGCAAGTTTACTTGCCCACTTTGCAAGGGTAAAACCAACAATTAGTGTTATTACAGCTGCAACAAACTGCATGCCGTACATTGTCGCTGTTTCAAACAGCTGACTGCGTGTATTTTCATCTAGCTGGGGAAACTGAGAAAAGTCCATTTCATCATCTCTTTCTGTTTATAAATTATTTGCAAAAGCCACATGGCTTTAAGTGTTTTTAACTAAACACGAAGTTTCGTTTGATATCAAGCACCAACTTCATCTAGGATGACATTTCTAAAACTGAATAAGGAGTGCAAATGAAAGAGTCTACATACGTTTCAAAAACGCCTGATAAGAATGGTCTATTTACTTACACAAAGGAAGAGGACCAGATTTGGGCAGACCTCTATGCACGACAAATTGAAACACTCAAAGACCACGCTGCACAAATTTTTTGGGATGGGCTTGACGCTCTTGGCCTACCAGAAGACCGTGTTCCTCAAGTGAAAGAAGTTTCAGAAACACTAAAAAGTATTACAGGTTTCCAAGTTGAGCCTGTACCTGCACTTATTAGCCCAACCAAATTCTTCACACTCCTCAGTGAGCGAAAATTCCCAGCGGCAACATTCATCCGCACAAGAGAAGAGTTTGACTACCTCAAAGAGCCTGATATTTTCCATGAAATTTTTGGCCACTGCCCAATGCTTACTAATCCTATTTACGCAGACTTTATGCAAAAATATGGTGAGAAAGCCCTTAAGATGGATAAGAAATATCTCTGGCTTATGCAAAAACTCTTCTGGTTTACTGTTGAATTTGGCCTCATTAATGAAAATGGCAAAAACCGCATTTACGGCGCAGGTATTGCCTCTTCAGCAGGTGAGACACCATATTCTATTGATAGCAACGTACCAGAAAGACGCCCCTATGACCCTGTAAGTGTGTTCCGTACGCCATACCGCATTGATATTTATCAAACAATTTACTACGTAATCGATGATCTGAAGCAGATTTTCGACACCATTAATACAGATATGGTACCGTTATTAGAGGAAGCAAACAGGCTTGGCCAGTTTGAACCAACCTTCCCTCCTAAAGAAGGCGGAGGCAAAAGAGTAACCTACTAAGGGTGGTACCGTTTTTTGAAACTAGATGTACTTGGATGTGATGGCGGCAGAGGTCTTGGCTACAAGACAACGTCTCTGCTCTTTAATGATACAGTTCTTATTGATGCGGGAACAATTCAATCAGAGCTTACACTGGAACGTGCCTGCAAAATTGAGCACCTCTTCTTCACACACACACACTTTGACCACATTGTAGACCTACCCTTCTTCCTTGATGCAACGTTTGAGCGTCGTGAAAAACCTCTCACAATTTACGGCTCTGACTACACACTTCAAACGCTTAGAGAGCATGTTTTTAACAATCGCATTTGGCCTGATTTTTCTGTGCTGCCAACGCCAGACAAAGGCCAGTTCACAATGAAAGAAATTAAACCGCTCGAAATATACAATGCTGGCGGCTTAAACGTTATGCCTTTTGCAGTCGATCATACGGTTCCAACTCTCGGTTACAAACTTGCAGATGAAAAATCTTCTGTGGTCTTTTCTGCGGATACAGCACCTTGCCCGGAGCTATGGCGCGTGGCGAATGAAGCTGAAAACCTCAAAGCACTCATTATGGATATGTCATTTCCAAATGCTGAACAGCATGTGGCTGGCCTTAGCAAACACACAACAGCAAACGATCTTGAAGAAGAACTTAAAGGCTTCAAACAAGACTGTGATATCTACACATTCTCTTTCAAAGTTGGTATGGCTGATATTCTAGATGAAGAGCTTGCTAAGCTTTCACACAAAGGTAGAAAACTTCACTCACTAAGAAACCATAGAACACTTTCGTTCTAGTCTGACCTCTCATACTGAGGTGGCGTATACTTAAAGATAGATCTATCTACAGGCTTATTGAGTGTAAGGCTTTCAAAGTATAGATCCACCTGATTCCCAAGACGGTCAACTGTTGTTAACCCTACTAGCTGAATCGGCTCTTCTTTAAACACCAAGGTAAGCGCATCAATATCAGCCTGCCACGTCTCACTGTCTAGCACATCAATATGCACATAAGCATGGCCTTCTTGGCGTGTAATGCTTGTGAGCTTTGTCACCTCACTATTAAACACAACCTCCTCACCAAACATAAGTTTCGTCAGCGCAATATCTTGCGGCAATGTTGTAACCTGCTCGCTATTTTCATCAATAAAGTATAGAGCATTGCCTGTTGAAATCAGTTTTTGTGGCTCAGGCTCTCCGTAACGCCACACAAACTTTTTAGGGCGCTCAAACACCACAGATCCCGTGCGCGGCATAAACCCTGATACATACTGTTGAAATGTTCCATCTAAAGTTTTCACAGAGGTCAGATATTTTTCAAAACTCTCAGACGAGTTCTCTGCCAAAGCAGGCATAGAAGCCATTAAACCTAAAATAATTGCAAAAGATGTTCTTAGCACCACTTGACCTCTCATTCGATCATTCCTAATATAATCAGCACACATTTATAACATAAGGCTGAAGGCTAGAATACCCGCATGGACAAATCAAGAGAAGCTGTTTTTATCATTATTATTGGTATCATTGTGGTTTTCATTGTGAAAGGCCATGAACTCGATGGCAGAGGCGAGCTCCCAGATTTTTTAAAACCTATCTTTACACTCGGTAAAAACGTCGTCACACCTAAACCAGATGAAAAACCTGAAATTACTGGAGTGAGTGCAACAGAAGTTATTGCTGTGCCTAAACTGGTGCTTCCTGCTTACGCTATGGTGAATGAAACCTCTACTCTCCTACATCCTACAACTAAAAAACCTCTTGGCGAAGTCAAGCAAGGCACTGTGGTAGACGCTCAAAAACAAAAAGGCGATGACATTCTCATTTACATCGATGGTGTAGAAGGCCTTCTCCCTTTTGGCAACTTAACATTCAGAAGGTAACAACCGTGCTCCAAGGCCCAACACTTATCCCTAAAAACCCGAAAAATGCTTGTGTATTCTTACACGGGTTTGGCTCAAATGGAGAGGACCTCATCAGCCTAGCAGGCATGCTCAGCGCTGTATTTCCAGAAACGGCTTTCTTTGCCCCTAACGGCCCAGCCACAACACCTATGGGCATGGGGTACCAATGGTTTAGTGATAACAACTGGACCTTTAAAGATTATGACGGCATGGTTGAAACTCATGCCAAGCTTGAAGATTACATTCAAGAGAACATTGTAGATGGTCTTGGCATTTCACACGATAAAGTGATCCTCTTTGGCTTTTCACAAGGCACAATGATGAGCCTGTTTTCAGCTCCGCGATTTAAACATAAAATTGCTGGTGTCCTTGGGTTCAGTGGTAAAATGATGTGGGAAGAGAAGCTAGAAGAACCTTTCCATAAACCAAATATCTCACTGATTCACGGCATTCAAGATGATGTAGTCCCTCACGAACAAAGCAGCAGGTCTGAACAGGCCCTTAAAAAGCTTGGCTTTAACGTTTCTCTGACTAAAGAAGAAGGTGTGGCGCACTATATTGGCGAGCAAGGGCTCAGTGTGGCGCTAGAATTTATGAAAGAAAACTTTAAAAATTAAAGTTCGTGCGTGTTCTCGTAAACACCGCCCAGGTTCTGTTCCCACATACGCATCAATACACTCATCTGGTGGAACTGACCCGTCAAACAAAGTGGTGCCACCATGTTTGGCTTAATACCAATATCAAACAGGTCTGTTGCAGCAGTAATCAGGAACGTCTCGTTTTTCCCACCCGTAATGTAAACTTCGTCTACTTGATTCTCTTTAAGAAGCGCAAGCAGCTCTACAGGCAGGTGGTAACCGTGGCGGTTATAAACATGTTCTGTTTGAAGAGAGAGAGAGTCCTCAATTGGACCTTTCCATTTTACAAGACGGTCAAATGGCACATCTTCTTCTTCATGAGTAAAGAGTGTGGCAACCAACGGGTACTTAGATGCAAGTTTTTGGATTCCCTGTACCACCATTTGCGGCGTCTGGAACCGTTCTTGTACATCTAGTGCGAGTATGACACGTCTCATTTACTTTACCTTTAAAACTTGTTTATACGCAGATAGTTCCGCGTTACACATATTCTTTAGTGTAAAGGTTTTTTCCACAAAAGACTTCCCGTTTTCCCCAAGTTTTCTCCTTAAAGGCTCATTCTCTATGAGGCTGCGTAGTATTTTCGCCATACCTTTTATGTCACCAACTGCAAAGTGAAAACCTGTCTCACCATCTTTAATCGTTTCAAGTGCACCGCCATGAGCCGTTGCTACAATAGGCTTTGCCATACAACTGGCTTCAATAGGCGTACGCCCAAATGCTTCTGGAGAGCTTGATGGCGCGACCACCACATCACTTAAGGCGTAGTACGGTACAATGTTCTCAGCATTCCCCGCAAATATTACCCGATCTTCTAAACCATATTTAGAAACCATGCCTTTAAGTTCTTCTAGGTACGGCTTTTGCTTTTCTTCAGCGCCTCCAACAAGAAGGGCATAGAAGTCTAGATCTTTTAAGCTTGCAAGTGCTTCAATAAACTCAACCTGCCCTTTCCAACGTGTCACACGTCCGGGAAGCATTAAAATAGGAACACCTACGTGAAAGCTATACTTCTCTCGCAATTCTTCAGCAGCCTTGAGCACTGTGTTGCTGTATTGAAATCTTGATACATCAAACCCTCTATATGCCAGAGACATGTCTGGATGGCTTGGAAAATATTGATTCACATGCGTTTCAATAAACTTAGAAATAGCAATAACATGGCGACCACGCACCATGGCGCTGTTATAAAACTTCTTAAAGGCATTCTGCATGCCATATGTACCATGGTATGTGGTGAGATATGGCACTCCTGTTTTACGAGAGACAAAATAGGCCACCCAAGCCGGAACACGAGAGCGCGCGTGGATGAGATCAACTGGGTTTTCTTTTATATAAGCAACCAGTTTGAAATATGCCTTTGCAATTTCAATAGGTGTTTTACGCTTCATAGAAATGTTGAGGTGCAAAACGTCACGTTCTAAATCACGTTTCATAGATCCACCTGCAGAAGCCACAACACTGCCCCAGCCTGCTTCATGTAAAAAGTTCGCCATTTCCACAGTGCCGCGTTCCACCCCACCCTGATGCAGAGCTGGTGTTAATTGCAAAATCGTTGGTTTCTTACTCATACCCATTATTTACCATATTTTAAGCAACAATTCTTCTGATTATTCGGTGAGCTATTTTTTCTTTTAGATGAGCGTAAAGTACAGGCAAGTACTTAAGCGAAGATAAAATAAAAAGGAGGCGCCGAGAATTAGGAGAACAGACCTTTAGAATCTCACAGGTTTTGAAATTCTCCAAGAAAACAATGTGGTTGATTTTACAGAAAAATCTCGCCACACTACTTACCTAAGGAAACAAAAAAAACAAATATAAATTCGCTAGGCATTCACGAAAATTTGTTTTTACGAGCCCCGCAACGCAATGTACTAAAATGTACCTGAGTAGCGGAAGCGCAGAAAAAACAAATTTGCAGTATTGCATAGTAGAATTTCCTTAGGAGACACCATGATAAACCAACACATCAATACTGAAGATTTCCATAACGCCACCTCCCGTCTTAGGGAGTTTTTTTTGGCCAAAGGATTTCTAGAAGTCCATACCCAAAGTCGTAAAAGCATCCTTGCTGCCTGTGAAGATCCAGCAACCATTACAACATACGAATACGAAGGCGAAGTTTGGCCTCTGCCACAAACAGGCCAAATGTGGCTAGAGCACGAACTTTTAGAAAACCCACAATACAAAGGCGTATTTTGCCAAACAACAAGCTATCGTCAAGAACCTAACCCTGTTCCGGGTCGTCACGAAACGATCTTCCCAATGTTTGAGTTTGAATCTCATGGCGGGCTTAAAGAACTTGAAAAGCTTGAGCGTGAACTGCTTGAGTTTCTAGGTTTCGGCAACGCTGCCAGCATCCCATCAGGCGCTTACACAGAAATGGCCAAAACTTACAAAACCATTGATATCTGCGGCGACACAGAAACAAAAATTGGTGAAGACTTCGGTAATACCTTCCTACTTACACACTTCCCACGCTATACCAGCCCATTCTGGAACATGAAATTCAACGAAACAGGCACCATCGCCAACAAGATTGATGTCCTCATGTACGGCATGGAAACAATTGGTTCTGCTGAGCGCAGCTGTGACGTAGAGCAAATGCGAGAGATCTTCCACACGATATCAGACGGTGAATACGCCAATTTACTGTTCAAGAAGTTTGGTAAAGAACGTGTAGAAACAGAGCTTGAAGAGTTCCTTTCACATGACTTCTTCCCACGCTTTGGTGGTGGTATCGGTGTGACGCGCATCATTCGCGCTCTCAAGATGCTAGAAGCAGAAAAACAAACAGAACTCAAAGTGGCTTAAAGTCCTCCCTAAACAAAACACCCGCCGGAATGGCGGGTGTTCTCCTTTAAAGCGCTTTATCGCTTCATCAAAATATTGAGCGTTTTACCAAACCATGCTTTTTGCTCAGCACGTGGCACGACACTGTCTACCATACCATTTTCAAGCAGGTACTCAGCTGTTTGGAAACCTTCTGGCAGTGTTTCACCAATGGTTTGTTGAATCACACGTGGACCGGCAAATCCAATAAGAGCTCCAGGTTCAGCAGCAATAATATCGCCAAGCATTGCAAAGGATGCACTCACACCACCCGTTGTTGGGTCAGTCAGCATCACAATATAAGGTAGGCCTTTTTCTTTCACCTCTTGAATAGCAGCGGTTGAGCGTGCCATTTGCATAAGAGAGAGAATCCCTTCCTGCATACGTGCACCACCTGAAGCGGGTACAATAATAAGGGCAGCCTTATCTTTTGCTGCTTTTTCAGCGGCTTTTACAAGAGCACTTCCAACATGCGTTCCCATCGAGCCTGCCATGAAAGCAAAATCAAATACGCAGACTACTGCTGGCGCACCTTCAATTGTTCCTTTAACTACACGATAGGCGTCACGGCCACGCTTCTGGAAACCTGCGTCACGGAGGCGATCACTGTAACGCTTACGATCTTTAAAACCAATTGGATCTGTATGGTCAAGCTTAAGAGGCACATCTTTAAAGCCTTCATCCATCATCAGGTTCAGGCGTGTCTCCACATCAATACGCAAATGATGCCCACAACTCATGCAGACACGGTTATTTTTCTTCAGGTCACGTTCATACAGCATTTCTGCGCATGATGGACATTTAGAAAACACATTAGGCGTCACATCCCGCTTAGATCGGGTTGCGATTTTTGGACGTACAATTTCTTTTAACCAACTCATAACGAACGCACCCTAACAATTTTTTTTCAGTTTGTCACTGATGATTGCTCTTGGCCCCTTGCGAAAAGCTCTATAGGGCGGTATAACTCAAATAAGATTTTAAATTTAACACAAAGGATTAGACCACAATGTCTCTTTTGAACGTTCCAGCAGGTAAAGATGCTCCTGATGATATTTTTGTAATCGTGGAAAACCCACGCCACCTTCCACACATCAAATACGAAGTGGATAAAGACACAGGCGCAGTTTTTGTAGACCGTTTTGCACCAATGCCAATGGTATTCCCTGCACACTACGGCTACATCAACCAAACACTTGGTGGTGACGGTGACCCTGTAGACGCTTTTGTTTACACTGACATTGATGTTGTTCCTGGTGCTGTTGTACGTTGCCGTCCAATCGGTATGCTGATCACAGAAGATGAATCAGGCATGGACGAAAAGCTGATCTGTGTACCACACACAAAGCTTGACCGTCGCTTTGAGAACGTGGGCAGCGTCGATGACCTTCCAGCTCTCTTTAAAGAGCAAATGGAACAGTTCTACAAAGGTTACAAAAACCTTGAAGAAGGCAAGTGGGTTAAACTTGGCGGTTGGGGTGATGCTGCAGCAGCTAAAAACGTAATTGTTGAGGGTGTTGAGCGCCTAAAAAGCAAAGCTGCGTAACCTCGCAAATTTAAAAAGGACCTCTTTCGTCTGAAAGGGGTTCTTTTTTTGTGGCTTTATCTTGCGAAAACCTCTGATTTTGCGTAAAAATAGAGCACATTTTAATAAAGCAACCCAAAAACTTTTAGGTTGTTCGTTGTATGGCCAGCGAAAATTGTTTTTTATGAGGCTTGGCGCGCAGTGTACTTCACTGTACATGAGCACCAACACGTAAGAAGAAACGATTTGCAGCACCATACAGTAGAACAAGCAAGAGTTTTAAATATAGAAAGTAGAAACAACAGATGCCTATCATTACTCTTCCAGATGGAAGTAAAAGAGAATTCGATAGTCCAATCACTGGTTTTGACATTGCTGCGAGCATTGGGCCAGGACTTGCGAAAGCTGCTGTTGCCATGACCGTAGATGGCGAACAGCGTGACCTTTCTCGAACGATCGCGTCTGACCGAACCGTTTCTCTTCTCACCTTAAAAGATGAGCAAGGTATGGATGTCATGCGCCACACAACAACTGCGCAAACACTTGCTCGTGCGGTAAAAATGCTTTACCCAACAGCTAAACTGGCAATTGGCCCAACTGTTGAGCACGGGTTTTACTACGACATCGACTTTGAAGAGCCAATCTCAAGTGACGATCTTCCAAAGATCGAAAAGAAAATGCGTGAGATTATTGCCGAAGATAACCCTGTACAACGTGAACTTTGGAATGCCGGCGAAGTGAAGAAATACTTTGAGGACAAAGGCGAAACTTACAAAGCAGACATCGTACAAATGGCGATTGAAAAAGGTGACCTTATTGATGGTAAAGACCTCTCTGTGTACCGCCAGAAGCTAGAAAATGGCGAAGACTTTATTGATCTATGTCGTGGCCCTCATGTGCCATCAACAGGTAAAATCTCTAAAGCCTTCACACTGACTAACCTTGCTGGTGCTTACTGGCGTGGTGACAGTAACAACGCGATGCTGACACGTATTTACGGACTTAGCTTTGCAACAGAAAAAGAACTTAAAGCCCACCAACATATGCTTGAGGAAGCTGCAAAGCGTGACCACCGTAAAATTGGTCCTGCTCTCGACTGGTTCCATTTGCAAGAAGAAGCACCAGGCCAAGTATTCTGGCATGCTAAAGGCTGGACAGTTTTCCTAGAACTACAAAAGTACATTCGTGAAAAGCTTGCGCGTCATAACTACCAAGAAGTGAACACGCCTCAGCTAATTAAGAATGACCTCTACAAAGCGAGTGGTCACTGGGATAAGTTTGGTGAAGAAAACATGTTCATCGTTCGTGAAGATGATGGTCGTACATTTGCTATGAAGCCAATGAACTGCCCTTGCCACGTACAAATCTTTAACCAAGGCATTAAGAGTTACCGTGACCTTCCACTCCGCATGAGTGAGTTTGGTACGTGCATGCGTAATGAAGCAACGGGTGCCCTGCATGGTATTATGCGCGTCACATCTATGACGCAAGATGATGCCCACGTTTTCTGTACAGAAGAGCAAATTGAAAGCGAAGTTGTTAAACTTTGTGAACTTATTAAAGAGATTTACTCTGAAATGGGCTTCACGGACATGTTCGTAAAATTCTCTGACCGCCCTGAAACACGTGCCGGCTCAGATGATGTTTGGGATAATGCAGAAGCAGCTCTTAGAAACGCATGTGATGCAGCAGGCCTAGAATGGGTACTTAACCCAGGTGAAGGTGCCTTCTACGGACCAAAGCTTGAGTTTGTTTTGAAAGATTGCCTCGGCCGTGACTGGCAGTGTGGTACAGTTCAGATGGACTTCATTCTACCGAAAAACCTCGATGCTGAATATGTGACTGAAGATAACGAGCGTAAGTATCCAGTGATGATTCACCGTGCTCTACTTGGTTCACTTGAGCGCTTTATTGGTATTCTGATTGAAAACTACGCAGGCCACATGCCGCTATGGCTTTCACCAACGCAAATTTGCGTGATGGGCATTAGCGAAAAGCATAATGACGCTGTTGTAGAACTTGAAAAACGTCTACGTGCAGAAGGTTTCCGTGTAGAAAGCGACCTTAGAAACGAGAAAGTGTCTTACAAAGTGCGTGAACACTCGCACCAGAAGACACCTGTGATTCTTGTTCTTGGTGACCGCGAGATCGAAAACGACCAAGTGACTGTTCGTCGCCTTGGTAGCCAAAAACAAACAATATTTAGCACAGATGATTTGATTAACGCACTGAAGGAAGAGATTGCAAACAGGCAACGCCCCGAAGTGTCACAAGAAAAATCAGCAGCTTAAGTTATGTCATAAACACGTCTGACCATTTACAAGTCAGGCGTGCTTGTGCTTCAATATATAAATCAAACGGTATAAATGAGACATAAGGAGAGATACCATTAATACTTACAGAGGGCGCCAAGCCCCAAAGAAAGATGAATTGTACAGAATCAACCGTTCAATTCTTGCAGCAAATGTCCGTGTCATTACGGAAGAAGGTGAACAACTTGGTGTAATGCCACTTGAAAAAGCGATTGAACGCGCTGAAATGGCTGGCCTAGACCTAATTGAAGTTTCACCAAACGCTGAACCTCCAGTTTGTAAAATTCAAGATTACGGTAAACTAAAATACCAAACACAGAAAAAAGCGGCTGAAACGCGTAAGAAGCAGCACGTTGTGACTGTGAAAGAAATTTCTATTCGCCCAGGTACTGAAGAGCACGACTATCAGATTAAAATGAAGAAGGCTCGCCAGTTTATTGAAAAAGGCGATAAAGTTAAAATTAACCTACGCTTCAGAGGTCGTGAGATTACACACAAAGATCTTGGAACTCAAATGCTTGATCGCATTGAAGCTGATTTCAAAGAAATCGCAAAAGTGGATCAAAGGCCAAAGATGGAAGGTCGCCAAATGATTATGGTGATGTCTCCACTGGCATCAAAAGGCTAATACCTCATGTCAAACCCTCCTTCGCCAAACTTTACAGAACTTACGTCTAAAGGATCCGGCGAAGGGGGTGTTGTTTCTATTGAAGGCACTGAACTTGTTTCTCGTGCTCCAACTCAAAAAACCAACATTACCAGACTAATTGACAGAATTGAGCAACAGCGTCTTGCTTACCTCAAGCAACATAACAGGCGTATTATTTTAGGACTTATCTTTGCCCTAATTGCCGGTGTATACCTCACACTCTTTTCAGGTTTAAATGAATCTGTTCTCATGCAGACTCTTGGTGGAGGCTTTCTATTTATTGGCGCCTTTGCTTACCTACCTGTACATAGCTACCGCAAAGCTTTTAAAGCTGAATTCATGCCTGAGCTCGTAAGACTTCTTGGTGATTTTTCATACATGCCCAAGCGTCCACTTAACGAAAAAGCCCTTAAGCGCAGTGGCCTTATTCCTCCAAGGTATGCCCTCCACATGGAAGACTTTATTGGTGGAAATATCGACAACAGCAAAGTTGAGTTTGCTGAAACAGTGGTTAGCAACCCTGCTCGCGCAAAACCAAAACATGTAAAAGATAAACGCGTAAAAGGTCTGCCTGTGACACGTGGCATGTCAATGATTATTGTGCGCCCTACCAAGTTTACAGGTCATACCATCATGACGTCTAAACGCGGAACAAAGCTTGAAAAAGAAGCCCAAATTAAACAAGGCCTTTCAGGAGTAAAACTTCCTGCAACAGGTAATGTGTCATGGCTAGATATCTACACGACACAACAAACAGAGGCGACAAACCTTGCTCATCCAGAAACATTGAGCCTTATCCAGAAAATTAGCCTTAACCTATTTAATGCCCCTATTGAGGTTAGCTTCTATGAGAACTACGTGGCCTTCCTTATGCCTTACAGTAACAACCTATTTGAGCCACGCGCCATTACAAAGCCAGCCTTTTCAAATGAAGATATTCCAATCTTAGAAAAGCATGTGATGCTGACACGTACATTTGTCGAACATTTGGATAAAATTTCATAAAACCATGGCGCTGAGTATTCAACCGCTAAAATCTCTGCCACAACATATCCCCCTCGTTGCCAAGTGGTGCAGCGAAACATGGGGACAACTTTCGGGTCTTAACACATCAGACTATGAATCATGGCTTCACAAACGCCTCTCTCCTGATGAGTTTGGTGATTTTTGGATCGCCTTATGGGATGGTGAGCCTACAGGGTGTGTCCAACTTACGACATGGCATATCGCAGAAAAGAAAAACCCAATCCCCGCCCTTGCCAACTTATATGTGGAGCCAATCAACCGGAAAAAGCATATAGGTCGTTCTCTTTGTGACCATGTAGAAGCCGCAGCAAAGGCAGAATACCTTGATGTGATTTACCTTATCGCAGATGAAGGCATTGAAGGTTATTACCAAAATCTTGGTTGGAAAAAGCATGGTCAAGATGGTGACAAAAGCATTTTTAGCAAAACGCTCACATAAAAGGCTGTTTTACTTTTACCCCTGAATCAGGTAAAAATGCATATAAGCCTAAAAAGGCTCTTTAAAACATATGTGAAAAATAGGATGTATTTCATGGCTGGACAGGCACAAGATCACGACTTTTTTATCCCAGGTAATAACATTTGGCCACCACTCTCATGCCTCGGCGTAGGGTTCCTTGTATTTGGCCTTATCGCTCTTTTGCACCCTGGTACTCCTCTTCTTTTCATGGCGCTTATGGCAACAGTTGTTGCCGGCGTTTCTGTTGCCTCTTTCTTTGGTGGTGGACTCTTTATGCTGACAGCAGGTGCGGCAGCCCTTCTTTACTACACAGGTGTATTCCTAAATGGTAATGCTTTTGCTGGTGACTATGCACTGCCTCTACAGTACTCAGCATTTGCCGTTCTTGGTCTTGGTAAACTCACTTGGATCAAAAACGCCCTTAAGTCAGAGAATACAAAGCTTGCCTTCCTTGGTGCTATTGTTGCTGTTCTTGCTTATGCAGTGGTTTACACATCTGGCGTAGAGCTTAAAGATATGAAGACACCAATCAGCATTGCTAAAGCTCTTATGATTGTTGGTGGCGCTCTTACATTTGCAGCCGCTATGAAATGGTTCCTCAAGCTAATTGTAGAAAGCCGAGCGCGTGGCTTTAAAAAGGTTCCTTACGTTCTAGACCTTGCTAACCGCTACGGTATGATCTTCTTTATTGTTTCAGAAATCATGTTCTTCGCGGCCTTTTTTGCAGCGTTCTTCTTCCTAAGAAGCTTTAACCCTGTATGGCCTCCAGAAAACATTGAAACACTACACATTGCTTTGCCTACAATTAACACGCTCCTGCTACTCACTTCAGGTGTAACAGTAACATGGGCACACCACGCGCTTCTACACAGAGAGTACGAAACAGCAAAGTTTGCACTTCTGCTAACTGTGAACCTTGGCTTTATTTTCCTATTCTGCCAAATGTATGAGTACGGCCATGCTGCATTTACAATGAGCAGCGGTGTATATGGCTCACTCTTCTACATGCTAACAGGTTTCCACGGTTTCCATGTCCTCCTTGGTACGTTGATGCTCCTCGCTGTGCTTCTACGTATGTACAAAGGTGACTTTACAGACAAGCACCACTTTTACTTTGAAGCGTCTGCTTGGTACTGGCACTTTGTGGATGTAGTATGGATTGGACTTTTCCTGTTTGTTTACCTTCTATAGGAGCCAGACATAAGCCTTTAAGAATAATAGGTGTTTAGAAAATATGCTTTCAGCAGCTGCCAGACTTAGATTACTACTCTCATCCGTACTCTTTGCGGTTCTGCTGTTTGTGTACTTCTTTATCTCACTGGGATGGATCTGGTTATTTATCTTACCAATCATCTCAATGAACCTAACGTTCATGCCAGTGTGGTTCCACACTATGCTAACTCTGGGCTACATGTTCATTACACTCTTTGCAACATTGCTTTGCATTACCTATTACTTTGCAGGTGAATACCTTGGAGAAAAGATCACAGCCCTTCAAAACAAAGAGCAGGCATGGATGGTTCTTATTCTTGTAACAGCCGTTATGATCACAAGCAACCTGACACACTTTTTAAAAACAATTAGTAGATAAGAGTCCTTATTGGAATACATTAGTACACGTGGCTTTGGGCCAGTTTCATTTGAAAGAACGATTCTAGACGGCCTCGCACCTGACGGCGGCCTATATGTTCCAACACACTATCCAAAAATCCCATTCGATAAAATGGAAGAGCTGACGTACCTGTCTTATGAGGAAGTTGCTGAAGTGATTATGTCGCCATTTATTGGTAACAGCATCCCGCGCGAAACCTTTAGGCGCATGCTTAAAAAAGCTTACGCTAATTTTGCAGATGAAGATGTAGCACCTCTGAACCAACTTGGTGATGATACATGGCTCCTCGAGCTTTACCACGGCCCAACACTCGCATTTAAAGATATTGCTCTACAACTTCTTGGGCAAATGATTGACTACACCCTCGATAATAATGACGTGAATGCCACAGTTATTGGTGCGACGTCAGGTGATACTGGCCCCGCAGCAATTGAAGGCCTTAAACATGTTGAGCGCGCCAAAACGTTTATGCTGTTCCCAAAGAACAGAACGAGCGCCATTCAACAACGCCAAATGACAACATGTGAAGCAAAGAACGTTTTCCCGATTGCCATTGAAGGCACGTTTGACGACTGCCAAGACATCGTAAAAGCCCTTTTTAACCAAGAAGACTTCAAGGAAAAGGTTAACGCAACAGCTGTGAACTCTATCAGTTGGGCCCGCATTCTACCACAAGTGGTTTACTACTTTTTTGCATGGTCAAGGCTTCGTACCTTTATTCAAGATAAGCGCCTCAGCTTTAGTGTCCCAACAGGTAACTTTGGTGACATCTATGCAGGTTACGTTGCCATGCAATGTGGCCTTCCTGTTGAGCGCTTGGTTATTGCCAACAACAGCAATGACATTCTCACACGTTTCATCACTGAAGGTGATTACAGCATGAAGAAGGTTCAGCCCACTTCAAGCCCGAGCATGGACATCCTTGTTGCCTCAAACTTTGAACGCTTCCTATTTGACCTCTACGGTAAAATGCCTGAGCGTACTAAATCAGCCATGGAAGAATTCCGTCAGTCAGGCTCTCTTGAAGATATCAACTCTCAAGAGCTTGAAGATGCTCGTAGTATCTTTGATGCTTTCTCAGCCACTGAGATTGATGTCCTGAAGCAAATGTCATCATCTGATATCTTGCGCCAAATCACAATTGATCCACACACAGCTGTGGGTATGTGTGCCGCTGAAGCAAAACCTGGGCTTAAACCTATGGTTGTTCTTTCTACAGCACATCCCGCCAAGTTCCCATCAGCGGTTGAACGCGCAACTGGCGCCATCCCAATTCTTCCTTCTCACATGGAAGACCTGATGGATAAAGAAGAAATTTACGAAACACTTCCAAACGATGTTGAAGTGGTGAAAAAGTATATTCTAGAGCGTTACCGCTAAACAATTTAAAGAGAGAGAGAGGAGTCTTATGACCTTTCACGCACACACCCTTTCTAACGGCCTTCGTGTTGGCTGTGATGTTATTCCACATGTAGAAACTGTTAGCATTGGCGTTTACACCGCTGTTGGCTCTCGCTTTGAAAGCGCACTTAAGCAAAACGGTATTGCGCACTTTCTTGAACATATGGCATTTAAAGGCACTACAAATCGCAGCGCAGAAGATATCTCTCGTGAGATTGAAGATGTTGGCGGTTACATGAATGCCTTCACTAGCCGTGAATCTACTGCGTATTACATTCGTCTTCTTAAAGAGCACCTGCCGCTTGCAATTGATATCCTCTCTGACATTATGCTTCGTAGCACGTTCGTTCAGGAAGAAATTGAACGCGAACGCGGTGTCATCCTACAAGAGATTGGCATGTGTAACGATACACCTGACGACGCGGTATTTGATAACTTCCAGCACCAAGCCTTCCCAGATCAACCTCTTGGTCGCGATATCCTTGGCACAGTTGAAACCGTTTCAAACATGCAGCGTGCTGATTTTCAAAACTTTGTAAAAGAGCATTACCACACTGGCAACATGATGATCTCTGTAGCAGGTAACGTAGAACCTAAAGAGCTCTTTGCTCTTTTAGAAAGCAGCTTCAACGGCGTTACTGGGGGGCAAAAATCTGTTTCAGAAGCAGGCCTGTATAAAGGCGGTAAACATGTTGAACGCCGAGACCTTGAACAAGCCAACGTTCTTCTCGGTTACCAAAGCTTGAAACGCGGCACCCCAGAGTGTCTTGCTCTTGATATTTGGAGTAATGCTGTAGGTGGCGGTATGGCCTCTCCGCTTTTCCAAGAAATACGTGAGAAGCGCGGCCTTGTTTACAGCGTCTACTCATTCAATAGCAGCTTTAGCGATACAGGTATCTTTGGTGTCTATGCAGGTTGCGGTGAAGATGGTGTAGATGAAGTTCTCAAAGTTACGCGTGACGTTTTGAACGATCAAGCTCACAACCTTTCAGAAGATGCTTTCAACCGCGCCAAGACTCAAATGAGCTCTGGTCTGCGCATGGGCCTTGAAAGTACTGAAGCTCGTATGAACCGCATTGCATCGAGCTATTTTGTCTTTGATCGCTACCGCGAGCTGGATGAAGTTTTAAAAGCCATTGAAAGCGTAACAATGGAAGATGCGAAAGCACAGGCCCAAAAAGTGCTCAGCACACCTGAAACACTTTCACTTCTTGGAGCTGTTTCTTAAACTTTTCCCTTGAAATTGAATACAATCCCCTCTATATCTGGAGGGGATTATTATCTTCAATGTCCCTCTTTCTCCTCTCGAAAGGACTCCAAATGTTTGGAAAAAAGCTGACAGATCTTGCAAAAGACGCTGCCGGTAAAGTTGCTGATACAGCCACAGATGCTGTAGGTAAAGCAGCTGATACAGCAAGTGATGTTGCTGGCAAAGCTGCAGGCGCTGTGACCAATATCAACGTGGTCGACACATTGACCAATAACATCCCAACTGAAACCATCAGCAGTTTTGCAACCAGTTGCAAAAACATGCTACCGGACGTGCCCAACACTCAAGACGTGTTGAATACCCTGCCAGAGATGTACAAAAAGCTGCGGAAATTCCAAGACGAAACCCCTCTGGTTGGCCCTGCGATTTCCGCAGCTGCAATGCTGTTGCGCGCACGCTTGGATGCTGACCCGCTTCGCGGCGGCTTACTCAAGTTTGCTGAACAACATGGCAGCCAAGTTTTCGGCGACTTCCTGAATGACCTGCAAGATGATGATTTCATCATGTTGGTGGTCATGCTGGCACTGCTGGTTTTCATCCCTAATCCCTTCGCAGACATTCTCGACGGCATCGGCTTACTCTCTGAGTTTGGCGGTCTGTTGTCCTTCCTGCAATAACCCCAAGGAGGCCTTATGCCTAAACCTGGAAAATTCCTCAAAAAAATTATCGGTGGTGCTGCTGGCGCTGCTGGTAAGGTTGTCAAAGGTGGCGCCAAAAAAGCTGGCCAAGTTGCTGCTAGCCCTAAAGTTAGGGAAGCAGCAAAAGGTGCTGCCGGCAAGGTTGCCAGAGGCGCTGTAGAAGCGGCCAAAAATGCTGCCCCATTGGTTGGTGCTGCTGCTGACCTTGCCGCAGGTGAAGTCAAAAGACGCGCCCGTGCCAAGATTCGCAGATACATCATTCTTGGTGCCATCGGCGCAGGTGCCGTTGCTGCAATTGTTGCCACGGTCATCTCTTTGGTTATCTAAAGTCGATAAAAGTTGCCCTCCAGAAATGGAGGGCTGCTTTTTTTTGCCATTTGAAGAAGAAACGCCTATGCTAGCCATTATGGAATGGTTACAAGTTTTTATCCTCAGTGTGGTTCAAGGCATTACAGAGTTTTTGCCAATCTCTAGCAGTGCACACCTTATCGTGGTGCCTGAAATAACTGGATGGTTAGAGCAAGGTATTCTTTTTGATCTCTCTGTGCACCTTGGAACACTTGGCGCAGTGATGCTCTATTTCAAATCAGATACGCTGCGTATGCTTAGCGGTATAAAGCATACTCTATTGGGTAAGCTCTCTCATGATAACAGTAAACTCTTCATTAAACTCTCTATTGCGACTATCCCTCTTCTTATTTGTGCTGCCCTTCTAAAAGATCTCATTGAGCAAGACCTCCGCGGTATTTTGCCCATTGCTCTCGCAAGCATTGGTTTTGGCGTATTGCTTTGGATTGCAGATAAAAAGAAAAGTGATAAAACAGATATCTCTCATAAAGATGCTTTTGTTTTTGGCCTCTTCCAAGCAGTTGCCCTCATTCCAGGAACATCAAGAAGTGGTATCACAATGACAGCAGGTCGTTTCCTCGGTCTTTCACGTACAGAAAGCGCGCACTTCTCTATGCTTATGGCGATTCCTGTGATTGGTGTCCTTACAACGCTTGCCATTTTAAGTGCTATAACAAGTGATGGATTGGTTAGCAATCATGCTGAGTCCTCTCACCTTATTGCAGGTGCTGTGCTTTCCTTCATCACAGCTTACATTGCTATTGGCCTTCTCATGCGATTTGTAAACCGTATTGGTTTCCTGCCATTTGTGCTCTACCGCATCACACTTGGAATTTTTCTCCTCGGCTGGCTTTATTTGTAGTAGCATACATGTATGCAAAAAGAACTTACACACACTATCGCGCCAGGGGCGCCTCGTCTGCCGTCTAATCCTTTTCGGTTTGTAACGTATTTCTTGGGCCAATATAAATGGTTCCTATTTATCATGATTTTCTTAGAAGTTGGCCAAGCCGCTTGCGGTATTCTTTTGCCATATGCCATCAAGACTATTATTGATACAGCAACGGCTCTAGATGGCCAGATGGCTGGCACCATGTGGGAAACATTTAAAGACCCAATCACGCTCTTTATTGGCCTTAACATTGGTGTACTTCTCTTTAGCCGTACAAGTGGTACGGTGCTTGTTATTCTTGCCCCAGCACTACGTAAACGTGTTCGTGCAACCCTTTACCATTACTTGCAAAACCATTCACAACGTTACTTTATGGGTAACTTTGCTGGTGCTCTAGCAAACCGCGTTGCTGAAGTCTCTATGAGTGTAAACCACCTGCTTTGGACCATCATGTTTGATTTCCTACCTATCACAATTACGTTCGCAGTTTCACTTACGCTACTTTATGGCGCACATGAATCTCTCGCGGTCGCCCTTGCCAGCTGGATCTCTGTTTACATTTTTGTATCATTTATCCTTGCCAGCAAATGCCGCAAATACGCCAAAGATTTTGCCTCTGCCCGCAGTGCGGTGAGCGGTAAAATTGTAGATGCTGTCACCAACATCATGAACACACGTATGTTTGCGCACATGGGTTACGAGCGTAAAAACCTTGATGAACACCTCACATACGAAGTAAAGATGGCCCGTCGCCAATTCTGGTTTATGGAAATCATGCGTTGGTTCCAGTTTACCGCAGCTCTTGGCCTTATGATCCTGATGATGCTAACAGCCCTGAATGTTTGGACAAAAGGCGAAATTACTGTTGGTGAGTTTGCCATGGTCATGAGCCTTGCCCTCATGCTTATTGAACAAGCACGTGGCCTTGCACGCCGCTTCCTTGAATTCTTTGAATACCTTGGAAACATCAACGACGGCGTAAATATTATTGTTCAACCGCACGAAGTTATAGATACACAAGAAGCAAAAGCCATGACAGTTACAAAAGGTGAAATTGACTTTGATGATGTGTGCTTCTCTTACACAGATGGCCAAAAAGTCTTTAATTGCCTAAATGTTAAAATCCCTGCAGGTCAAAAAGTCGGTCTGGTTGGGTTTTCTGGCGCAGGTAAGAGTACCTTTGTTAACCTGATTCTTCGCTTCTTTGAAGCAAACAGTGGTGCGGTTAAAATTGATGGACAAAATGTGAGCACTCACACGCAAGATAGTTTGCGTGAAGGTATTGCGATGATTCCTCAAGACCCTATCCTCTTCCACCGCTCGCTGATGGAAAATATTCGTTACGGCCGCCTAGATGCGACAGACGAAGAAGTGATTGAAGCTGCAAAGCTTGCTAAAGCCCATGACTTTATTGAGCGAACGCCTGAAGGTTACAATGCCCTTGTAGGTGAGCGTGGCATTAAACTCTCTGGTGGCCAAAGGCAGCGTATTGCCATTGCTCGTGCCTTCATTAGAAACGCACCTGTCCTGATTATGGATGAAGCCACATCAAGCCTTGATAGTGTGACAGAGAAAGATATCCAAGATAGCCTCAATACCCTCATGGAAGATAAAACGGTTGTGGTAGTTGCTCACCGTCTTTCAACTATTGCCAACATGGATCGTATCCTTGTGTTTGATAATGGTGAGATTATTGAAGATGGTTCTCATAAAGAACTCCTGAACAAAAAAGGCCATTACGCTAAGCTTTGGAGCATGCAAGCGGGCGGTTTTTTACCAGAATAACCTAGACGTTTTTAGCGGTTTTTGTTAAGTTCCCAGAACTTATTACATCTCTTCCGTTCTTTTTCTAGGAGTTCTACATGAACAAACAACTTACGAAAACTCAAGTTGATGCTCTCATCAGCTCTGTAGAGTTCTATGCGGAAACCTTTAATGGCGACATTGAAGGAGAATACGTAGACACCTTGTACAAAACCAAAAATTTCAAAGATTTTGGCCCTGTACTTGGCAGCTTTCTGACCTCTTTGGAGGAAAACCCTTTCATAGGTCTGCAATTCAACTTTGCTCCTAAAGTTCGTTATAACTTTCACGGCGACCTTCTTGAAGGCAGTAGCCTGCAGCTCTACCTTGACGAGGAAGACTCCGTCACACTGGATTTTGTGATCTTTGATAACGGCATGCGTATGTTGACGTTTAGCCACGGCGGCCTAACACTTGTCAACAACCTCCTGTGGGGGCGCTTGCACCTGACAGAGTTCACAACAATTCGTGATAACGTTCTGCCCAATGCAGCCGAAATCGTCAGCAAGATGATTGATGCTTTCTCTGTTCGCAGTGAAATTGAGAAAATCAAAACGTTTGCATCCCTCACTTGGAAAAAAGAGGGCGTGAGCAACAAAGTTCTCAGCGACATCAAAAGCATCTGCGCTTTTGTTGATATGGCCTACCCAGGTGCAAAAGCCGAAGAAGCTGCAGGAAGCATGCTGCCTAACGGCCTTGAAAACACCGAACTCCTTGATGTCAAAATTGCTGATTTCCTTTGTGATACCGTCAGTGAAGCCATTGAGGATGAAGGTGCAAGCATCTATGTTGTTGAGAGTGAAGCCCATGGCTTTTTTGGATGCTCTCTCAGCCAAGCGATTGCAGAGTGGACAGTTGGAAAGTCCAAGAAAGATAACCTGTTTGTGGATGTTTATTCTGGTACTCCCGTTTCAGACGCAGCACTGATCATTTACTCCAATGAACGCCAAATGGCACATGTGGAGCTGCATGCGAATCACTACGACTCTATGCACCCGCTCATCTATGATGTCAACGGCTTGATCAATACCATCACGGTCGCTGCTAACGGCAACATAACAGCTGAAATTCACATGCTTGAAGATGTGATCCATATCACTGAAAACTTCCTGGATTACTTCGTATTTGAAGGCACCATGTGTGAACACCAAACCCGAGGGCTGCTTCGTGCTCTGAATGAGTACAAAAACAGTCTGGTAGACAGCTAAATCGAACTCCCGAGAAAGCCTGCGCATTTGCGCGGGCTTTTTCTTGCCTTTCCCCTTGAAAAACCTCAAAAGAGTCCCTAAACTCCAGAAACAAACTTATTGTGTCACACAAGAAAGAAATATTTGAAATGAGTGTAAACATTGTAGAATGCCACGGTGACCTACCTGATGGCGTAGTTTTTAATAATGGCATTGCAGCTGTCGATACAGAGACGCTTGGCCTGAACATTAAGCGTGACCGCCTTTGCCTTGTTCAAGTAGGTGATGGTGAAGGTAACGTATGGCTCATTAAGTTTGATGGCACAAACTACGATGCACCAAACCTAAAAGCTCTTCTTCAAAACCCTAAAATTCTAAAGATTTTCCATTACGGCCGTTTTGATATTGCCGTAATGAAGCATTACCTTGGTGTCATGACTGAAAAAGTATACTGCACCAAAATTGCTTCTAAACTTGTACGCACTTACACAGACCGCCACGGCCTTAAGGCTCTTGTTGGTCAAATTGTTGGCACAAACATGGATAAGGGCGAGCAGTGCAGCGACTGGTCAGCGCCTGAGCTTACAGAAAGCCAAAAGCATTACGCTGCAAGTGACGTGATTTACCTTCACCAGCTTAAAATTTACTTTGATGAAAAACTCAAAGAGCTTGATCGTGTTGAACTGGCCGATGCGTCATTTAACTATCTCCCTGTGCGCGCTCAACTCGACCTTGGTGGTTGGGAAGAAGCAGATATTTTCTCGCACCGTTAATTTAAAGTATTGAGAGTCACATTATGAACGTCGTTGCCCTTAAACAATCTTCTGAAGTTTCACTGGACGAAGCGAAGCGTGTCCTAAACGAAGAAGCACAAGCCCTTACACACCTTGCAGACATGCTAGATGACAGTTTTAAAAAAGCTGTTGAATGTCTTGAAAACCTAAAAGGTCGTGTGGTGATTACTGGTATTGGTAAATCTGGCCATGTTGGTAACAAAATGGCTGCAACATTTGCCAGCACAGGTACACCTTGTTTCTTTGTTCACCCAGCTGAAGCCAGCCATGGTGACCTTGGTATGATTACAGAAGAAGATGCTGTTATTGCGCTTAGCAATAGCGGCGAAACAAAAGAACTCAGTGATATGATTCATTACTGCAAGCGTTACAGTGTGCCTCTTATTTGCATGGTCAGTAAGCCTGAGTCTACACTGGCTAAAGCCTCTGATATTATCCTCAACACACATATTAGCGGCGAAGCTTGCCCTGTTGGTAAGGCACCGAGCACATCAACAACAGCGACAATGGCACTCGGTGACGCTCTAGCGATTACTGTGATGCACCGCAAAGGTTTTGAAGCTGAAGATTTCCATAAGTTCCACCCTGGTGGAAAACTTGGTAGCCAAATGCTTTCTGTACGCGACATTATGGCGACAGGTAAAGATCTACCTCTTGTTGATGAAAACACATCTATGGCAGACGCTCTGCTTGAGATGACAGAAAAGAACCTTGGCGGTGTAGGTATCATTGATACAACTGGCACTCTGAAAGGTATGATTACAGATGGTGATTTGAAACGTCACATGGGTGAAGGCCTTCTTGAAAAGACTGTTGAAGATGTTATGACACCTTCACCAATCACAATTTCGGATGAAGCCCTTGCTGTTGAAGCTGTAAAGCTGATGACGTCTCCACCAAACAAAACAGCTATTTTTGTTGTGGACAGCGAGAACAAGGTTAAAGGCCTGATTCACATTCACCACTGCCTACAAGCTGGCGTTATCTAAGTTAGGATACTTCCGTGAACAACCGTATTTGGTTTATTAAAGTTGCACTTATTGGCCTTGCAGGCCTTGCAACTGTGCTGCTGTTCACAACGGGTGGTAATGATGATATTGAGCGCATTCAGTTTGATCCTGCTGCCGAAAAACGCTCTTTCACCTCAGATGATATCCAAGAAGCCGTAGGGGAAACTAAAATGATGTCTCCTCGCTATACAGGTGAGGATGCTGATGGCCGCTCATGGGATATCCAAGCGGAAAGTGCGACTCACACAGAAGATGAAAACCAAAGCGATATTGGCCTACAAGCCATTAAAGCGCTTCTTTCTCTTTCAACCGGTGGCCATATTGAAATTGATGCAAGGTCAGGCCACTTCAACCCTATTACACAAGACATTGCTCTAACAGGTAGCGTTGCTGTTCTTGGTTATGGCTATACTCTTAAAACAGAAGGCATCACTGGCAATATTAAAGATAGAGAAATTGAAACGGTTGGCCCTCTGAGTATGAGCGGTATTGGTATGTCCCTACTTTCTGACCAGCTTATTGCCAGCAATCACGGCAAAGAAATCGAACTTCGTAACATCCAAGTCACGATTGACCCCTCTCTTTGGGATATGAAAAAAGGAGGCTTTATTAAAAAATGAAAACAATCTTAGCCCTAACTTTACTCCTCAGCTTGCCTACAACTCTTCACGCTGAAGAAAAAGGCCTTACAAAAGAAAAGATCAATATTGAAGCGGATAAACTTCACGTTTCTCAAACCTATAAAGTTGCCAATTTCACAGGTAACGTCAAGATTTCACAAGGCAGAATCACAATTGGTGCTGATCATATTAAGGCGCATTTTGATGGAGACGAGAATGATTTCCGCTCTATTGTTGCTGAGGGTAACGTAACAATTCTTTATGATGAGACGACAGCTTCAGGTAAAAAAGCTATCTATAACCCAACATCATCTGTTATAACCCTTACTGGTGACGTTGTGCTGCTTCAGGGACAAAACGCCTTGAAAGGAAGCGCACTCTCCTATAACTTAGAGACAGGGGACATCAATCTAAAAGGAACAGAGTCTGGACGCGTTAAAGGCTCTTTTACACTCGGGGAATAATGAACAAAAAAGCACAACCATCACAAACTGATGCAGGTCTTGTAGCGAGAGGCCTCAAAAAAGTTATCAAAAAGCGTACAATTCTTAACGATGTATCGCTACATGTCAGCCGTGGTGAAGTTGTAGCCCTCCTAGGCCCTAACGGCGCAGGTAAAACATCTACGTTTTATGCTGTTGCAGGTCTTAACACTGTTGATTCTGGTGAAATTACGATGGACAGCAAGGACGTAACAGACTGGCCTGTTTATAAACGTGCCCGTCAAGGTCTTGGTTACCTTCCTCAAGAACCATCTATTTTTAGAGGCATGAGCGTTGAAGATAACATTCGCGCCATTCTTCAAGTCATGAGCAAAGATAAGGTTTGGGTTCAAAACCGCCTTGAACAACTCCTACAAGATTTTGGCCTTGGTCGCATTCGTCATGCACCAGCTGTTGCCTTGTCGGGTGGTGAGCGTCGTCGGGTTGAAATTGCCCGCGGCCTTGCATCTAACCCAACATATATTCTCCTTGATGAACCTTTTGCGGGGATCGATCCAATTGCCATTGGTGATATTCGAGCGCTTGTGTCTGATCTGAAAACACGTGGTATTGGTGTTCTCATTACCGATCATAACGTACGCGAAACGCTCAGCATTGTAGATCGTGCGTATATTCTTCATGAAGGCCGTGTGATTATGGAAGGCACACCTGAAGACATCGTAAACAACGAAAGTGTACGTAAAGTCTACCTTGGTGAGGACTTTAAGCTTTCTTAGCTTTACCGAATTATTCAAGAATACATTTAAGCCCTAAAAAGGGCGCTATGGGATGAAAATTTATTTTTAGAAGAGTGTAAAGTATAAGCAAAGCGTACTTAAGCGATGAGAAAACTAAATAATCGCCCATATAAAGTATTGATTGGATAATTCGTACTGTCAGGAGAGCCGCTTATGATTGATTTTCTGACAATATGCAAAAAATATGCCAAACATGTCAGGAAAAACCTCCTCTTAACCCCTTGATTTTCGTAAGTTGTGATTTTTTAAGCACAATTCCCTTGGCTATCTTCCCATAGAATATAGAGCACTGCGCCTCTTTAGCGTATAATACAATCAAATAGGGGAAGAATCATGGCACTTACACAGAAGCTAGATATCAAACTTGGCCAAGGCCTGGTTATGACGCCGCAATTGCAGATGGCAATTAAGCTTTTGCAGATGCCTATGGTTGACCTGAACGAGTTTATTGATTCAGAAATTCTCGAAAATCCTTTCCTTCAAAAAGATGATGGCGTGACAGAAGTTGAGTCTTCTGCTGAGTTTGAAACAAAAACAACTGACACAGCAGATCACCTTGAAAACACCTCTATGAGCGATAATGATGAGAGCCTTGCGCTTGATCACTCATGGGACAACATGTATGAAAGCCCAAGTATGGGAGCAAGTTCTTCTGGTGGATCTTTTAATGATACAGATGATAGCTACTGGGAAAATACAGCTACAAAAGAGCTTACACTTAAGGATCACCTGACAACACAACTTGGTGAAGCCGTAAACGATCCTGTTCAACTCTTTATCGGACACTACCTGATTGATGCCATTGACGATGCTGGCTACTTGCAAGCAGATGCCAAACAAATGGCAGAACGCCTCAAATTAAAAGAACACCAGATCACTCAGGTTCTTTCTATGATCCAAACATTTGAGCCAGCTGGCGTAGGCGCAAGAAGCCTTGCAGAGTGCCTGAAGCTTCAACTTGTAAGCGAAGGCCTCTACAGTGAAGCCCATGATGTTATCCTTGATAACCTTGAAGTTTTGGCCCGCAAAGAATTTGGTAAACTTGCCAAAATGGCAGGGGTTTCTCATGATCAAATTGAAGAACTCATTGCTTCGATTACAACACTCAACCCTAAACCAGGCCTGAAATACGGCAGCGATAACGCTTCAAATGTCATCCCAGATGTGATTATTCGTAAGAACGAAAAAGGTGAATGGATGCAAGAGCTTAATGCTGAAGCGATGCCTAAGGTTCTTGTCAATGGTGGATTCTCAACAAAGAACACTGAAGAAAAACAATTTATTAACGAACGCATGAGCCGTGCCCAATGGCTCATGAAAAGCCTAGAGCAACGCGCGCGTACAATCCATAAGGTGGCAGGCGCTATTCTAGAAAAACAAAAAGATTTCTTCGAGTTTGGTCCTGAGTACCTTCAGCCCCTCACCCTTAAAGATGTTGCTGAACTTGTTGATGTTCACGAGTCTACAGTTTCACGTGTGACAAACGGCAAGTACATGCAAACACCAATGGGTGTATTTGAGCTCAAATACTTTTTCTCAAGCGCAATCAACACAACAGGTGGCCAAGTTGGCGTGGCTTCTGAAAGTGTGAAACAAATGATTAAGCGCCTAATTGATAATGAAGACGCACGCAAACCTCTCAGCGATGAGAAGCTTGTGGGCATGCTAAAACGCGAAGGTGTCGACGTCGCTCGTCGTACCGTTGCCAAGTACCGTGAAGCGATGAACATTCCATCGACAACGGGGCGCCGCATCCGTTTCTAAAAAATCAGCAAATTAAATAGGTAAACATCCCCTTAAAAGTAAGGCTTTTTAAGGATGTTTTCTGTATGCAATTTTTGTTGGTTTTTAAGGAAAAAATATTGGTGCACCACCCCATAAATCTTTAGATGGGGCACAAGCTGCGCTATACTAATTTTAGTAAAATAAAAAACAAAGGGAGAGTAGCAAATGAAGCTATCTATCGCAGGACTACACGTTGACACAGGTGACACACTCAAAGCACATATTGAGGAAAAACTCTCTCAACTGACGAACATTTTCAGCCAAATTCATGAAGCTGATGTGAGTCTTAAAAAAGATGGTCACAAATTTGTGTCTGAAATTACGCTTTTTGCAAGCGGACTTAACATGCGCGCAGCAGGTGAAGGCGCAGACCTTTACCTTGCAACAGACGATGCATGCAGCAAACTGCTCAAACAAATTGATAAGTACAAAGGTCGCATGAACAAGCACCTGAACCGTCGTATGGAGAAAAACGAACGTCTGGTTGCTATTGAAGAGCAGGCACAAGCCATCTCTCTACGTCACCAAACAGTTGAAGAGTCTTCTCTAGAAGATTTCCCAGATGACATGTTTGCTGAGTTTATGCCAAAGATTGAGCATAAAGATGTACGTAATATTCAAACCCTTACAGTGGACGAAGCTGTGATGCAGATGGACTTGCTTCACACAAACTTCTTCATCTTCCAAAACCCGAAATCAGGTGACCTCAACGTAGTTTACCGTGAGCCATCTGGCACGATTGGGTGGGTTGAGCCACACAGGGAAGGTACAGAACAGCTTCAGGCTGCTGGCTAAACCGAAAAAATATTGTGTGCGGGGTTTTTACCCCGCATACTTTTTGATAGGGATAAAAATTTGATAGGGATAAAAAGAAGAAAAAGATCATATGACTCAAAAACGTATCGTGATTGTGACAGGCCTGTCTGGTGCTGGTAAGTCTGAGGCACTTAAATGCCTTGAGGATATGGGCTTTGAATGTATTGATAATATGCCCCTCTCCCTCATGGCCCCACTCCTTTCTGATCAATCAGCTCTGCCAGACAAACTGGCCCTTGGCGTTGATGTTCGCACAAGAGAGCTGGAAACACATGCAAGCACTTTTGCAGAAGAGCTAGATCATCTTAAAGATATTAAAGTTGATATTCTGTATCTCACAGCTTCACCTGCTGAACTTCTTAAACGCTTTTCAACAAACCGTCGCCGCCACCCACTCGCTATGGGACGCCCTATTGATGAAAGCCTTGCCCTAGAAGAAACTCTCCTTGCCCCTCTCAAAGATAAAGCTACGTTCTCTATTGATACCTCTGGTTTTACACCAGCAAACTTCTGGAGTGTTCTTGAAGCACAGTTTGATGATACACAACACACCCATATGCAAGTGTTTGTGACCAGCTTCGGGTTTAAGCATGGCATGCCCACTATGGCGGACATGGTCTTTGATGTAAGACACCTAAAAAACCCCCATTGGGAACCCAGCCTTAAGCCATACACAGGCGAAAGCGAAAAGGTGCGCTCTTACGTAAAAACTGACGATAACTTTACCCCAACAGCTGATCGTATTTTAGACCTCCTGGCATTCCAGCTTCCTATCTTTGAAACACTAGACCGCCCTTATGCAACTGTCGCTATTGGCTGCACTGGTGGAGCTCACCGTAGTGTCACAATGGCCATGAATGTTGAAGAGGCTCTTAAAGAAAAAGGCTTCCGTGTCACCCTAAGACATAGAGATATTGATAAACATAAACACGACGCTCCTAAGGCTTCCCATAAGAACGCGTCATAAACAAAAATAGAAAGAGAAAACGCATGGCGAAACAAGGCGATTTTGCAATGAGCCCTACGGAGAAGAAGCTCGCAGAACCACTGATGAACCTTCTTGCTCCAGAAAACACAAAAGGCCGTAAAGAGCTAGTCATCAATACTCCTGGCGAGGCTATTTACGAAACCTTTGCCGGTGATTGGGAGCGTATTGAAACGCCAGAGCTAACTCAAGCTGCACTTCTTGATATTCTTCGCTTGTTTGCTGACCGTTACAACGAAAGTTATAACGTTAAAAACCCTATTCTATCATTCCGCCTCCCGGGAGGTCACCGTGCACAGGTTGTTGCTGGTGAACAAAACCAGATGGGTTTCTCTATGGCGATTCGTCTTTTCAACGAGCGTGAGTTCACCATTGATGATTACATGCTTAGTGAAAAAGATAAAAAAGACATTATTGATGCCGTACAGAACCACAAGACACTTCTGATCTCTGGGGGTACAGGCTCAGGTAAAACATCTTTCATGAACGTGATCTTACAGTATGTGCCTAAAGAAGAACGTGTTCTGACTCTAGAGGATGTTCGAGAACTTAAAGTTCCTCTACATAACTGGGTTGCTCTAACATTTAGCAGTGGTGAGAAAAAAGATAATGCTCCTGACATTAACGCCCTTCTTAACGCTGCACTCCGTATGCGTCCAGACCGAATCCTGCTTGGTGAGATTCGTAAAGAGAACGCTTTCACATTCTGTAGTGCCATTAACACGGGTCACGCAGGTTCTATGGCAACCATTCACGCCAACGACCCTAAGAGTGCCATTGATGCCGTTATTAACCGTGTCCTTCTTAATGGTGACACAATGGAATCTGCCATTAACGTTTTACGCCGCCAGTTGGTGAGCGATATTTACGGTGTAATCCAGCTCAACCGCGTTAAAGGTGGTGTCCGTGGTTACTTCCAATGCCTTGCTGAAGAAGGTGACCTTGAAAAGTATGATGGTGAAGATGGTGTTGCGGAACCTTTTGCAGACCACAGCGCCGAACACGAAGAAGAAAATGGTCACAGTACAGAACAGCCAGCAGCACAACCTGCTCCTGTCACACCTGTAGAGAGGCCACAAGAAAAACCAGCCACAATGTCTGGAGCTGACCTCCTTAAAACTCTGACAAATAAATAGTTTAAAAGCTGATTTATACTTGATAAGCCACCCTACTCTGTTAGGGTGGTTTTGATTTATATCTTTATTCTTTCCTTTTGGAGGTTATCATGACCACATTATTTATCATTCTTGCACTTTGTGCTGCGATCTACGCATTCTTTGTATGGGCTGGCATTAAAACCATAAAATTTGGTGCAAAATACATTACCGACCCAAACATCATCAAAGAAGACGATGAGGAATTCACTCAACTCAAAAAAGCTCTTGAACAAAAGGAAGGGCGCGAGCTGTCTCAAGAAGAGGTTCTTGAAATGCTCAAAGATATGCTGAAAGAAGTTGAAACAAAGCTTCAGCCTCGACTGCAAAAAGCCCTTGCTGTGATTGGCCTGCTGATTTTTTGTGCCTTTCTCTTTTAATCGATATTTAAAGCCCCGCAGTTTGCGGGGCTTTGCTTATACGGCTGCTTTTGTTACAGTGCCTCTATGCATATTAACACCCTTAAACTCACAACATTTAGAAACTTTGAAAGTTTGGACCTTCAAACAGAAGGGAAATCCCATGTTGTGTTGTACGGGGAAAACGGTGCCGGCAAAACAAACATCTTAGAAGCCCTCTCTCTTCTTTCACCAGGCTTTGGTATCCATAAAGCCAAACGCGCTGAACAAGTCCAAGATGGTTCCCTCTCTTGGGGCCTATACAGTGAACTTACAGGTGGGGAAGAATCTTTCTCTCTCGGCATGTCCTATGATGGCAAAGACCGTAAGATTATGCTGGACGGAGATATTGTAGAGCATCAAACAGACCTCACACGGCTCGGCCATATTGTTTGGTTTACTCCAAGGTATGATCGCCTCTTCCATGATGGCGCTGCGCCAAGACGTGATTTCTTTGATCGCCTCGTTTTTGGACTTTACCCAAACCATGGTGCGCTTATCAACCGTTACAAAACCCACATTAAAAATCGTCTTAAACTTCTTAAAGAAAACGCAGACAGCGATTGGATTGGCGCTGAAGAGCACATGGCGAGCGAGCTTGCTTACCAGATTGCTATCAACCGTAAGAATTACTTTGAGGCCCTTGCTGAAACTCTCTCTCTTGTAGAACTCGAACTTGAATGTCCACTCCATAAATTTATTCTAGAAGGTATGGGTGCTACAGATATTGCCAGCAAATGGCAAAGCCACAGAAAGCGTGACAGCATTTACCAAAGCACACACTTTGGCACACACCGCACAGATGTGGTTGGCACATTCCTACCAGCAGGTAACAGGCTCAACCGCACCTCGACAGGGCAGCACAAAAAAGCACTGCTTGATGTGCTTCTAGCTCACGCGGAGCTCCTCCATAAACAAAAAGGTAACGCACCCCTTATTCTACTTGATGAGTTTGTTGCACACCTTGATGCAGAGAATAAAAACATGATGCTCGAAGCCCTCACAAAATACGGTGCGCAAATCTGGATGACAGGGACTGAAAAAGCCGCTTTTGAGAACATTTCCGACGCCCTTTTCTGCAAAGTTGAGAACGGCACCCTCACTCTTGACTAATTTTTAGGCAAAACCTCTGTTTTTCCGTCTCTTTTTTGCTTTTTTAAAAGCGAATTTTAGCCGTTTGTGCTATATTTTTAGCCTATGTAAATCTTCAATAGGTTTAAGGAAAAAAGAACAATGACAGATATGGCGACAGCGATGACAGATACACCACAAGTTCCAGTAGATAACCCAGATTACGGCGCAGACTCGATTAAGGTCCTAAAAGGCCTTGATGCCGTACGTAAACGCCCAGGAATGTACATTGGTGACACAGACGACGGTAGTGGTCTTCACCACATGGTTTACGAGGTTGTTGATAACGCCATTGATGAAGCCCTAGCTGGCCACTGTGATGACATTGTTGTCTCTCTTAACGCTGATGGCGGCGTATCAGTCAGCGATAACGGTCGTGGTATTCCAACAGACATGCACCCAGAAGAAGGCGTAAGTGCGGCAGAGGTAATTATGACGCAGCTCCACGCGGGTGGTAAGTTTGATAACAACTCATACAAAGTTTCAGGTGGTCTACACGGGGTTGGTGTCTCTGTTGTAAACGCCCTTTCTGATTTCCTATACCTAGACATTAACCGTGGTGGCAAAAAATGGCACCAAGAGTACAACATGGGTGAAGCAGCCTTCCCTCTTAAAGAAGTTGGTACAACGGACGAGACTGGTACTAAAGTTACCTTTATCCCATCTGATAAAATTTTTACAACGACTGAGTTCTCATTTGAAACGCTCGAAAAGCGTCTGCGTGAGCTCTCATTCCTAAACTCAGGTGTTAAAATCCGCCTTCAGGATCACCGTGAAGAAGAAATGAAAGAAGTTGTTCTTCACTACGAAGGTGGCTTGATTGAGTTCGTAAAACACCTAGACCGTAACCGTAACGCCCTTGTTGAAGCTCCAATTTACATGGAAGGCGAAAAGGACGGCGTTGGTGTTGAAATTTCACTTCAGTGGAACGATGGTTACCAAGAGAACGTATTCCCGTTCACAAACAACATTCCACAGCGTGATGGTGGTACGCACCTACAAGGTTTCCGTGCTGCGCTGACACGTATCATTAACGGTTATGCAAACTCATCTGGCCTTATGAAAAAGAGCAAAGTTTCTCTAAGCGGTGAAGACTCTCGTGAAGGTCTTACATGCGTACTGAGTGTTAAAGTTCCAGACCCTAAATTTAGCTCTCAAACAAAAGACAAGCTTGTTTCAAGTGAAGTACGTGGTGTTGTTGAGAACGTTGTTGGTGAAAAGCTTGCAGAGTTCTTTGAAGAGAACCCTGACTTTGCGAAAGCTGTTGTTCAAAAAGTTGTAGAGAGTGCCTCTGCACGTGAAGCGGCGCGTAAAGCCCGTGAAATGACACGTCGTAAGAGTGCCCTTGATGTTGCAAACCTTCCAGGTAAACTTGCAGACTGTTCGTCTCGTAAGCCTGAGAAATGTGAAATCTACATTGTCGAGGGGGACAGTGCCGGTGGTACAGCCAAGCAAGGCCGTGACCGTAGCTTCCAAGCGATCCTTCCTCTACGTGGTAAAATTCTTAACGTTGAGCGTGTACGTTTTGACCGTATGCTCCAGAACGAAGAAATTGGTACGCTTGTTAAAGCGATGGGTACAAGTATTGGTAAAGACGAGTTTGATATTGAAAAACTCCGTTACCATAAGATTGTCATCATGACCGATGCCGACGTCGATGGTGCGCACATTCGTACGCTTCTTCTTACATTCTTCTACCGTAACCTTCCGGACCTTGTTGAAGCTGGCCACCTATTTATTGCCCAGCCTCCTCTATACCGTGTGGCTAAAGGTAAGAGCGTGGTTTACATTAAGGATGATGAAGAGCTTCAAGAATACCTCTCAACACTGGCTCTAGACAGTGCTGTGCTAACGCTTGCAAATGGTGAACAACGTAGTGGTGCTGACCTAACAGATACGTTCCACACATGTCAGAAGATCTCTGGTTACGTAAACACGATCCAAAACAGTGTCCGTTACGGCCTGACTAAAAACTTCACATACAGCCTCATTAAAGCTGGTGTTGAAGCAAACAGCCTGAAGACACAAGCTGATGCTGAAAAGCTTAAAGGAAAGCTTGTAGATATCCTTAACGAGACAGAAGCAAGCAATGAGCAATGGAGCCTAGTGGTTCAAGCCTTTGAAGTGGATGGTTTCCAAATTGTATGTTCTCGCCAGAAAGAAGGTCTTACAGAGACAGTTACACTGACACCAAACCACCTAGACCGCACAAGCATGCGTGGCCTTATTAAGATGAAGGACGAAGTTCTGACTCTACTTGGTGAAGGAAACTACACATACAAATCAACTGAGAACCCTATTACAACGCCTGATGAGTTTGTAAGCACTGTTCTTGCCAAAGGCCGTGAAGGTATGAACCTACAGCGCTATAAGGGTCTTGGTGAGATGAACGCTGACCAACTTTGGGAAACAACACTCAACCCTGACAACCGTTCACTACTACAAGTAACGATTGACGATGTCATGAAGGCAGATGAAACCTTCACAATGCTCATGGGTGACGTTGTAGAACCTCGTCGTGACTTCATTCAGGACAACGCCCTGAACGTAAAGAACCTAGACGTATAATCCCTTACGCCTACAAAAGAAAGCGCCCTTTACGGGCGCTTCTCTTTATCTAATCATCTAGTTTAACTTATAGATGTCCCGGCCTTCTGGCTTCTTCTTATCTGTGTTTTCACGACGCTTCGTTGTTGTGAAAAGACGTGGAGGTTCAGTATAAACGTGACCACCAGCTGCAACACAACGGCGTGGGAAGGTGTTAATCAAAGCCTGCCCCTTCTCTAAACAATCATCAAAGTTATTAATCAGAAGCGCTTCTAGCGTTGGTTTTTCATTTACTTCAAGGAAGATATCACCATCAGCAAGCAAACACTGGCGTGGGTATGTCTCAATAATAGGATTACCTAGGCGTAAGCACTGCTCAAACGCATAAATAGGGAGAACTTTTGCTGCAACATCTTGGAGCTCAAATACATCTGTTGTACTCCACACCCAGTATTCAAAGTAACGGCCAAGATCACGGAAAAGAATATCGCCAAAGTCATTCTTCACAAGCTCGTTATAAAGTGTAATCGTTTCAAGTTTACCGCCATCATAATCAAAGAATTCTATCTCAAGGCCACGATACTCTTTTACTTTACCATGCACAGCCAAAACAGGATCACGATCAATATCGCCACGAGCCATGTCTTTTAACCATGTAAAAAGAATCGGCTTTTGAGGCTGCGGCACATCCCACGTATAAGAAGGAAAGTTCTCCCCCTCAAAAAGAACGCGAATTGTAATTTTAGATGTTTCCTGAGCCGTTTTATCAACCAACTCTTCATCTAAGCTAATTTGAGCGGCAGCGCTAAAGTTCCAAACAAGGTTAACTGCTAAGATGCTAAATAGGATTCTTTTCATGTGTCTCAAACTCTCTTACCTGATCAAACAGAATATCAATAAGATCTTCTGCCTTTATATACCCTCTAATCACACTATGTACACCTTCCACAAGTGGAAGGTTGAGGCTTAGACGGCTCGCAAGCGCTAAACTCTTCTCCACAGTCGCAATCCCTTCAATTGTAGCACCAACTTCAGCAACGGCTTTATCCTTATCTGCATATTTAGCGAGGGCTACACCAAATTGCGTATTCCGTGATTGCAGAGATGTCGCAGTTAGAAGAAGATCCCCTACACCAGAAAACCCAAGAAGGGTTTCTCTTTTTCCTTTAAGAGCTTCAACAACCATGCTCATTTCTCTAAGGCCCATCGTCAAGAGCGCCGCAGAAGCGTTGTCCCCATAACCTAAACCTTTTACAAGGCCTGCAAGAATAGCAAATACGTTCTTCATGGCGCCAGCAACCTGCACACCAATAATATCTGTTGTGTAATACAGTCTAAATTTACGACCAGAAAATAAAGAGCCTACTGAAAGCAGGTTCTTTTTATCTGTGCAGGCAAGTGACACGCAAGTTGGTTGTCCATCAATAATTTCCTTTGCAAAGCCAGGGCCTGAAAGCACAAGAAGCTGTTCTTCTGGAACACCGTGCCTTTTCCATAGATCTGTCAGAAAATCTCCACGTTCATTAGCAAACCCTTTAGAACAGAGAACAACCTTCTGTCCTTCATTTAAAAGCGGTGCCAATTGTAAAGCGATAGATCTGTTTGCCGCACAAGGCACCACAGATAAAATGACATCCACATCACGAATCGCATCTGACATGTCAGTACTTAATGATAGAAGACGTGGAAGGCTAAGATCATCATATAGGCCGGTAAACTTACCATTTGAGGACCATGTTAAAAACACATCCCTATCTCTACCATATAAATTTACATGATGACCTGAAAGCGCAAGCTCATGGGCAAGTGCAACACCAAATTGCCCAGCTCCAATCACAGCAACTTTCATTAGGCATATCTCCAGTTCATATCTTCTAATGGCCAACGTGGCTTTACAGCAGCTTCTGAGTCTTCAGCACCAAGCAGTGCGCGCACACCCGCTGTATAGGCAATCATCTCCGCATTATCTGTACAAAGCTTAAGCGGAGGCGCGATAAATTTAGCTTCATTATTTTGACACACTGTATCAAGCGCTGCACGAATTGTTTTATTTGCCGCAACACCACCAGCAACCACACAAGCATTGTGGCCTGTTTCTTTAAGAGCTTTTTTAAGCTTATGTGCAAATAGGTCAGCGACTGTTTGTTGGAAAGACGCGCAGATATCAGTCTTTACTTCCTCTGTCATATCTACAGAGTCAATCAATTGACGCACAGCTGTCTTCAAACCAGAAAATGAAAAATCCAGACCATTATGGAGCATTGGTTTTGGTAACTCGTAAGCTTCAGGGTTGCCATTCATGGCAAGCTTTTCAATTTCAGGGCCTCCCGGATATGGAAGATTCAACATTTGAGCAACTTTATCAAAGCACTCTCCTACAGAGTCATCCACAGTCTTACCAATAAGCTCATACTCACCAATACCCTTTACCGAAACAAATTGGCAATGCCCACCAGAAACAAGAAGTACCAAATAAGGAGGCTGGCGTTCATCTGTTAAGCCAACAGTAAGCACATGCCCCTCAATATGGTTTATACCTGAAAAAGGCACACCCAAACCAAAGGCATAGTTTTTTGCATAGACGCTTCCAACCAAAAGCCCACCCACAAGACCAGGTGAAACTGTTGCTGCCACTCTAGAAATTGTATTCAACTCAACACTCGCAGATTGAATACAATTCTTAACTAACCCTGAGAGGGCTTCATAGTGCTCCCTTGATGCAACTTCTGGTATAACGCCCCCATATGCGCGATGGGTATCAATTTGACTCAGAACATTGCTTGAGATCACCGAACTTGTGAATACACCTTCATCACTTATTGATACATCAACAAGTGCAACTGCGGTTTCATCACATGAACTCTCAATAGCAAGAATACGCTCTGTCTTCATTTAAACTATTTTTCTTTCTTTATACGGGCACAACCCATGGTCATATTTCGCCAAAACTGTAAGTAAATAAACACTCACCTAAATTAAGTCGTTCATTATATTTGACATTTAGGGCAGTAGAACGTGCTCCTTTGGTTTAAAACTACCTTGTTTATAGGGCTTTTACAAGTCTTACATGGCTCCCCTTCACGCCCATATACCTTAAAGGAGTGTTGAAAATAACCAAGTGACCCATCTGCCTGAACATAGTCCTTCAAAGTAGAGCCACCTGCTTCAATGGCATCCTTTAAAGTCTCTACAATGCATGTATGCAATGTATCCATCTGAGCCTGTGTTAAACTTCCTGCAGGTATCCTTGGGTCTAACCCAGCAGCAAACAAAGACTCACTTGCATAGATATTACCGACCCCAACAACCACCCTTGGTTGCATAATAGCTGTTTTTATCGCTAAACGGCTATTTTGTAGGGTTTTATAGAAGTAATCTTTTGTAAAACAATTACCTAGAGGCTCAGGGCCTAAGGTTTTCATATAATGGCTGTCATCAAGAGCCTTTTCATCAACTAAGTCCACCATACCAAAGCGCCTTGGATCATTATAAATGGCAACTTGCTCATTCCCAAAATAGAACACTATATGGTCATGCTTTTGTTTTGTATGCGATTTTTCACTTCCAAACAGTATACGGCCACTCATTCCAAGGTGGATAATGATAATACGCCCACTCTCCAAATAAATAAGTACGTATTTAGAGCGGCGTTTAAATGCTTTAACTTTTTCATTTTTAATGCTTTTAAGTTCAACAGGAACCTCCCAACGAAGTTTAGGAATATGTACAGCAACCCTATCTAGGGTTTTTCCTAACATCTCTTTTTCCATACCGCGCATAACGGTTTCTACTTCAGGCAGCTCTGGCATCCATTAAACTCTTTCATTAAAGGTTGCATACAAACACAAATCTCTTTATAACACAAGGCATGCTACATGACTCTAAAACGATTATCGCACTTGCTACTGCCCCTCTTGCCGCAGGGGTTGCTATTCTACGTCTTTCAGGCCCACACGCCCTTGATGCCTTAAATAAGGTCAGTGTTACAAGTAGCCTTAAACCAAGGCATGCTCATTACTGTACACTTAAAGATGATTCAGGCGAAGAAATTGACCAAGTTCTTGTGCTTGCTTTTAAAGGTCCAAACTCCTTTACAGGTGAAGATGTTGTTGAAATTCACTGTCATGGTGGTATGGCTGTTATTGAAAAAATTATGACAACGCTGTGTGCGCATGAACATGTTCGTCCTGCAGTTCAGGGTGAATTTAGCCGTCGTGCTTTTATGAACGGAAAAATGAGTCTCCTGCAAGCTGAAGGTATTGCAGATATTGTTGCCAGTGAAACAGAAGCTCAACGTAAACAAGCTCTCACCCAACTTAAGGGAGAAAGCACATCTCTATTTGAAGGCTGGCGCTCAGATATCCTACATATGCTGGCTCACGTTGAAGCAGCTATTGATTTTCCAGATGAGGAAATTGATGTTTTAGAAGATGCAGGCGTGAGACAAAAAATTGAAGCCATGCACAACACACTCACTTCAGCCCTAAATAATAACTTTGGTGAGCGTGTGCGTGACGGGTTTACCCTCAGTATTGTCGGGAAGCCTAATGCTGGTAAATCTACACTCCTTAACCTTCTGACAGGTGAGGACACTGCTATTGTTAGCCCTATTGCAGGAACAACGCGCGACGTGGTTGAGAAAAGACTTAACATTGGCGGGTTCCCTGTAACGATTGCAGATACCGCAGGTATTCGTGAAACAGAAGATGTGATTGAAAAAATCGGTGTTGAAAAAGCAGAAGCGCGTATCTCTTCAGCGGATCTGATTATTGCGGTTATTGCTGCAGATGATATGGACCTCTCTGTTTTGGATAAAGTTCCAGAACACAAAAAAGATAAACTCCTTACTGTCTTCTCTAAGAAAGATCAATCAGGTGATGTCACTTTACCTGAAACAGGTGTTTCCATTTTTGAAAACCTTACTGAAAAAACTGCACTGACTGTCATTCTTAAAGAACTTGAAGTTATGATTCAAAAAGAGTATGGCGCCCATATGAATAGCCAACTCATTACCAGGGAACGTCACAGAAAGGCTGCTGAGCTTGCAGTTTCTCACCTTGATCGCGCCCTTTCAGTTTTGCAAAACGCTTCTGATGCGCGTTACAGCTTGAGCGATCTCATCGCACAAGACTTACGTGAGGCGGCACACTCTATTGGAGATATTACAGGGAAAACTGGTAGTGAGGACGTGCTAGACGTGGTCTTCTCAAGCTTCTGTATTGGTAAGTAAGCTTATCAGTTTCCTCACATGCTCTTTGGTTTCATCCATAGAACACTCTGTCGGAATGACATAATCCGCTCGATCTCTAAACTGATCTGCTGTGAGTTGACGTGAGGTAATAAACTGCCACCACTCTTCTGACATACCGCCACGGTCAAAAGCACGCTTTTTACGCTCCTCTTCATCCGCACAAATAGTCACAACAATCTTTTCACACAAGAGCTCTGTAGGGTAACCAATCAGTAATGGCACATCTAAAATAACGAGATCATTTTTTGTATCTACATCTTTAAGGGCTTTTGCATAATAATCTCTGACAATTGGATGAAGGTTATCCTCAAGAGCGTCAAGAATAGTAGAATCTTTTAAAATTTTACTTCGGATTTTTTCCCTATCAAATGCACCGCTTTCTAACACACAGTCTTCGCCAACAATGGCTTTGGTCTTCTCATACCCATCAGAACCAATCATTTGGTTAGCTCTTACTTGAGCATCTGCATCTAACACAATAGCACCAAACTCTTTCAAAATACGTGCAACTGTACTCTTACCACTTGCAATACCACCTGTTAACCCAACAATCATGATGCAACCAGCTCCACATGTTTTTCTTCCATGAGCCAATTAATAAGGGCGTTGACTGGTAAGCCTTGAATCGTATAAGGGTCTCCATCAATAGAATGCACAAGGTAACATCCAGTGCCTTCAAGCTTGCAACTTCCGCAGCAATACAGGGCTTCTGGCTCCATTTGCAAATATGAAAGCGCCTCTGTTTCGGTGAATTTTCGCATTTGAACTCTTGGGGTTTCTACATGAGACCATACTGTCTGTGAGCTCTTTTGAATGATTGCAGCGGTATGAAGCTCAACCACTTTGCCAGAGAGCTCCATAAGCTGCTCTACACCCTCTTCTAAAGATTTAGGTTTACTATAAACCTTACCTTCACATACCGCCATTTGATCACTTGAGATTACATAAGTATCTGGGTGATTTTTACTCAAAGTTTGGCCTTTGTAGGCTCCTAAAGCCAATGCCTGTTCAGGGAAAGGAAGATGCCTCACCTTACCTTTAATATCGTTTTCTTCATCCAATGGTTTCTCAAAAGAACAAGGCAGTTTCACTTCCTCTAGCATGCGCCTGCGAAAAATAGAGGTAGACGCCATCATAAGAGGGATATTCAGCTGAATTTTAGCCATTGTTTAACTCCTCAACCATACTGAGCTTCTCTTTCATCACCCAACCTTTACGGCCATCCACTTTAACCTTACATAGAATAGGGTTACATTGAAGCAAATAAGCAATAACACCTGGCTCAAGGTAATTTAAAACCGTTACACCATCTGGCTTTCTAAACAGTCTTGCTGGTTCTGCTCCTTGTACAGTCACAGTACGTGTTGATGAAAGAAGCCCTTTATAGACCCAACCCTGCTCACCATCTTCGTCTTCAATTTGGCGCCATGAATCGTAGTCTGCAATAATTTTGACGGGGTATCCAGAGCGACGATACACCCAAAGAATAGGAAACTGTGTACCGGGGCCTGTACGCACATTGACTTCTGAGCTTCTTAGGCTGGCATAACGCGGCAAAGGGCGCCCTTCAGAAAAGGACGGTACAACATATAAAAAACATAAGAAAAGGATCCCTAATACCCGCATTCTTTAACTATGCAGGAAAAGGCCTATCCTGTATAGGGGCGATAGCGGTAACCTAGAGATTCAGCAACGTGCTGTGGGCCAATTGCGTCACACCCTTCAAGGTCAGCAATGGTTCTCGCCACACGGACAATTCTATGGAAGCTTCTAGCAGAAACCGCAAATTTTTCATGAGCTTTGTTTAAGAGAGTAAGCCCTTGCTGACATAATGGCATATAATGCTCAACATCTCCGGCCCCTACTTCTGCGTTACAACTATAACCATTTTCCTTGTAGCGCTCCTCTTGGCGGTGCCTTGCACGTAAAACACGCGCTTTTATAGTCTCTGTAGGCTCTTCTTTGCTTCCTGCCGTAAGTGCGTCAATGGGTACAGCCTCCACACCAACATGAAGATCAATACGATCCATAAGAGGTCCTGAAAGTTTACCTCTGTAAGACTCAATTTGGCGCGGAGAACAGCGACATACTTGCGTATCATCTCCCATATACCCACAAGGGCAAGGGTTCATGGCAGCAATAAACTGGAAGGATGCTGGATAAGTCACATGATGATTAGCACGAGATACTGTAATCTCTTTACTCTCTAAAGGCTGCCTCAATGTTTCAAGTACGTTTCGTGGAAACTCAGGAAGCTCATCCAGGAAAAGCACACCTTTATGCGCAAGAGACATTTCACCAGGTAGTGCTTTATGCCCACCCCCACTGAGTGCAACAGCCGAAGCACTATGGTGCGGAGACCTATACGGGCGTTTTAAATTCAAACCACCTGTTAACTGTCCTGCAATACTATGAATCATAGATGTTTCAAGAACATCTTCTGTTTTCATATTTGGAAGAAGAGCTGGGAAACGGCTTGCCATCATGCTTTTACCAGACCCGGGAGGCCCACACATAAGCAGGTTATGCCCACCTGCTGCTGCTATTTCCATAGCACGCTTAGCAGCATATTGGCCTTTCACATCACTGAAGTTGTCTTGAATTTTAATATCTTGAGTTGAGATACTCTGTGGCACCAAAGGCTGTAAAGGCGCCTCACCTGAAACATGGCTTAAAAACTCTGTTAAATTACGTACAGGCATCACAGCAACATCTTCACACCATGCCCCTTCAGGTGCATTCACTGCAGGTACAAACACTTGCTCAATATCATTTTGCATGGCATGGAGCACAGCTGGAAGAACACCTGGCACCGGGTGAAGCGTACCATCTAAGCCAAGTTCACCCATATAAAGAGCTTGCCGAGCCATATCTAACGGTACAATTTTAAGAGCGGTAAGAAGACCTACAGCAATAGCAAAATCATAATGACTCCCAGATTTATGGGCATGTGCAGGCGTAAGGTTTACGGTAATACGTTTAGCTGGCAGCGCAACACCACAACTATAAAAGGCTGCACGAATACGGTCTTTTGATTCTTTAACGGCATTATCTGGTAAACCAACCACTTGAAAACTTGAAAGACCTGGCGCAATTTGAACCTCCACCTCTACAGATGAAGCTTGAATACCTTCTAAACTGATTGTTTGAATTTTTGCAACCATGGCCTGCATTATGTTCATTTTGTCTGTTTATAGCAAGACAAAAGAAAAAAGCCGCATAACTGCGGCTTTCTCTTATTCGTTTTAGCTTTAAGAAGCTTGTGCTGTGTCAATCATAAGTTGACCATCTTTCACGTTAATGGCTTCTTTCAAGCTTTCAGACCATTTGTCATCTGCAAGCATCAACACATATGGTGTAATCGCATGTGACAGCGCTTCACTGGCTGTAAGCTGTGCGGCAGCTGGCATATTGGTAATAGCAGAATGAATCACACCATGCTCAACATAATACGGCGCCTCATGGCTGG
>JAYZXF010000017.1 GCA_036141575.1 Pseudomonadota bacterium | reverse complement strand
ACATTATTCGGCTCTTTCGCTCCACTTCGCTGTAAATGTCGCTTCGGCCATTTTGTCACCGTTTTCATCACGGGCAACACCAAAGAACTTATACACGTGGCCGCGCTTTTGAATCTGTGTTGCGTAGAAACGGATTGTCATACCCGGTAGAACTGGGCGGCGGAATTTTACGCCATCAACACTCATAAAGAAGAACAGAGACTCATCTGCTGTCTTCTCATTTGTAATGTTGATCAGGACACCTGCTGTTTGTGCAAGGGCTTCAATTGTTAGCATACCCGGCATAATTGGGTTGCCTGGGAAGTGACCATCAAACACAGGGTCGCCTTCTGGGAAAGTGCGCTCAGTAATAATGCTCTCGCCAATCTCAAGGTCTAGTACATGATCCACAAGTAGAATTGGCTCACGGTGTGGCAGTAGCTCACGCACGTTGTACTCAGTCATTGGTTCTTTAGAAACTGGAAAGCCCATATATTATTTCGCTCCTTTCATTTTAGATTTCATCAACCGCATAATTGATGCATTCATGCGGCGCCACTGGTTTACAGGAAGAGCTGGCATGCCCGCCCATGTTTCACCAGGGTTTGTAATAGATTTAGTGACACCTGTACGGCCAGCCAGTGTTGTGCCGTCTGCAATAGAGATATGGCCTGCAATGGCACTTTGACCACCGACAATAACACCGTTACCGAGTGTTGTGCTGCCTGCAATACCCGCCTGCCCTGCAATCATGCAGAACATGCCAAGCTTAACGTTATGTGCAATTTGAACTTGGTTATCGAGCTTACAGCCGTCACTAATGATTGTGTCTTCAAGAGCGCCGCAGTCAATGGTTACGTTTGCGCCAAGTTCAACATGGCTACCAATAACAACGCCACCAACTTGAGGCACTTTAATAACGCCTGTACCTGTTGGGGCAAAGCCAAAGCCGTCTTGGCCCGTCTTAACACCTGAGTGGAACAAGCAATGCGCGCCAACTTTTGTTTTTTGCAATACAGAGCCAGAGCCAATACGTGTCCCTTCGCCAATGCGCGTACCACGTTTAAGAACAACATGTGATTCAATAATACAGTTTTCGCCCACTTCTACATCGTCTTCAATCACAACGTATGGGCCAATTTCAGCAGATGGAGCCACGCGTGCGCCAGAGTGAATTTCTGCACTGCCATGTACACCTGCTTCAGCAGTCGGCGTTGGGTGGAACAGTGAAAGCGCCACAGCAAAAGCTGCGTATGGGTTATCAACCACAAGAGGAATCACGTGGTCTGGCAAACAGTCCGCATCATTCGGGCTCACAAGAACCGCAGTGGCTCCCGTATCTTTTGCATCTGAAGCGTATTTAGAATTGCTTAAAAAGCTGATAGATCCTTCATCAGCGTTCTTAAGTGTCTTCACTCCATAAACTGAAACCCCTTGATGGGTTTCAGTAAGGGGTGCCTTTACGGCATCTGCAATGTCTTTAAGCTGCATCATAATACCTGTTGTATACGACAAATAGGTTTATTTGTCTAGCTTTTGGTTCGCGCGCTTAAGGACTTCGTCGCTGATATCAATGTTCTCTTTGCTGTATAGCAGTAGAGAGTGTGCGATCACAGCTTCATAGCCCTTCTCTTTGGCGATTTCTTCAACAACATCACGCACAACATCAGTGATCTCTTTACGGAGCTTCATGTTCTCGCGGTCGATGTCTTCTTGGATGGCTTGCGCTTTGTTGCGGTACTCACGAAGAGATTTGCGTAGTTTATCTTGCTCATCTAGGAAAGCAGACTCACTCACAACGCCCTTTTTCTTTTCAAGGGTTTCTTGTTGTTTAGAAATCTTTGCTTCCATGGCATCAATTTCAGTTTGTGCTTCGTCTGTTTTCTTCTGAAGAGACTTCATGGCACGTTGAGCTGCATTGGTTTGGTTAACAATACCCTGCGCATCAACTGTGGCAATTGTTTGCGCCTGTGCTGCCGTAAGGGCAGCAAGGCTTAGAGTTACAGAGAGAAGGATAGGTTTTAGCATTTAAGTATATTCCTTTTCTTAAAAACGTGTTCCGAACGAGAAGCTGAAAATTTGTTTTTCATCTTCTGCTGCTTTAGAAATTGGGAAACCGAGCTCAAAGCGGAGCGGACCAAGAGGGCTCTGCCAGTAGGCACCTACACCTGCTGTAAGACGGTACTTCTTACTGTCTGTTACACCGGCAAGGCCGCCGTCGTCAAAGTCAGTTACGATACCACCGTCTTGGAAGACAAGACCGCGTACGCCCATTTCTTTCAGTTCAGCGCCTAGTGGGAAGCTGAGTTCAATATTGTGACCAGCCATCATACGACCACCAAGAGCATCGCCAGTTGTTGTATCACGAGGACCAATACCACCTGTATCGAAACCACGAAGACTGTTACCACCAGCTTGGAAGTTTTCGTATAGAGGGAGTGTTTGACCTAGGTCATTAATGTAACCCGCACGACCACCAACAGAAAGGATGTAATCATCGTTGCGCGCAAGGCGACGGTGCCACGCACCATCAACTGTTGTACGGATGTAATCTACATCCCCACCAAGGCCAGAGTAGTCAATGTTAAGAGCTGTTCTGTAACCGTGTGTTGGTAGAAGACGGCTATCACGTGTGTCAAGGGCAAGTGTGTTAGAAAGCGTGATTGAGTTTTGCTTACCTTCATCACGTTGCACAAACTGAGAGGCGCTAGAGTCAACGTTCTCAATTTTCACATCTTTATAACCTAGAGAGATCGTATTACGTGTGACTTCGTTAAGTTTTGTTGCAAGCTTGAGAGCCCCACCAGTACGCGCAAGGTCATACGATGCTTCAGATTGGAAGTCACGACGTTCGTTGAAGATATCAAAACCGGCACCCAGCTCTTTACGCAGGAAGTAAGGCTCGAAGAAGCTGATGTTGAAGTCTTGACGTTTGCCAGAAAGTGCAAAATCTACGTTTACATCTTGACCACGGCCAAGGAAGTTACGCTCACGTACGCTAGCGCTTGCAAGGGCACCTTCATATGTCGAGAAACCTGCACCAAGGTTTACTTCACCAGTGCTTTGTTCAGCAACCTGAATGTTGAGGTCCATACGGTCTGGATCGTCTGTTTCTTGACGAGTAACCTGAACACCTTCAAAGAAGCCAAGGTATGTAAGACGGTCTTTAGAACGCTTAAGCTTAGTGCTTGAGAAGGCATCACCTTCAGCAAAGCGAAGCTCACGGCGAATCACTTCGTCACGTGTACGGTCATTACCTGTAATGTTCACGCGGTCAATGTAAACACGTGGACCAGGTACAACGTTAAATGTTACGCCAACTTTCTTTTCAGCTTCATCTTGAGAGAATTCAGGCTGTACATCTAGGAAGGCGAAACCTTGAGAACCAAGGTAGTCAATCAGGTCATCAATGTTATCTTCAACAAGACGGCCGTTGTAACGCTCACCTGCTTCAATGTTTAGCTGAGTTTTTAGAGACTCTTCATCAATTCCCTGCTCTTTGGCAGCAACGTTTACGTCTACGTTACCGAAGTCGTAAACTGGGCCTTCATGCATTGTGAATGTGATGAAGAAGTTTTTCTTATCTTTAGAAAGCTCAGTTACCGCAGAAACAATGTTGAAGTCTGCAAAACCGTGCTCTAGGTAAAACTTACGTAGAAGGTCTTTATCCACTTCCACTTTCTCTGGGTGGTACACGTCAGCGCTCGAGATAAATCTCCACCATGCGCTCTCTTTTGTACGAATGATGCCACGTAGGTCACCATCAGAGAATTTATCGTTACCTACAAATGAGATACGACGAATCTTCGTCTTCTCACCTTCTGCGATGTTGTAAATCACATCAACGCGGTTTTGGTCACGCTTAATGATTTGAGGTTTTACATCTGTAAGGTAAAAGCCACGGCTACGGTAAGCAGCCTGAACTTCTGTTACATCACGCTGGATTTTACCCGGTGTGTAAATAGAACGAGAGCGAAGAGAAATGATTTCCTTCAGGATGTCATCATCAATCTCATCGTTACCTTCAAAAGCAATCTTGTTTACAAGAGGGTTCTCTTTTACAGAGATACTGAGGTCTTTACCATTCCAGAAAACTTCTACGTGCTCAAACAGGCCTGTGCTGTAAAGCGTTTTAATCATAGAGTTCGCCATGCGTGGCTGGTATTCATCACCAGTTGTTACACTCAGGTAATTACGAACAGTTGTGCTTTCTACACGCTCGTTGCCTTGCACATCAATCGACTGGATAGATTGTGCAAAAGCACCCACTACAGTCATTGTAGAAAGTGCTAGAGCAGTAATAAACGGTGCTTTTAAGGGGCTTATCATTTTTATTCTCCCGTTTGAGTTTCTGGAGAGATTTTTTCAATACTCTCTTCTAAAGTTTCTTCTTCAGGCTCATCAAAGTAGCCCGTCACTTCACGTTTAATATCATTCCCAATTGCGAGGGTCATGAGCACCACAATGGCGGCAAAACCGGCTTGTGTTGCTTTCTCTTGAGATTTTTCACTCACTGGAGAGCCTTTAAGGATCTCGATGAAGTAGAACACAAGGTGTCCACCATCAAGTACAGGTACTGGGAACAGGTTAATAATCGCTAGGTTTACAGAAATAACAGCCATAAAGATGATCAGTGGGTAAAGGCCTGTTTCAGCCGCTTTAGCTGACATCTTTGCAATCATTACAGGGCCACCAAGGTTCTCGTGACCAATGCTACCTGTAATCAGTTTACCGAAAGCTTGAAGTGTCATTGCAATGTACTGGTTTGTACGCTCAAAACCACGAACAAGACCACCAATAGGACCATGCTGCACACTGCCAAGCTCACCTGCTGGAGAAACACCTACAAATGGTACTTTTACAGTTTCACCAAAGTGGTTTGTGCGCTCGTTAAGTTCAGGTGTAAGAAGCACGTTACGTGTTTCACCCGTGTCTGTGTTTAGAACGTCTAGCGTGAGTGTGTTACCGTTACTTGCAACAATTGTTTCAGTCAGCTGTTCCCAGCTTTTCATTTCTACACCATCAATGTTCTGTACAAGATCATTTGGTAGAACGCCTGCACGCTCTGCAGGAAGGCCGCTAATCACAGCACCAACTTTAGGGAGCATAACTTGCTCACCAGAGATGGCAAATAGACCCATGAGAGAGGCATAAGCAAATAGGAAGTTTGCAAGTGGGCCTGCAAATACGATGAAGATACGTTGCCATACGTTTTTATTGGCAAATGATTCATGCTCATTATCTGAGTTTACGCCCTCTTCTGAGCCTTGGCCCAGCATTTCCACGTAACCACCAAGTGGTACAAGTGAAAACTTCCAGCGTGTATCGTGCTTATCTGTCCAGCCAAAAAGCTCTTTACCGAAACCGATAGAAAAACTTTTAACGTTAACACCACACATACGTGCTGCTTTGTAATGTCCGTATTCATGCACAAATACAAGGATACTGAGGACTAGAATGAAGATGAAAACAATCCACAATTGGTCGCCCATAGGCAGCGCATTGATAAGGATCTCTAAAATTTCGAGTAAGACGTCCATAGAATTCTATTCTTTATTTTTATGTAGCTACGGCTAATACTTTAGAGGCTACAGCAAAAAATACAAGAGGAATTATTGCTTTAAGGCAACAGGATTGCACATGGATTAAGCAGGTGTAGACGTGCCCCCAAAGCGGCGATCTCTTGAGCTGAATGAGGCAAGAATTTCATCTAAGTCATCAGCTTTAAATGCAGGCCAAGCTTTCTCTACAAAAAAGAACTCTGCATAGGCCATTTGCCACAGCAGGAAGTTAGAGAGGCGCTGCTCTCCACTGGTACGAATAAGTATGTCTACATCTGGCAGCCCTGCTGTATCGAGAGAGGCTTCAAATGTGTCTGTATCACCGCCTGAAGCTTTAACGGCGCGCAGAATTTCATCACGGCCACCGTAGTTAATGGCAATACATACTGACATGCCAGCGTTATCTTTTGTCTCTTCTTGGAGGGTTTTGAGGCCTTCTACAATGTCCTCTGGCAGCATGCCATCTTCAGTATTACCAAGGTGCACAAAGCGTAGATCGTGCTCTTTAAAGAACTTAGTTTCTTTTTTAAGAAAGTCACGTAGCAGTTTAAGGAGGCCTGTTACCTCCTCTTCGCTACGCTTCCAGTTTTCAGTAGAAAACGCATAAAAGCTCACAGCTTCAATATCACGCTTTGCGCAAGCTTCAATCATGTCTTTTAAGGTGTTACCGCCACGGCGATGTCCTTCAATAGCAGGCATCATGCGTGCTTTAGCCCATCGGCGGTTACCATCCATAATAAAGGCGATATGGCGAGGTGTTTTCGTCATGTTTCTCTCCTATAAAAAAAGGGCTGAATCGCCAGCCCTTTTCTAAAAGTCCTTACAACTTATACAGTCATAATGTCTTTTTCTTTTTTCTCAAGAGATGAGTCAACCTCAGCAACTTTTTCGTCTGTTACTTTTTGGATGTCGCCTTCCATGCGGCGTTGATCATCTTCAGTAATTTCGTTTGCGCCTTTAAGCTTTTTAACGCTGTCCATGCCGTCACGACGTACGTTACGGATGCTTACACGCGCGTTTTCAGCGTACTTACGTGCAACCTTAATCAGTTCAGCACGACGCTCTTCAGTCAGGTCTGGCAGGTTGATGAAGATTGTATCGCCATCGCTGCTTGGGTTTAGACCAAGACCACTTTCACGGATTGCTTTTTCTACAGCAGGAACAAGACCTTTATCCCATACTTGTACGCTTAGGCGACGTGCGTCTGGCACGTTTACGTTACCCACTTGGTTTAGTGGAGACATTGCGCCGTAAGCTTCAACTGTTACTGGCTCTAGAAGGTCAGCAGAGGCACGACCTGTACGCAGACCTGCGAATTCTTTTGAAAGTGCGCCTAGTGCACCGTTCATACGTGTTTCCATATCTTTCATAATTTCAGCAGACATGATTTGCTTCCTCTTCTTTCAGTATATTAAATCTTTTAAAATTAACCTGTAACGATCGTACGTTTCGCGTCGCCGTTGATGGCTTTAATAAAGCCGCCCTTCTCTGATGAATCACACACCATAAGTGGTAGGCTGTGTTCACGGCAAAGAGCAATGGCTGCACCGTCCATAACTTTTAGGTTATCTACAAGAATGTCTTTGTAAGTGATTTCACTTAGATGCTTCGCGTTTGGATCTTTCTTCGGATCAGCTGTGTAGATACCGTCAACCTTTGTTGCTTTAACAAGTAGGTCAGCACCAATTTCTACCGCACGTAGTGCGCCAGCTGTATCAGTTGTGAAGAATGGGTTACCTGTACCACCAGCAAAGATCACCACACGTTTTTTCTCCATGTGACGAATAGCGCGACGGCGGATGTAAGGTTCTGCAACAGATTGCATCTCGATGGCACTCATCACACGTGTGTAAACGCCTTTTTGCTCGAGAGCACTTTGCATCGCAAGAGCATTAATAACGGTACCGAGCATGCCCATGTAGTGGGCTTGCGCCTCTTCAAAGCCTGCTTCAGCGGCTTCGCTACCACGGATAATGTTACCAGCACCCAATACAACACCGACCTCCGCACCAGCGTCATGGATTGATTTGATCTCTTCAGCAAGGTGAGCAATGTCATTTACTGAGAGAATTTCGTCTCCATCACCTCCTAAACGTTCACCAGAAAGTTTAAGGAGTATGCGCTTATACGGTAGGTCGGTCACTTGTATTTTCTTTCTTTTTGATCCCGCCAATTTAAAATATTTCTATTTTAAATTTAACGCTACACTCAGCTTTGCACAAAAGCGTGGTTTTGCTTGAGCTTCGTGCGCGGTTACGCCAATACGTGTCGTAACATGGCGACTTCTTGGTAGAAGCCGCCATTTTGGTCAGTGAGACCGTAGCGGCTATATTAGCCAGCTACTGCAGCAGCAACTTCAGATGCGAAGTCTTCTTCTGCTTTCTCAATACCTTCACCAAGACCAAAGCGCGTGTAACCTTTAAGAGTTGCACCAGCTTCAGATAGAACTTGGCCAACTTTCTTATCAGTTTCCATGATGAATGCTTGGTCAACAAGGCAAACTTCTTCGTAGTACTTGTTCACGCGGCCTTCAACGATTTTCTCGATGATGTTCTCTGGCTTACCAGAAGCTTTAGCCTGGTCCATGAAGATTGTGCGCTCACGCTCAAGAGCGTCAGCATCTACACTTGTGCGGTCCATGTATAGTGGGTTTGCAGCAGCAACGTGCATTGCAACGTTTTTAGCAACTGTTTCAAGCTTGCCAGCGTCAGCTGAGTCAGACTCAAGTGCTACAACAACACCAATTTTACCACCCATGTGTACGTAAGACTTAACGATACCCTTGTCTACAGACCATGTTGCTGCACGACGGATGTTCATGTTCTCACCAATCTTAGCGATAAGGCCAGTTAGTGTTTCACCAACTGTAGACTCACCCATTGGAAGAGCGTTGATTTCTTCAACGTCTGTTTTGCCGCTTTCAGCAACAACAGTTGTAAGAGCATCTACAAACTTAACGAATTCTTCGTTCTTAGCAACGAAGTCAGTTTCAGCGTTTACTTCAACCATAGCACCTGATGTGCCAGTTGATACTGCTGATACAAGACCTTGGTTAGCAACACGGCCAGCTTTTTTAGCTGCCTTAGCCATACCTTTTTTACGCAGCCAATCCATTGCTGCTTCGATGTCGCCACCGTTTTCGCTGAGTGCGTTTTTTGCGTCCATCATACCTGCGCCGCTCATGTCGCGCAGTTCTTTAACCATTGAAGCTGTAATTTGCATATCTAATAATCCTTGAAATAACCGTGTAACACCTGTGTTTAGGGTACACTTTTCATGTTTTCACTTTAAAACTTGCCTGAATAATACCTGATTTTATCAGGATTGCAAGTGTTTAGACGCAAGAGCTAGCAACAAGTTCCACAACTTTTTCAGCGGTTGCTGGGGCAAGCCCAATTCCAACCTTGTAATGCCCGGTTGCAACAATGGCGCCGCCAGCAGAATCTTCACGTGCAATGTGGAATTTTCCGTCTGGGCCTTTCGGGCGCATACCGCTCCAAATATAAGTAACTTGCCCTTCTTTAAGAGCAGGCAAAACTTCGTATGCTTTGGCCAGAAGCGTCTCCTGCCCTGCTTCGTCTGGTAGGTTGTGCTCGGCTTTGGGCTCTGACGTGGCGCCAATACGAATGGTTAGGTCATCATCTTGCACAATGTAAAGGCCTTGGTGGCGAATGAGGTGTGAGATGACCTTGCGGTCCATAGCAATAGAGAGACCCTGCCCTTTTACAGGTGTCACAGGAATGTCTGAAGCGAGCTCAGGTGAGCCTAGACCTGCGGCAATAACCATGTCATCTACGGCAAAAGTTGCTGATTGTGTTTGAATATCAAACCCTTGAGGTGTTTTTGTGTAGCTCTCTACAGAGACGCCTTTATAGATATGAATATTATATTTATGAAGGGCTTGCTCTAACAAGTTAATCAACTGGATTGGGTTTGCGCTGGCTGTGTCGTGGCAAAAGAGCGCGCCAAAACCGAGTGTTTCAAGCTGGGGTTCTAGTTTCCTCACCTCTTCTTCTGTGAGATAGCTGATAGAGTCAGGGTAGCTTTCTGCCAGTTCTTTTGTCATGCTGATCTCTTTTTCAGAGCGAAGAATTTGTACGCGCTTGCATGCTTTATAAGGGTGCGCCTTGCCTAGATCTTCTGAGAGCTCTTTCATGTACTCTGGGTATAGGTTATGAGAGTGGCGCTGGAAGATGGCCATATCGCCATCCTTGTTAGGTGGTAGCGGCATAAGTGCGCCAATAGCTGCGCATGTTGACTCAGACCCGCAGGTACGGTTCTTTTCAAATACGCTAACGGCATGGCCTGCACGTGCAAGGCGCCATGCGCTCATAAGGCCAATGATGCCTCCACCAATAATAGCAATGCTTTTACTCATGAGATTAGTTATAGCATTTAGGTCATTTTCATCCAATTGATTTAAGGCAATGCTTTGCCGTTTTAAGATGGGCTTTTTATTTTGTGTGAGTGTGGAACCACAAAAGCTCAGCAAAATGAAAAGAGTGTTTAAATAAACAATTGGACAAAAAAAGAGGAGCACATGCTCCCCTTCTTATAAAGTGACTTACTTATGCAGTTGCAGAAGCAGCTTTCTTAGCTGGTGCTTTTTTAGCAGCTACAGGAGCAGTTTCTTCAGTCTTTTTTGAAGTTGCTTCTTTCGCCTTCTTAACTACTTTAGTTACTTTCTCAGCATCTTTCTTCTCAGATGCTTCTTCAGCTGCAGCTGCTGCTGCCGCCTTAGGTGAAAGTTTTACGTTACCCTTACGGCCACCAGACTTAGATGCAGCGTCAGATGAAGCTTTTGTTGCAGCTTTAGCTAGGTGCTCTTCTACACCAGCAAGTACAGCGTCAGATGCTAGGCGAGTAAACAAGCGAATCGCACGTGCAGCATCATCGTTACCTGGTACTGGGTAAGGAAGAACTTCTGGGTCAGCGTTTGTATCAGTGATACCGATTACTGGAATACCAAGTTGGCGTGCTTCAGCAAGAGCGATGTCTTCTTTTGTTGTATCTACAACGAAGATCGCGTCTGGAATACCACCCATGTTCTTGATACCACCAAGAGTCAGTTGAAGTTTTTCGAACTCACGCTCAAGACCTAGACGCTCTTTCTTAGTGAAGTGTGCCATTTTTTCTGGCTCAGCGAATTGCTCTTCAAGAACCTTAAGGCGCTTGATAGAGGCGCTGATTGTACGCCAGTTAGTAAGCATACCACCCAACCAACGGTGGTTTACGTAGTACTGACCACAACGCTCAGCAGCTTCAGCCATTGCGTCTTTAGCTTGAGTTTTAGTACCAACAAAAAGAACGCGGCCACCAGTAGATGCTACGTTTTTAAGTACAGCTAGACCGCTGTAAAGCATTGGTACAGTTTTTTGAAGGTCGATAATGTGAACGCCGTTACGAGAGCCGTAAATAAATGGACCCATTTTTGGGTTCCAACGGTATGTACGGTGACCAAAGTGTACACCAGCTTCAAGTAGTTCACGAATAGTAAATTGTGGCAAGTTAGCCATGTTATATATCTCCATAATTTTCAGTTTTTGCGTTTTATTTCAAACGCCCTCCACAAAGTCTTGAAGTTAGAATTTAACTAACTCACTGATGCGCAAAACATGAAATTCAGGAGCTGCGACTGCTTCGTGTGTGTATTTAGTTGGAAACTATATAAGCAATTGTGCAGAGATATGCAAGAGAAAAGGCACAAAAAACAAACGGAAGTGACAAAAAAGCCCCACCAAAATGGTGGGACTCTTTTTTCGATTGCTTAGCCAAGCCTTTCAACGATGCGGAGTACATCATTATAGCTTGCATAAAGGAACACAAACAGAACCAGGCCAAGGCCTGCCAGCATGTAGCCTTTAAATGCCCAATCAGGCATTGGACGTCTTGCAATAAGTTGATAGGTATTCACAATGATTTGACCACCATCCAACGGAGGGATGGGAACAAGGTTAATCATACCAATACCAAAGCTCAATGCAATGATCATAAACCATGTTTGCTGGAAGGCAGCGTCAATGGTTGAGTCTTGAGGAGGCTCTGCATTCAATTGAATCCCGCCTCTCTCTTGCACGGACTTGAGTTCTTGAGTGTTTTTGCGCTCAATCTGGTCTGCAGCATCATTCACAGTCATGTTAACCGTATCTCCGATGCCAATGACAGAACTCAATGTATCTAGTTTCACTTGGCCTGTGACCAGTTTGTAAACACCGAGAGCTTGCTGCTCTAACATGGACAGGCTAGCAGAAACACCAACTGATATGGCTCGTGTAACGCTTGGGTAAATGTTACGTTTGTTGGTGAATTCAACACTGGTGTTACCAAAACCATAATGAGGAGAAGTGAGGTTAACTGTCTCCCCTTTGCGTTCCACAGTGATGGATTGCCCTTCATCTTTTGCAGCGTTCAAAGCTTTGCTTAATGAAGTGAAATCCACAACAGCAATACCGTTAACTTCTTTCAGAATGTCCCCTTCTTGTAACCCTGCTTCTTGCATGATGCTTTCTGCAGGAACTTCTGTTACACGCACATCGTAATGAGTGGCAACATTGAAGTAGAAAATGAGACCTATAAAGAAGATTGCTCCACTGATAAAATTAATGAGCGGTCCAGCAAAAAGGATAGCAATCCGTTGCAACGGTGTTTTGTGGGTATAGGACTTGTGCTCTAGTTCTTCAGGAACAGGGTGTCTTGGGTCGTTTCCCAGCATTTTGACATAGCCCCCAAAAGGGAGGGCGCAAACTTTCCATTCGGTACCGCTTTTATCGGTCCATCCAAAAAGTTTTGGTCCCATACCAATTGCGAAATCTGTCACATGAACACCGCACCATTTGGCAATGATGTAATGTCCGAACTCATGAATTGCGATGACTGTGGTGAAAACCACAATGATAGCTAACATGCCCATTGTTTGGCACCTCGCTAAAAAAGGAAAAGAAAAAAGATGACTTTAGATGCAAACTACCCTACTCATTGAGGGTATAGTTTGTCCAATAAAAAATTGTATTCAAAAAAATGATAAAAAGATATTACAGGTTTTTCATCGAGAACTGGCCCCCTCTTCTTTATAGCTACTTGCATAGCTTTGGCTCAAGCATGGGGCAGACGTTTCTTTTAGCAGCATTTGTACCTTTCCTAATGGCTGATCTTGGTATGAGTACAGGTGACTTTGGTATTATTTACGGAACAGCAACTCTACTGAGCGCTGCTTGCCTTGTGGGTGTTGGGGTCATGCTCGATAAACTCGACCTTAGGCTTATGACTGTATTAAGTACGGCTCTGCTTATGGTTGGGGCTTACCTGTTTACACATAGCGCAACGCCATTCATGGTGGGTGTGTCGATTTTCCTGCTTCGGTTTGCAGGTCAAGGAACACTTTCTAAAATCTCATCTGTTGGGACAAGCCGTTACTTTATTGAGAACCGTGGTAAAGCCGTCAGTATTACAGGGCTTGGCTGGCCAAGTGGTGAAGTGCTTCTCCCTGCAAGTGCGGTTCTGATTATGGGTGCACTCAGCTGGCAGAGTACCTTTATGCTGATGAGTGGTGTGATGATGGCACTTGTTCTTGTATTGGGCCTTATTCTTGTTTGGCCTTACGATGAGTTTTATGATCCAGTAAAAAGTGCTGATAAGGTGGACCGTGAGCACGGCGATAGCATTCAGCATTATACGCCTTGGTCTGTTTTAAAAACGGCTTACTACTCTATGACATTACCATTTGGCATTATTGGGCCTTTCTTGATTACGTGCCTGTTCCTTTTCCAAGGGGCTGTAGCTGAGTTTAAAGGCTGGGATATCAAGATGATGATCTTTGGCTTAAGTTTCTTTGGGATTGTACGCTTGCTTGTGGGGCTCTTTGCGGGTGATTTGGTTGATAAGTTTACAGCAAGGCGCATGTACCCGTTTGTACATATTCCAATGATGCTTGGTGTTGCTGTACTGTTGTACGCTCCTCACCCTTACTTAATGTTTGTGTACTTTGCACTCATTGCGACATCTACAGGGCTAAGCGCTGTAACCTCTACCTCTCTATGGCCAGAGCTATATGGCACGCGTTACCTTGGTACGATTAAGAGTATTGCTATGTTTGTTGGTATTGGTGCCTCTGCGCTAGGGCCGATGATTACAGGATATTTCCTAAAAATAAATATTGATGTGGGCACGCTTCTGTTTTGGAGTATTGTTTATATGGGTGCCGCAAGTGTGCTGACCTACTTTGCGCCCTACCCTAAACATTTAGCGCCACGACGTGCAAAGAAGGAGAAAAGTTAATGGCAAAGTACCCAACGAAACTTTATGAGGATATCAACATTGGTGATACCCATGAAACGGACAGTTACTTTTTAGGGCTTGATGAAGTGCTGGAGTTTGCAAACAAGTACGACCCTCAACCTATGCACACAGATTTTGAAGCGGCAAAGGACACGATTTTTGGCGAGCTTGTGGCCAGTGGTTGGAACGTGCTTGCCATTACTATGCGCCTCATGGCGAAGTGTAATCCACTTGGTGAAACACCTCTTATTGGCCTGCACCTCAGTGATAGCCGCTTTCATACACGCATTCACCCAGACTGCAACTTGGTTGTAAAAGCTGTGGTGAAGGATAAGCGTATGTCTAAATCATCAAACAAGCGCGGATATGTGAATATCTTCCTTGAAACATACGACACAGATCGCGATGTACTTCTGCTGACCCAGAACTGGGAAATTATTGTTCCGACTCGTGAGGGACAAGAGACATAGAAAAAGGCCCTTTTGAGGGCCTTTTCTTTTAAGCAATCGCCACTTTAACTTTTTCACCAAGTGGAAGTTTGGCGCGCTCTGGAATATCAATCCAGCCACCACCTAACATACGGTTATCATCATAGAAAACGGCCGCCTGCCCTGGAGAAATTTGCTCTTCAGGTGCAAATAGAGTCACTTCTGCACGGTTATTGCCAAGGTTCTTTAAACGCCCTTCAATGCCTTTGTGCGCGTAACGTACTTTGAGGCCAACCTCTTTACCGTCGTAATCGGTTTCGTCACCAATCCAGTTGATGTCTGAAACTGTGAAGGTTGTTTCAGCAAGGTCTTCTTTAGGGCCAAGCACAACTTCTGCGCTCTGTGGGCGAATTTCAGTGACGTAAACAGGTTCCCCAAGCGCAATACCAAGGCCTTTACGTTGACCGACTGTAAAGCCGAGTACACCTTCATGTTGACCAAGCACTTTACCTGTCTTATCGACAAAGTTACCTGGGCGAATACTGCCTTCAGGTGCAAACTTACGAACCACCTTGCGGTAGTCACCTTCTGGTACAAAACAGATGTCTTGACTTTCTTTTTTCTCACTTAGGTGCAGGCCAAGCTCTTTAGCGAGGGCACGCGTTTGCTCTTTTGTGAGTTCACCAAGTGGGAAATCAATAAAGTCCAGCTGTTCCTGTGTTGTTGCAAACAGGAAGTAGCTTTGGTCTTTTTGTGGGTCATCCCCTTTAAGGAGCCAGCCCTTACCATCTTCACCCTTCCCTTTGCGTACGTAGTGACCTGTAACCAGTACGTCTGCGCCAAGGAGTTTGGCTTTATCTAGGAGAGAATCAAACTTAATACGTTGGTTGCAGCGTACACATGGGATTGGCGTTGCGCCTGCAAGGTACGTTTCAACAAAATCATCAAGGACTTTTTCCTTAAACTCACTCTCGTAGTTCATCACGTAGTGTGGAATGCCAATTGTCTGACACACACGGCGGGCATCATACACGTCATCTAGAGCGCAGCATGTACCAGCTTTTTTTTGGCCGCCATCACTGGCTGGTGTGTAGTCCCAAAGTTGGAGTGTGATGCCAATGGTTTTGTAACCCAGTTTGTGCATAAGGCCCGCAGCAACTGAAGAGTCTACGCCACCAGACATCGCCACAACAACGGTTGTGTCTTCTGGCGCTTTGCCTGGAACCAATGGTGGTAGTGAAAAATCCATGCTTTGCTATATAGGACAAAACTTATACCTTTTCAACCCCCATACTGAAAAAAAATCTTATAAAACAATGGCGTTCTTTGCTTGAAAAGTGGATATAAAATCCCCATACTTTAACTATACGAGTAAAAGTTAATAAGAAATTAAAGAGGTTAGCAGTTAAATGCGCTACGTAAGACTCCACGACGGTTCAGTTTACGCCACATACGATGGCGACTCGAACCTGACAAGACAGTATCAGGGCAAACAAAGCTCTGGGACGAGTAATCGTGCCTCTGGTAAGGAATACCATCCAATTCATGATGTAGGTGCTCTTATTAGCTACTACATCCCTTCTCTGAACATGGAGGAGTCATCGTTGGTACTTAACCAGTCAGGCGTTACGTTTGATGTGGATAACGGCGTCTGGTTTGAGGATGAATTGACGCGCATTGCTAACAACCCAAGCAATAAACAGGTTCTTTTCCAGTTTCTTTTGAAAACTGAAGACGGCCGCGGCTACTACACAACAGTGGGTGTGCTCGATCAAGGCCAAAGCGTGTTTAAGTATGTGGACCCTAACGGTCGTGCGGTACCAAACCGTATGTGCCGTATGATTGAGCGTCTTCTACCACGCGTGAAGATTAAGTGTTTTGCATCTCCTCAGGTTGATGATAATGCGGACTCTGGCCCGATTGCTGTTGATAACCTTGTGAAGCTCAGCCATAACGAGAAGCTGTTTAACCCTCTCGACTTTATGGAGCAGTCTGAACGTAGTGACCTGAAGGTTCGTAAACGTGTGGTTTATGACTACATGCAAGGCTTACGTAAAAGCCAACGTGAAGCACTTGCTCGCCTTGGTTCAGGCGAAGTGGTAAGGCCGCAAGCTCAAACAACGGAATCATTCGCTGATAAGATGACCCGTTTGCCTTCTGGCGACGAGACAGGAGATGGTGGCGACCCTTTTAGCAAATCTGTCGGCTTTTCTATTGACGATCTATAAAAGCGCCCCTATATGTTGAATGCACTAAGTTTAGGAGCATTTATACATGACACATATTACGATTATTGGCGGCGGTCTAGCCGGTAGTGAAGCTGCATTTCAACTTGCTGAACGTGGGCATAGCGTTAAGCTTTATGAAATGCGCGGCGTAAAACCGACAGCTGTTCATAAAACAGATAAGCTTGCTGAGCTTGTGTGCTCTAACTCTTTCCGTGGGAGTGATCCGACAAAAAATGCTGTTGCAGTCCTTCATCAGGAACTGCGTAATCTAAACTCTCTTATTCTTTCAGCAGCAGATGAAACTAAGCTGCCTGCAGGTGGTGCGCTTGCAATGGACCGTGAGCTGTTTAGTGACTTTGTGACAGATAAGATTATGAACCACCCAAACATTGAGGTAATACGCGCGGAAGTAACAGAGATCCCAACAGACCATCCTGTTATTATTGCGACAGGCCCTCTTACATCTGAAGGTCTTGCAAAGTCTATTCTTGATAAGACTGGTGAAAGCCGTCTGTCTTTCTTTGATGCTGTGGCCCCAATTGTAACGAAAGAATCAGTAGATATGAATATCTGCTGGATGCAGTCTCGTTACGATAAGGGTGACGGTAAAGATTACATTAACTGCCCAATGACCAAAGAGCAGTACGAAAAATTCCTAGATGATATCCTGAGTGCTGAACAAGCTGTTGGCCATAACCCAGAAGATAAAGACGTGGGCTACTTTGATGGATGTCTTCCAATTGAAGTGATGGCTGAGCGCGGCCGAGAAACATTGCGTTTTGGCCCAATGAAGCCGAAGGGGCTGACTAACCCTCATAACCCAACTGAAAAGCCTTATGCAGTGGTTCAGCTCCGCCAAGATAACAAGCTTGGTACCCTATACAATATGGTTGGTTTTCAAACACGTATGAAATGGGGCGCCCAGAAAGAGGTGCTTCGTACCATCCCTGGCCTTGAGAACGCAGATATCGTTCGCTTTGGTGTAATCCATAAGAACACATTTATCAACAGCCCAGAAGTACTAGACGAACAAATGCGCCTGAAAGCACAGCCTAACGTACGTTTTGCAGGTCAGGTGACTGGTGTTGAGGGATATGTTGAATCTACAGCAATGGGCCTTCTTGCTGCTCTCTTCCTTGATGCTGAGCTGAAAGGTGAAGACATGGCATCACCACCTGAGCGTACAATGCTTGGTGCGCTGATTTCACACATTACCGGTGGAGCAGACGCTAAAACCTTCCAGCCTATGAATGTAAACTACGGCCTTCTCCCAATGCCTGATGAAGAAGATGGCAAAGTGTACAAGAAGAGTCGAAAAGAGTACTATGGTGTACGTGCTGGCAAATACTTTGACCAGTGGAGAAACAGTTAAAAGGTTTTACATATGAAATACATCCTCAGCGTTTTGGTTCTTACTCTTTCTATTGTAACAAGCGCTGAGGCCTGTATAGGGCTTATGTTAGAGGTACAAACCTTCCTTCCTCGTCTTCCAAAAGATATTAGCCAAGTTGATTATGTTGCTCAGGTTGAGGTGGTTGATAAGGGTGAAGTGCACTCTGGTTTTGCTGAAGTACGTGAACTTGAAGTTTATAAAGGCGAAGCCCCAGCAGAAGAGTTTACAGTCATGTACGCTACGCATAGCTGCGCTAATGCTGATTACAATATTCAAGTTCCACAGAAGTACTACGTTGCAGGCCATTTTGATTCTAACGGCACTTTTACTGGTGAATGGCGCCGCATGCACCCTATGCTTGGTGAAACTGAAGAGTTTCTTGGTACTAAGCACTAGTAATGTGCTGAATCTATTCCTATACTTTTAGTACGACCCATCTCTACTTCCCGTAACCTCTCAGGAGACTTTTACCATGGCACTGCCCAAGGTTCTTGAAAATACTGTGAAGATCTCAGCTGAATGTGCAGAAGCGTTGCAGGCAAATTCAGTCTTTCATGGTGCTGCACAGCGCGTTTGCGAAGAGACTGGCGCACGGCTGATGCCGAACCCTAACCTCTACGAAATGTCCGGTCCGAGCTTTCTCGGCACTCTCATCGCCCACAAAGCAGAAGGTGATCTCGTCTATGTACGGGAAATTTTCCCCGGCCAGTTGGTGTTTGGCTACCGCTTTGACGGCAAAGGTGGCATGCGCAGCCTGCACGGATCACGCGTGAATGGCGGTGGTTATGTCTGGAATGTTCTGGAAACCGTTGAAGACGTGCAATAAATCGAAAAGAAAAAGGTGGCAAGTTGCTGCCTTTTTTCTTGTCATGAATGGCAATTTTAAGTAGGTTTGCGACAATTCAATCTTTGCTTATCTTTTTCTCAGCCATTAAGGAGTGTACCCATGGCATTTAAACTTGCGAAGAATAGTGTGCAAATTTCTCAGGCTTGCGCTGATGAACTAAAAGAACACCCTATGTTTGCACCTTGTGCAGACCAGCTGAAAGAAGGGTTGCTTTTCCTTCCTACGCTTGATTGTGTATATGACAAAGCAATGCATGAGATTCTCTCAAAGCATAGCGCTGAAGGTGATATTGGCATCTATCGCCAATTTCTTGCTGATGTACCTACTATTATTGTGGGTGTACGCTTTGATGGTAAAGGCAATGTCATCATGCTTAAAGGCTCTGTTAGCCAGGACGGCTATGAATGGGAAGAAGAAACTGAAAGTTAAAACGATGGAGGAGAGACAGCTTAGGCTGTCTTTTCTTTTTGCGCCCAAGTACGGTTGTTATTGATGGCTTCTTTTTCTCTCAGGGCGGATTCAATATCAATGCCGTGTTGGTTAGCAATACTCAATAGAAAGATGAGGCAATCTGCAAGCTCATGCGCGACATCATCATTCTTTTGGTCTGTTGTATCAATCTTCCAGCCTTCGGCTTTACGCACGGCTTTAAACAGCTCCCCTATTTCTTCACCTAAAAGGAAGCATTCATTGATTTTGTTAGACGTATCAAACCCACGCTCAACTTTCATCTGCTTGATGTAATCTTGCCAATCAGCCAGTGTTGCAGGTGTGTTTGGAAATATCGGCATCGTATTATTTCACCGCTTTTGAGCATGTTACTTTTTCATATACGCCGTCCGCATTTTTATCAGCGGCATTACAAAGCTGTAATGTGCCTTTGTAACGATTCAGACGATAGATATTTTCATCTTTTACAAGATATTGGTGCATAGCATTGGTTCGTGTCTCTAGGAGAAGAGCATTTATTTCTGTGTGTTTTGCCCAAAAGAAACCAAGCCCACTTGCAGCAGCTAGTAAAAGAAATAGAGTAAATAGGTGTACATGTAGAGACATTCGTTTTATTCCTTATAATAAATTAAGCCCAGTAAATGCTTCATATACTAATTCATATCGTAAATCTACTGAATAAATCTAAGATAGGTTATGGCGCTACATTGAGAGATGATTCTAGGTGCAGTACTTTACCATCATAGCAAAGAGACTTACTTGTCACCTTGTTATCATCACGCATCATTGTTTTGATTTGCTGGTGCGTCGCTTTGATCTCTGGACACTCACGTTGTTTGTCACCCCAGTTGAGAACATCGATGTTATCGTAAAGGTTCTGCTGGCCAGACTTAAGGTTAGCAATGTCTACGTTTTGTACGTTTGTCAGAGCGTCCGTCAGTTCATCCTTCTTTGTCTCTACAGTCTCAACCATTTTAATGAGCTGATCCATTTGGCGTTGCAGCTGGCGAACATCTTGAAGGAGTTGTCGATTGGTTTCCTGTTCACGGCCAAGACGCTGCTCAAGACGACGAATTTCAATCTGTACGTCACGATCAATCGCGATTGCTTCTGGTGATGCAGTTACAAGTACTGCAAGAGCGAGAAAACCATATTTAAACATTGAACTGCCTTTTTTCTTTTTATTAGGGCTAAAAGTAACCTCATAACTCTACTTATGATCGCTGCAAATGTCTACTTTTGTGCTTCCGTTACTCATGTATCTCTATATACATTGCGTTCCGGTTCTTCAAATTAGCCATTTTCGCTGAACATAAGCGAGGTCTTAGGCAACTTTTGTTTTTGTACTAGTCGCGGACCTTACCTGCGGCAATTGCGGCGTAGTCAATCTCGTCTTCGCCTTTGCCTTTCGGGCGCTTATCTGCGTAGCGTTCCATCCATAGTACCACAGGTGATGCAACAAATACTGATGAATATGTTCCCACAATCACACCAAAAATCAAGGTTAAAGCAAAGCCGTTGATCACTTCACCACCAAATAGGTAAAGGGCCATAAGTACCACAAGCGTTGTGAGAGAGGTCATTAACGTACGGTTTAGCATCTCGTTAAGGCTGAGGTTCAGAACATCAAACATTTTCATTTTAGGGTTGCCGCGGTGGTTTTCACGCACGCGGTCAAATACAACAATTGTATCGTTAAGCGAGTAACCGATGATTGTTAGAAGCGCCGCAAGCACAGGCATACTCACTTCTTTTTGAATCAGTGCGAAGAAACCAACCGTTAGGAAAACATCATGCGCAAGGGCCATAACAGCACCAATGGCGTAACGAAACTCAAAACGTACTGATACGTAAACAAGGATGGCACCCATCGCGAGAAGAATTGCTAGAATTCCTTTCTCTTTCAACTCATCACCAATTTGCGGGCCAACAAACTCTGTACGACGTACATCTGTAGGGCCTGCAATGCCAGCCACTGTTGAAGCAACGGCACCTGAAATGTTACCGCCATGCTCTTCTGTTTCAGAGTCTGATACAGGAAGACGCACAAGGAATTCTGTATCTGCACCGTAAGCCTGAATTGTTGAGCCAACAAAACCTGCATCTACAAGAGATTCACGGATATCACCAATCGGTGCTGCTTTCTCTGTTTGCAATTGAACCAGCATACCGCCTGTAAAGTCGATACCCCAGTTAAGGCCACGCACAACAAGCAGTGCAATTGTTATTGCAAGAAGCGTAAGGGATAGGATAGCGCCAAGTTTGCGCTTGCCTAGAAAGTCAAAGTTAATGTTATCAGAAACCAGTTTGATCATGGCTTTATCCTTTCAACGTTTGTGGCTTAGCTCTGTTGAGCCATGTCACAACTAAAATACGAGTAATCATAATTGCGCTAAACATAGATGTTGCGATACCTACAGAAAGCGTAAGGGCAAATCCTTTAATTGGGCCACTACCAATAGCAAACAGAACAACCGCTGCAATAAGTGTTGTTACGTTGGCATCCATAATAGTAGAGAACGCACCTTTAAAGCCGTTATCAATGGCTGCGCTTGCGCTTTTGACCTTCTTAGATTCTTCACGGATACGCTCAAAGATAAGAACATTGGCATCAACCGCCATACCCATTGTTAGAACGATACCTGCAATACCTGGAAGTGTAAGCGTTGCGCCAAGCATTGTCATGATACCGAGGATAAGCACAACGTTACATAGAAGCGCTACGTTTGCTGCCATACCAAAGCCACGGTAGAACACGAACATCACGCAAAGAACAAACAGGAAGCCAACCATAATGGCCATTTTACCTGCAGCAATAGAGTCCGCACCAAGTGACGGGCCAATTGTACGCTCTTCAACAATGTTAACAGGTGCTGGAAGCGCACCCGCACGTAGAACGGTTGCAAGGTCTTCTGTTTCTTGAATTGTAAAGTTACCGTTTACTACGGCGCTACCACCAAGAATAGGCTCGTTTAGGTTGGGCGCACTGTAAACAATATCGTCAAGTACAATGGCAAGGCGACGGCCAACGTTGTTAGATGTCACTTGGCCAAACTTAAGAGCACCAGAGCGGTCAAAATCAATGAAGACTGATGGCGCGTTATCTTGTGGGTTAAAGCCAGCACTTGCATTAGAGAGACGCTCACCTGTAATCACAGCACGACGCTCTACAAGAATTGGACGGTGGTAAATGTCTTCACCCTGCCCTTCTTGCATGTAAAGAAGCTTTGTGCCTGCTGGTGGACGGCGCTCTACATACTGGTTGGCGTCGTAACCATCTGCTACAAGGTGGAAAGATAGCTGTGCTGTACGACCAATCACGCTTTTCGCACGCGCCGGGTCATCTACACCTGGAAGCTCAATAATAATACGGTCAGTGCCTTCACGCTGAATCACTGGTTCTGCAACACCAAACTCATCCACACGGTTACGGAGGATCTCAAGCGTTTGGTTAATAGCGTAAAGCTCCATTTGAGCCATTGCATCACTTGTGTAGTTTACTGTGATAGAGAGACCGTTACGGTTAATCTCTACGTCACGTACTGAGCGCTTGAGGCGTTCCATCGCTTCGTAAGCCACTTCATCGCTTGTTGCGTTAAAGCGCAGGCCACCACGTACTTCTTTGAAGTTACGAACAGTCAGGCGTCCTTTTTCTCTATCACGTAGCTCACGGCGTACGTCATCGGCAAGGTTTTCAACGTTTCTTGCGATAAGGTCAGCAAGGTCTACCTTAAGTACAAGGTGAGAACCGCCCTGAAGGTCTAGTCCAAGGTTAATCTTTTTGTTTGGTAGAGCGCTATGTTCTACAAAGTTTGGTAGAGCGAACGTAAGCCCGCAGATGACTACCAATAAAACAAAAAGTTTTTTGTAAACAGATATATTCAGCACGATTCTTAATCCTTTGCTTTAAAATTATGCAGCCTTTTTAGCAGCTTTTTGTGATGCTTTCCCCATCTCAGTACGCACTGAGATGCTTGTTGCATTCACAGTGATCACTGTGTTTTCTGCAATAGAAAGAGAGATCATGTCTTCGTTTGTTTTCACAACTTCACCGTGGATACCACCAGATGTGATGACTTTATCGCCCTTGTTGAGGCTAGAAACCATCTCTGCGTGCTCTTTGGCACGTGCATTTTGTGGACGGATAATGAGGAAGTAAAAGATACCAATAACCGCTAGAAACGGTAGGTAAGCGATAAGTAGGCCGCTGCCACCTGCTGGTGCTGCGCCTGCTGCTGTTTGTGCATATGCTGTCAACATTTTTTCTTATTCCTTAAACGTGTGTTTTAAAAATTTCTGTGTCACAATATCGAAAGTGAGAAACATTGTCTATCACACAAAGTCTCATATATAAAGAATTTAGATGCAGCTCCATAAGAAGGATAACATGATGAGCCAATTTAAAACGCTAGCCCTCTTTATTAAGCCAGGCACAAGCCTGATGCATGCGGTGTTTGAAGAGATCAAAACATGTGCTACTGAAAAAGAGCTAGAGGTTGTGGTGTGCGCACCTGAGGTGGAAGTGATGATGGACCCACCTTTCCCACGTAAAGAGACGGCTCATCTTAAAGATCATGAAACCTTGGCGATTGTACTTGGTGGTGATGGCACCTTCCTAAATGCAAGCCGCCTACTCTATGGTAAGAACATTCCAATTCTTGGTATTAACCTTGGTCACCTTGGCTTTTTAACAGATGTACCCGCTGAGCATACCTATAAAAAAATCTGTAACGTACTTGCTGGCGAATTTAAGATTGATAACCGCCCTTACTTTACAGCGCGTATTGGTGATACGGTTCTGCCATTTGTAAATGATGCGGTTCTGAACCGTAAATCTGAACATAAAATGGTCTCGATTGATGTGAAGGTTGATAGTGAGCACGTAACAGAGCGCCGTGCAGATGGGATTATTATTGCAACGCCAACAGGCTCTACAGCGTATAACCTTTCTACTGGTGGCCCGATTGTGCATCCGAGTGTGGATGCCCTACTTCTTACGCCAATTAGCCCACATACACTGACTTTTAGGCCTGTCGTGCTGCCTGCAAATGTGCCTGTTAAGCTGACTCTTAAAACACCAGAAGCCCTACTGAGCCTAGATGGACAAACCTCTATGGAACTGAAAGAAGCGGAAAGCGTGTGCATTGAGAAGAGCCCGCACACTATGAAGATTATTCACAGTAACCGTATGAGTTATTTTGATCTCCTCAGAACAAAACTTCACTGGGATACCAGCCAATAAGAAAAACCCCGCATGTTGCGGGGCTTCTTATTCGAGTTAGTTGGTTTCGCTGACAGTGACAGCAATCTCGTCATAGCTGCGGTTGTCGCGGCTATACACACGGATTTTGGTAATGAGTCCCGAAGGGTCGTGGATTTGATACTCACCTTCTGTCGGTGTCATGACCTGCGCCTCCATCAGTCCACCACTGTTCCCCTCAAGGGAAACTTGCAGCGGGTATGTGGTTTGCGGCAGTAGGTTGTCGTGGTTGGCAGGCTCAATCGCCAGTGCGTAACCAGGTGTGGGTGCCCACATCATACCTTTGAAGGTAATCGTGTCACCATGGCGAACCGCAATAAAGCGGTCCATCATTGGGGTTGTCATAAGATCCCTCCTTCACAAAGAGGGCTTAGTTGCCACAGCGGGTGACAACGTCAACAGACATCCAATTCCCATTGAACTGGAATTTTACGGTTTTGATTTCACCGTTCGGGTCATCAATTTCAAATTGACCATTGATCTGCGTCATCGCACAGCCGCCAACTTGACCTGCGCCTTTGATGGCAACGTCCAGCAGCACTTCACCGGGCTTGGTTGGAATTTCCAACATGCAAGGACCGATTTCAAAACTGTAGTTGGTTGCAGAAGCCATATAGCTGGCATTGAAGATGACTTTATCACCGTTACGAACGGCGCCAAAACTGGGTCCCATAGGGATCTCCTTTTCAAAGCAAGGTTTCAGAAAAAGTTAGATAACAAAGATTACTCGTATTTACACGTAGACGTCGTTTTTAGCTGAGGAAAATAGCAGGGCCAATGTATACATTAATTTTTAAAAAGAATTTAATATTCAATCAGTTGTCCGCCCTCAAATGTCTTGAGAACAAAGCCGTCTTTTTCTGCTGGAATGGCAGCGATCCATTTAGAGGTTGCCATAATCATGAAGGGTTCTGCTGGAAGGCCAAGAAGCCGACCATGATGGTTTTCTGAAAGAGCCACACCAACTGAAATAGTAAAGTCAGCACCGCCTTTAAGCGTATCTGGAGAACTGTGGCTTGCCGCAAAGAGCGCGCCCTTCTCTCTTCTGAGTGTGAGGCAGCCGCCAATATCAAGGTAACAAAGAACAGCGTAAGGTTGATCCTTTAAGCGCAGGCCTGTATTCGGAAGTAGCGGCATGACTGCGCCTTTACCAAAATCAGGATCGGTATAAGCTTTCATTCGAGAACGGTGAATGACCTTTTTAGAATCAAGCATAACTGTTGGAGCGTTCACATCCCAAATTTTAGTGTCTAGCACTTCGCTCTGTGCGCTAAAGCTTCCATCATGTTCTAGAAGAATAAACTGCTCCACAAAGGCCCAAGCGGTTTCAAAGTCTTCATCAGCAAGGCAGTTATCAACCTCTTGAATTAGATCTCTGAGCTCTTCTAAAATGGACGGATTCTCTTTCATAAGATCTATTATAAAACAAAAAGCCCCGCATGTGTAGCGGGGCTTTTCATCGATTAACTCAGACGTGATCATCAGCCATTTTTTCTTCAACATATTGAAGAAGCTGAACAATCGGAACAGCTTCATGTTTATGAAACAAGGCGCAGGTAACGTCAACGAGAGCTTCTTCTTCAATGGGAACAGCAACCGTTTCAGGCCGTTCTGCATTTGCAGGGATAGCCATAAGCTGCATAGCCACCTTCTCTGTTACCTGAAAGGCAAAGAAGTTACAATCATGGTATTGGTTGTGCGGGTCATTGGGCGTTTGAACAACGAATCCGCACAGGCGCTCAGCATGTTCAGTAAACCGCTTTTTCGGAACAAGTGATGTAAAAGCTGTTGCCTTGGCCATAACTTGCTCAAGAGTATCGCTCTCATCCTCGTTTTGGCCTGGGTCTCGAAACTCTTCACAAAGCTCACGGAAACATTCCAGCTCATGAGTCAACACAGGACTACCAAGACTGTAAGGCGTGGCTTTCTTTACACTGTAGAAACCGCCACCTGTGATACCATAGCCTTCACCATGTTCAGTACCACGGCGAGACAGCAGTACAAAAGCTTCATCATCATCAGTGATGTAATAAAACAGCGCACCACAGCCCGGAGCTGCTTTGGGCCACTCGGGATTTTCCAACGCATCGACCTTGGCTTCAAGTTCAGCAATACGTGCCTTCAGTTGTTCTTCAGTCATAAAGACCTCCAGTTAAACGAGAAGAAAGTTAGGAATAATAGCTATATAGCAACCTTCCTTCGTTCCTTCAAGCCCTTTGGCAGTGTTTTTACTGGGATATTTGCCTTAGCATACTCACAGATTTGACGGCTGACATCGCTCACAATGACATGAAGCGTATCAAAGCCATCTGTTTTCTCTAACGTATTGGGATCCATATACAGGTCGCGGTTCAGCTCAATCTGTACACTATGTACGCCGCGATCAGGTTGTCCGTAGCCTGCTACAATTTCACCACCTTGGTATGGGTCATTCACTTTCACTGTTAGGCCATGCTCTTCAAAAGCGTGGGCAATCAGCTTGGTAAAGTTTGGATCACAGGTTGTACCGAAGCGGTCGCTCACTACGATATCAGGGCGTTTTGTACCCTTCTCGTCTAATTCGCCGCCAGAGCTAATGCCAGGCATAGAATGACAGTTCACATGGTAAACCACACCAAACTGGCCATGAAGCTCATCAATTTGGCTTCTTAGGGCGCTGTGGTATGGCTTGTAGTAGTTGTCAATACGATCTGTGACGTCTTCCTTGGTGAGAAGATCATGATAAATGGCGCCGTGTGTGTAGGCTTCTTTCCAAATAAGGCCTTTACCTGTACGCGCGTAACGGCTCTCTTCTGTTGGGACGTAGCACCAGCCATTTTCAACCATGCTTGGGTCAAGGTCACTCAGCCTACGGTTTGTATCAATAAAGTTACGCGGAAAGAGAGATTCCAGCATTGGGGCACCAAGTGATGGTGCAGCGTTAAAGAGTTCGTCTACGTACATATCTTCTAGAGTGCGTAGGATACTTCTTGAAACGCGGTGTTTAAATGTGTCGGGATAATTTTTGCCACTGTGTGGGCTATCAAAAAACGCAGGCACGAGTTCCCCCTGCGGGGTGTGCAATATGAAAGGGTCTTTCATGATTTATTTTCCTTATTTAAGAAATTGAATTCTACACCCTTTTAAAGGGGTTGACAAATCCCTCCATCATCACAAGACTAGCCTTAGTTTAAACAATTTAGAGCATGCATATGAAACCTTATATTTCTCTGGCGCTTAGCGCCCTTCTTGTGGGATGTACAACAACTGGTACACACCCGAATGGTCAACCAAATGAAAACAACAGCGCTGTGATTGGTGCGGTACTTGGTGCAGCTCTAGGTGGCCTTGCAGGTTCTATTAGTGCTGATAACGCTGATAACAAGCGTAAGAACGCCCTTATCGGTGCAGGTATTGGTGCTCTTGCTGGTGGTGTTGTCGGGAACTACATGGAGCAACAAGAAGCGCTCCTTAACCAGCGCCTACAAGGCACAGGTGTAGAAGTTGAACGCCAAGGCGACAACATTCTTCTGAACATGCCAAACAGCATTACGTTTGACTTTAACAAAGCGCAAGTGAAGCCAGATTTTTACGGTGTCATTCGTAACATCTCTGATGTACTTAACGGTTACCCAAGCACATACGTTGATGTGATTGGTCATACAGATAGCGTTGGCTCTGAAGATTACAACGAAGCCCTATCATTCCGCCGTGCGCAAGCCGTAAGCGACATCATGATGGGCGACGGTGTACTAGGCAGCCGTCTTGTTGTGCGTGGTATGGGTGAGCGTCTCCCTGTTGCCAGCAACGATACACAAGAAGGCCGCGCACAAAACCGCCGCGTTGAAATTCTCATTGCCCCTCATAGAGAAGGCTTTTAAAGGTAACCCCGCATGATCAGACGTAGTGGCAAACTCCTCCTTCCTGCACACCATTTGAAGCGTGTCTTTTTGGTGCTTTCTAATAATGCACTGATGACGGTTCTTCGTTTTGTAACGGTTGCGATGATTAGCCACTACCTTGCGGGCGTTCCTGCGATTAATACATTTTTCTACTTCTATTCGGTTGCGATCTTCTTTAACTCAGTGAGTGACTTTGGTCTGCACACAACGCTAACCATTCATGCAAGTGATGATGAGTACTTCACGAATAGGAAAAAAGTAGCAACGGTGCTTGGGTACCGTGTGATTTTTGGAATCACATGTTTTATTTCCTTTATTCTCTTTACCCACATTGCAGGGAATTTAAGTCCAGAGCTATTTGGCTTTGGTCTGGCACTGGCTCTGTTTGCCTCTAACCCGTCTCTTGCAGATCCTTTCATGCATATGTTGCGTGGTAGACAGTATGAGCTTGTTGAAACGTCTCTACGTGTCGCTGAGGCCTTTATTACGATGCTTTCAGTACTACTTGTTATGACGATCTACGAAGTGAAGACGCTGAACCATATTGCACTGGCGATGTCGGCACCGACGCTCATTCGTCTGGCGATCTCAGCGTATATCTTTCACCGTATTAAGCCGATTGAGTTTAACTTCAATATGAGAGACCTCTACGAACAGTTTAGAAGTGTATTCTTTGCAGGGCTCAGCTTCTTGCTATCTAGTTTCCTGATGCGTGCCCCTATTCTTATGGCGCCAATTTTGATGCCTGGGACAGCCATTGCAAAACTTACAATTTCAATGATGCTTGTTCAGGCAAGCCAAATGATGTCTACGCCGGTAAGCCAATATGTGCTCACACGTGTAAAGCGTAAGAACCCGAAAAAGCCGAAAGACTTTGATATGCGTATTATGGCTGTGCCTCCGCTGTTTTATGCGCTGGGTCTAGTCGCTGCTGTATTTGTGATTGGGGTTGCTCAGTTTGATATGCAACTCTTTGGTATTGAGCTGCGTGATACGAACTTCTACATCCTGTGTGCAACGCTACCAATCTTTCTGGTGGGTGACTTCCTGCGTTTCTTCTACATTTATATTGGACGCACGCAGTTGTTCTTTGTTCTACAGTGCTTGATTGTCCTGTTTTACTTTGCAGCTTTCTTTGCTCTAAAGCCGTACTACCCAGATGTAGCACTTGTGGCAGGGTTTGCTGTGGCGCACCTTTGCTTTATGCTTGTTGCTATTGCGATTCCACTGAAGAGTAAGTACCGTATCGTTAAGAAATCTTGACAAAAAATACCTCTCTGTATACATAATAGGTCATCTCTGACTTCTTATCCCTTTTGTTATGGAGGCACCTATGAGTGTGTTTAAAACACTTGCTCTATTTGTTCATCCGAAGATGGATTTCTCTTATCCTGTTTTTGATGAACTCAATGAGCTGGCCAAAAAGTTTGGCGTATCAGTTGTACTGTGTGGGCCAGATGAAAGTCTGATGCCTGTGGTACCTTTCCCGCGCATGGATGTAAAAGATCTACCCTCCAACAGCCTTGCTGTGATTATGGGTGGTGATGGCACATTTCTACATGCTGCAACACCTCTTATGGGGTTAGATATCCCTATGATTGGGATTGACTTTGGCACCATTGGTTTTTTGACCGATACCTCGCCGAAGTATGCTTACATTACCCTCCAGCAAGTCCTGGAAGGTCAATATAATGTTGAGCACCGTCCATACTTTCTTGCGACTGTTGGTGAAACACAGTTTGCCTTTGTGAATGAGGTGGCTGTGAACCGTCATCCGCATGAGCGCCCTCTGGATTTTGATATTTATGTGGAAGGTGAGCTTGTCTTACAAGACTACCGTGGTGACGGAATGATCTTTGCGAGCCCCACAGGCTCTACAGGGTATAGCCGCTCTGCGGCTGGTGCTGTGATGCACCCATCTCTCAAAGCTATGATCATGACACCAGTTTGTGCGCAGTCTCGTGCTGTTCGGCCTCATGTTTTGCCGGATCATTTTGAAATTCGGATGAGTTTGAATGCAGCTGGCGCACAGGGTGGCATGCTTATGTTTGATGGGCAAGCCGGCCCTTGCTCTGTTCTTGCAGGGCAAGCGCTTTGTGTGGGCAAAAGCCCTTATACCTTCCCATTGGTCACCACCAAAGAGCTCAGCTACTTTGAGCGTTATCATCAAAAACTCACGTAAACGATACTGGAAAAGCCTGCTGCATAAGCGGGCTTTTTCTTATTCCGATTGACCAGTCCCACTCTTTCAGATAGAACAAAAGCAATCCAACTTTGTCTTCCGTTTTCTATGGAGATCTCCTATGACTCAACGTATTTTGACAACTCAGGAAAAGTACCAACTTGTCGGCGCAACAACTGTTGTGGCAATGGCTTTGTCTGGTTTTGCACTTATTTTAGTGTTTGCTGCTTATGTTGCAGCCGTCTACTTTGAATTCAAAGCCGCAAAAGAAGTGAAGCAAACAGGCTATCTGCCGATGTATCAATCTGTCGGCACGTTGAAGCTGATTCAATGTGGCATTGGCGCTGGTGCTGTTCTTGCTTTCTCTGCAATGACTGGTAGCATTTTGCTACTGCTGGTTCTTGGCTTGTATGTTTTTATGGCTAAAACTGTTGCGGAAAAGCATGATATTAAACTGGCCATTGGCAAGTAATCGATCAAAGAAAAGCCTGCGTTTAAGCAGGCTTTTTCATGTTTTGTCGTGTCTCGTAAATATGAGGGGCTTCTTCTTGAAGAATGGTTGCCGTTGCGCTGTTTAGCGTCACCTCAATATGCCAGATATCTTCGTTTAGACTACTACTCAATACATCACCATGAGCATGGAGCCATGCCATCCATTTTCCTTCTGACGCATGAACATCAAACACAAAGGTTTTCTCTTCACCGAATAGGTTTTCAGTCATCTTTTGTACAAGCTCTTCTACACCTTCACCAGAGATTGCTGATGTTGGAAGTGTACCTTTTGGCAGGTGGAAGTTAAAGCCACCCTCAACCATATCCATTTTGTTCCCTACATGGAGCATTGGTACCTTATCTGCCTTAATGTTCTTGAGAACTTCACAGACGTCTTGGTATTGTGCGTCAGCATCAGGGCTGCTGGCATCATGGACAATGAGTAGAAGATCTGCGCCAGCCACTTCTTCTAGCGTTGCTGCAAAGGCATCAACAAGTTGGTGAGGAAGGTCGCTCACAAACCCTACAGTGTCAGACAGAATAATCGGCTCATTATTTGGAAGTAAGAAACGACGCATGAGTGGATCTAGCGTTGCAAAGAGCATGTCTTTGGCTTCGGCTTCATCACCCACAAGTGCATTAAAGAGCGTTGATTTACCAGCGTTGGTATAACCTACGAGTGCAACCACAGGAATGCGAGATTTCTTACGGGTCTTACGATGAAGCTCCCTTTCCTTCTCAACACTTACCAACTGCTTTTTAATATTGATAATACGTTCTTGAATCATACGTCTATCAAGCTCAATCTGACGCTCACCAGGTCCACCTGTTTTACCAAGGCCACCACGTTGACGCTCAAGGTGGGTCCATGTACGAACAAGTCTACTCTGTTGGAACATGCAGTGTGCAAGTTCAACCTGCAGTCGACCAGCTTTGGTACGGGCGCGATCCGCAAAAATTTCAAGAATAAGGTGCGTTCTATCAACCACCTTCAGTTCCATCATAAGCTCTAGGTTACGCTGCTGAGAGGGAGACAGCTGGGTATTCACCACAACAATATCTACGCCATTCTCATGGCAGAACTCAGCCACCTCTTCTATTTTACCGCCACCTACATAGGATTTAGGGTTAATACGCTTGAGCGTAACAGAAGAAGAGCCAACAACCTCTAGGTTAAGAGCTTCAGTCAGATTGATGGCCTCTGCGAGTTTATCTTCAGAGGAACGTAAAGAAGGTAGTTTATCCTCCCCCCCTAGAGGAGGAGATTCTACGTGTAGCACATAACAGTTTGTGCCAGTAAAATGTTGTTCGTCCACGCTTAAGCTTCGTTACCAACGTTATCGATATCGAGGATGTCATGCATTTGGAACGCATCTGCAGGCATCACAGTAGAAATGGCATGCTTGTAAACAAGCTGAGTAATACCATCGCGTGTGAGCGTTACGCAGAAGTTATCAAACCATGTTACTTTGCCTTGAAGCTTAACACCGTTTGTTAGAAACACCGTACAAGGTTGACGTGTTTTTCTAAGATGGTTCAGAAACACGTCCTGGACATTATTTGTCTTATCGTCCTTTTTAGCCATTTGCGGCACACTTTCTTTGTCTTTATTATTGACCCCGACTTTTTGCGAGATGGTTTATCGTAAACAACAACACGCCCTCACTCAAGCCTTACCCCTTATATCTCCTTACAAAAGTGTTTCCCCTGTGAAAAAAATAACACACTAGACCACAACTTTATTTACGCCAGAATGCAGGCATAAGGAGCACAAGAAGAGTAAGCAGTTCTAAACGCCCAAGAAGCATAGAGAAACAGAGGACCACTTTAGCAGCTTGTGGTAGCCCTGCGTAGTTACTGGCAGGCCCCACTTCACCCAGACCAGGGCCAAGGCCTGTTAGGGTTGCCCCAGCGGCACTAAAGGCTGTTTCAAGGTCTAGCCCAAAGGCTGCCATAATAATAGAAATGATAATAAACGTAACAAGGTATAAACCTGCAAAGGCCCATACTGCCTGCATCACATCGCTTGAAATGGTACGGTTACCAATTTTAGCGCGCACAACCCCACTTGGGTGCAATAGACGCATCAGCTCTGTTTGACTTTGCTTTACAATCATCATAATACGCAGAATCTTCATACCACCAGATGTAGAACCAGAGCACCCACCCCAGAACATCAGGACAAGCATCGTCATAGGTGCTAGCACTGGCCAAGCGTTGTAATCTGCTGTCGCGTAACCTGTTGTGGTAATTACGGCCATGACGTTAAACAGTGAGTAACGGATAGATTCTGTAAGTTCATAGACATCAAGGAGTGTCAGCATGAGGCTCAGTACAATCACGGCCCCAGCAACAAGTACAACGAACATCTTAAACTCAGCATCACGGGCATAAACCACACGTCCGCTTGTTGTCAGGAACATGTAGTGCAAACTAAAGTTTACCGCACCAAGGAACATAAAGAGTACAGCCACCATTTCAATAGCTAAAGAGTTATAGTACCCCAAGGAAGCATCATGGGTTGAAAAGCCGCCTGTTGCAACTGTTGTAAAGGCGTGCGCTACAGCATCAAACGTATGCATCCCTGCGACACTATAAGCTGCCGCACATAGAATTGTAAGAACTAGATATACGATCCAAAGAAGTTTAGCTGTCTCTTTAATGCGAGGCTGGAGTTTATCTTTTGTAACTCCAGGCATTTCACTACGGTAGAGCTGCATACCACCAATTCCAAGGAACGGGAGAACGGCAACGGCGAGGACAATAATACCCATACCACCAATCCACTGAAGCATGGAGCGCCACAGGAGAACACCGTGATCCATCTGGTCTAAGCCACTCAAAACACTGGCGCCTGTTGTGGTAATCCCTGCAACGGATTCAAACAGTCCATCTACAAAGGTTGGGGCTGCGCCTGTAAAGTAGAGAGGCAAACTCCCAATAACCGAGAGTATAGACCATGTGAGAAACGTTAAGAGAAACGCATCTTTATGGTTCATTGCTTTGCTTGTCCCGCGCATCATAATAATGGCAGCACCACCAGAAACCATGGTTGCAAAAGAGACTTCAAGGAAGATTTTTGCGGCCATACCTTCTTGGAAAAATAGTGCGACAAATGCAGGGATAGACATCAATGCGCCAAAGCCGCAGACGAAAACTCCCAGAACGTAAAAGATCATACGGTAATGCACGACGTCCCCTTACACCATTTGCTCAATTTCAGTAATACACTCAGCGCGAGAGACCATAATAAGTGTATCGCCCTCCTCAATACCAACGTGCGCATCTGCAAAGATGATAGATCCATCACCTTTAAGAACTGCGGATACTTTCACACCATCAGAAAGTCCAAGGCTACCCACTGTACGGCCATGAGATGGAGAGTTGTATGTCACCTTCAGCTCCATCACTTCTAAGCGGCCTTGGTGAATTGTGTGTAGATCTTCTACGCGAGACTTACTGCGGCGCACATGCTGAAGAATACGAGAGGCTGTAATTTCACGTGGTGAAATGACTTTATCAAGACGCAGTGTATCTGCCAGTGGCATCAGCATACGGCTGCTGACACGTGTAATAATGTTTTCTACACCAAACTTACGCGCACTAATAGATGACAGAATATTACTTGGGTCATTACTTGTCATCACAAACACGGCGTCCATTGATGAAATATTCTCTTGAACAAGTAGGTCGCTATCAAGAGCGTCACCATGTAGAACAACAGCATGGTTGAGGTGGTGTGCAAGGTAGTTTGCGCGATCAATATTATTTTCTACAATGCGGATATTTACACCTTGGTGCTCCATTTGTAGAGCAATCTCATAACCAATGTGTCCGCCCCCAATAATCATGACATCCTGCATTGGCTTATCCATGTAGCCAAGCTCTTCCATAATCATGTTGCGATCATTTGTTTTGCACAGAAGGTAAACTTCATCGTTTTCTTCAAGGTGGTCTTCACCGCGTGGGTAAATAATACGCTCGTTTCTGAAGATTGACATGATGCGGAATTCGTACTCCATGCGCTCAAGGACCTCACGAAGTTTGATACCCCTATATGTACAAGCATGTGGGATTTTAACGCCAATCAGACAAAGCGAGCTGTCTGCCATATACGTAACATCAAACGCCCCTGAAACTTCAGCCGCACGTACAACAGCGTCAGCTACCTCTTTCTCTGGACTAATCACCACATCAACTGGCATGTCCTCACGGTTATATAGGCGGTTGTGGGTAATGTTGAGGTACGCCATATCACGTACGCGGGCAATTTTCTTGTTAATACCAAAGAGGCTATGCGCGACTTGGCAGGCAATCATGTTCACTTCATCAGATTGAGTTACCGCAATAATGAGGTGTGCGCGGTCGGCGCCTGCTTGCTCAAGAACATCAGGGTGAGACCCTACCCCTTCCACAATTTGTACATCGACAACATCAAGCACTTGCTGCAACTTGTGTGCATCGCTATCAATCATCACAACGTTATGGTTTTCTGCGCTCAGGTTTTGCGCAATAGAGATCCCGACTTCACCTGCACCAACGACAATGGCATTTAACATAAATTTATAAACTTATTTTTTATTTTTGCTAGCCAGTTATTTTCCCACAAAAAAGAGCCCCCTGACAAGGAGGCTCTTAAAAGGTTTCGCTTAAATATTAAGCTTCGCCGCGTGTTTCGACACCAAGAGACTTAAGCTTACGGTGCAGTGCACTGCGCTCCATCCCTACGAAATCTGCGGTTCTTGAAACATTACCACTAAAGCGAACCAGCTGGTTGCTTAGGTAATTCTTCTCAAATAGCTCACGCGCTTGGCGTAGTGGCATTTGTACCGCTTTTTCCATCATATCTGTGTCTAAACCGTCACCACGCATCAGTTCTGGTGGTAGCATGTCTGGAACAATCATCTTGCCAGGGTGCATGATGATCAGCCATTCAATAAGGTTACGTAGCTGGCGCACGTTACCCGGCCATGTGTAGCTTGTCATGATTGCCATTGTTGCAGGCGCGATCTTTGGCACAGAACCGCTATCTGGAGAAAGAACTTTAAGGAAGTTCTGAACCAGTGTTGGGATATCTGTGTTGCGCTTACGTAGTTCAGGCACATGAATTGGCACTACGTTTAGACGGTAGAATAGGTCTGCGCGGAATTTACCAGCATCAACCATTTCTTTAATGTCTTTAGATGTTCCGCTAATCACGCGAACGTCGGCTTCAATTTGGCCACCGCTCTTAGGATCGTGAATGCGACCATCTTGCAGGAACTTCAGAAGGCGTGCTTGCATGTGTGGCGTTAGGTCAGCAACTTCATCAAGGAAGAGTGAACCACCAGCAGCTTGTACAAGTGTACTTGTGAGGGCCATGTCAAATGTAGCATCAGATACAGCACCTGGTGCGATTGACATAAATGGACGATCTGCACGGCGAGAGCCTTTGTGGATCAGGCGACCAACAACTTCCTTACCAGCACCACTTTCACCCGTTACCATGATACGGCTTTCACCGCTGGCAACTTGCTTAATTGTTTGGCGCACAGTTGCGATCTCAGATGAGATACCAAGAAGTTCTTGAACTTCACCACCTCGGCTACGAAGAAGCATGTTCTCACGACGTAGTTGTGTTTCGCGAATTGCACGGCTTGCTGTGAGAAGTAGACGGTCAACTGAAGGTGGCTTCTCAATAAAGTCGTAAGCACCCTTCTGTGTCGCTGTTACCGCAGTTTCAATTGTACCGTGACCACTAATCATAATAACTGGTAGGTCTGGTGCACGACGCTTAAGACGAGATAGAGTCTCAAGACCGTCCATGCCTTCCATCCAAATATCAAGAAGAACAAGATCAGGAAGTTTCTGACTTACAATATCAAGACATTCTTCACCGCTTGACGCAGTTGCAGTTTTATAACCTTCATCTTCTAGTAGTCCTGAAAGAGAGGAACGAATGTCCCCTTCGTCATCGACAATCAGCACGTAATTGCTCATCGTATAACCCCATTTTTTAATATTGTTTTTATTGGTCTGCCTATTGTTCAACCACAGGCAAACTTAATTCTACTTTGGTGCCGCCCTCTTCTCTTCTTGAGAGTTTGATTTGGCCACCGTGCTGGTCCATCACTCGTCTTACAATCGCAAGTCCAAGTCCTGTCCCTTTCTTACGCGTTGTCACGTAAGGATCAAAAAGCTTGTCTAGGTCTACATCTTCAGAGATGCCGACCCCGTTGTCCTCAATCGACAACAACAGTCTACCACTTTGTGACATATCTACAACAACTTTTATCAATCCGATACGATTTTTTGCATCTGGATGCTCACTTACGGCGTTTGCAGCGTTCTCCAAAAGGTTGGTAAATGCCCGTCTGATATGGCTTTTATCCATATTGACTTCAGCATGCTCAACCGAAATATTTTTTTCGTATGCGATATTTTCGCGGCCTTGCTGTTGAAGCAGAATTTCTTCCTTGATAAGAGGCATAATATCCGCAACTTCTTGTTTTGCCGCAGGCATTCGGGCAAAGTCGCTAAATTCGTTGAGCATCTCACGCAAATCTTCTACGCGTCCGACAATTGTGCCTGTAAGTTGCCCAAACAGCTCTCTATCATCTTCTGGCATGATTTTCGTATATTTGCGCTTCAATCGCTCAGCACTCACCTGAATCGGCGTGAGAGGGTTTTTAATCTCATGTGCAAGGCGACGGGCCACATCTGCCCAAGCTGCAACCTTCTGTGCACTTAGAAGATCACTGATGTCATCCAGTGTCATCACAACAGCTTGTGTTTTGGCACGGCTTTGACGCATTGGAACAAGGCGCAGCAGCATGCGACGCTCTTCCCCGTCTACATTCAGTGTAATCTTACGCTCATCAATCTCAGGAAGTTTAGCCACAAACTCTTCAAAGACATCTTGGAGTTCAGCACTATGGTTCCCAAGACTTTCTCCTTGAGAAAGGCCAAAGCGCTCTTCAGCAATACGGTTACTCAGAATCACATTACCGTTATTATCAAGTGCCACAACAGCTGATGTTACACCTGTAAGTACGGCTTCCATACCGCGGCGGCGTTCATCAAGTTCTTTGTTCTTCTTCTCAAGCAGTTCACGGTTTTGGCGTAGCTGCCCTGTCATGCGGTTAAAGGACTGGGTGAGAATACCAATTTCATCATCGTCTTGTGGAATCAGACGAACATCTAACTCCCCTGCACTCACTTTGTTGGTTGCATAAACAAGGTCTGTAACTGGTGTTACGATCTTACCGGCAAGTGTAATACCCACCCAAATCGCAGCAGCAAGACCAACAAGACCAAGCGCAAGCATAGTGAGCGTGAGTGTGAATCTTACTTCGCTTCTATGTGTGCGTAGCTCATAGTAGTCACGATATGTTTCTTCAGTCTCGTTCATGCGGGCAACAAGAATTGGCTCAATCGGACGAGAGCTTACAAGAACCTTACGTGTCCCCACTGGAGATACGGCATAGATACGGTTGTTCTGGAATGAAAGGTGTGTTTCACCATTTGGAACAGGCTGACGAATCGCACTCAGAACCGCTGTTGGTAGAATAATATCTTCACCAATGTTCTGGCCAAAGAGTGCCCCGTCTGTTTGGAAGACATAAACTTCACTCATCAGGCGTTCGCGTCGTTGATCTTCCAGAGCTTCAGTAAGCCCACGTTCATCTAGCAGAAGAAGTGCATCTGCTACTGGACGTTCACCAAGAATAGATTTGTTTTCAAGAAGGAGTGTTTTCTGTTGCTCTTTTAGGTATGACTGCGCCACTTCAAGCGAGCCATCAAGGGCACGCGTGACACGATCTGAGAACCATGTTTCTAGGCCCTGGTTTAGGACAAAGATAGACGCTACTGAAACCACAAGTGCTGGCATAAACGCCAGCGTACTAAAGATACCCACAAGCCTGACATGAAGCTTAGCGCCAATGAGTGAATTGGTTTTATTCAGGAAGACATCTACTAATTTGCGGCCAATATAAAGTGAAGCCACAAGAATAAGCAGGATGTTCAGTGTAATAATGCCAAGGAAAATGGGCCCTGAAATGGTTGGGGCAATCATAACGCCTGCGACTGATGCGATAATCAAGAAGATCAGAATTGCCATAACAAACCAGCTGCTGGCTTGAATGACTCGACTCATAATTGCACGAACAGACGTTTTCAAAAGGTGCCTCTTATTATTTGTACTTATAGCTGAGCGATGTGCCCAGTGTTGGGTTGAGTAAACTTTCTGGAATGTAACGCATAGCGTAACGTGGCAAGTGGCTAATTTTCTGCCATACATCGCCTTCTTCAAATGTGCCACGGTGGAAAGACAGTTCCACATCAACCAAGTATGTTTCGCCCTTCTCTACATCTTCTGGGTGAATGATGGTTACGTTTGAGAATGAAAGGATAGACGGCATAAGGTCCTTCAATGGAAGGATGGTTGTGTATGTTTCATTGCGATGAAGAGAGACTTCATCTGTAAGAAGGTCGAGTGATAAACGCTTATGCACAGTATGGCGACGCTTGGTAAAGTATGACTTTGTTTTGCTCCACCAACCTTGCGGGCGTACATCAATTGTGAGCATGACTTCCAGTAGCTCACCTGTTTTCAATTGGCTCACAATGGCATCGTAGAAGTTGTCATTATCTCTAAAGATACCTGTTAGCGTGATTTCACCATTATCTTCTTTGGAAAATTCGTAGTGCTCAATATCAGCAATAGATGGCGTCGCGCATAGCAAAGTAACACCCAGAACCAGGGCTGCAAAATAAGCTTTAAGATTTATGCGTCGCATCTAGGTTTAAAATCCATGCTGTTATTCGACCAGTATAGCGCCCTGCATCAACAAAAATGTGGGCTTTTGTTTTGTAATCCACACAATAAACTGTTCCGTGCGGAAAGTAAATCATCAGCATAACCCCCACAAGAAGCAGGATAGAGAACACCCAGAAGGCATGAACAGCAGGGTCGAAACTGACCTGAACACCGCTAAATAGCTTGGGTTCTATGCTTTCTGCATAGTATAAAACCTCTATATCAAACTGTTGTAAAACGCGCACAGTTTGTAAGGCTTTTAATGCAAGAGTGAGACGCTCTTCCTTTGGGTAAGCCTTTACAGCCGTATCTGCAAGCTCACTAAAACGCTGTGGCGAAAGTGGCACGTCATCGTTCTTAGTAAGGCCATTCATGACGGTTTCAACAATATCCCAGCCTGTATCATCCGCAAGGCTAAGACCGAGAAAGATAGGTTGATAAACATCTGTTTCTACCTGAACACCAATTACATCAGGCTGACCAGTAAAACTTCTAAAGCCCATTGGGGATTTAGTTGGTGTTTTTACAACGTAGTCTACTGCGGCGCCATCACTTTGCATGCTTGGGATACTAGTTCCTTCAGCAAGCACCTTAGACGCTACATGCGCTGTTGAATTCATGAACTCAATGCGCACATCATCTTTCTCATGCACTTCATGAATTTTAGCATTTAACTCACTGCTATCATTTGAAAATGTATAACGAATACGCCCGTTTACTTCTGAACCAGCATCACCAAAATCAGATTGGTAAAGCGTGTAAGAACCTACATTAATAGGCTTGTTCACTTGGATGTTCTTATTAAGGACAAGGCCATTATCTTTAATGATATCTAGCTTGGTTTCATAAAACTTAGGAAGCCCTGAGGCGTAGTAATCTACTTTAAAGCCACGATTCACAATAGTAAACGGTAGTGTTTCAAAGCGCATTTCGCCACCTTGTGGCACGATGATTTCAGCAGATCCCTTCCCTTCAGTCAGATTCACGATCCCTCTATATCCAAATACACCTGAGACAAACCCGCTGCCAATGACACCAAGGATGCTGATGTGCAGCACAAAGTAACCAATACGGTTCAGCTTACCAAGGCGGTAAACTGTAAAGCCTTCTTGTGATGTCTGTTTAAGGCTGAATGTACGTTTTGTATAACGATCAATGAGGGCCATTGTATGAGAATCAATCTGCACTTCTTCTAAACGCTTAGGAATAGATTTAGGAACAACTGGTGTCGTGAGGAGCTTTTTGAGAATTTGACGACCACTTTGTGTCAGGCAAGCCGCAACGCTGAGCCCTACAAAGAAGCAGCACCCAAGGAACCACCAAGAGCTAAACAGCTGAGTAAGCCCTGAAAGCTGAAAGACCGCTGACCAGAATTCACCAAAGCGCATATCGTAGTTTGCCGCACTCTCCCCTTGTACAAGGAGCGTACCCGCCACTGAGGCCAGCGCAATAAGAAGCAGGCCATATATGGCTGTGGTCATACGACTCAATACCCATAGAATGGCCTGCATTTAAATCTCTCCATACAGGGCTGCAAAGCCACAGCTTATAAACTTCCGCTCCTCATGTACAAAAGTACACTGTGGTGCAGCTTTTATAAGCCATGACTTTTCGCCTCTGTCTAGCGAGTTTAAGGGAGTATCCATTAAGAAATTTTAAATTTCTCTTAGTGAAGGTTGTTGTTCTTAGGAATCACAATCTCAAGTTCAGTGATCTTCTTACGAAGTGTGTTTCGGTTAATACCGAGGATTTTAGCCGCACGGATTTGGTTACCACGTGCGTAACGTAGAACATGCTCAATCAGTGGCTTTTCTACTTGTTCAATAATTTTACCATGTAGGCCTGGCGCAGGTGTCATGCCACCAAGGCTGTTGAAGTATTGTGTTAGGCAAGAATTAACTGCATCTGGAAGGTTTTCAGAAATACCTTCGCTTGCGTTTACAACTGGAAAAATGCTTGGCTTAGCCTGTTGTTGTGTCGTTGTCATTCTTGTTTCTCCCCTTATTCTTATTTTTATTGTTGTTTATCCACTTCCCCCTCCATGGGGAAGCTTCCTTTATAAAGCGAAGCCACTAAAGCTATCGCTGGAACCGCCTTTAGGCAGGCATGTATCTACTGTATCTTCAGTAGAAGACACGTGTGGGTTCACAGGTACAAAACCTTTTTGAACCGCCGTGTTGTAAAACTCTTCAGTGAGGCCGAGCACTTCATCAGCTGTTGTCATCTGATTCATCGCTCTGCGGTATTCAGCACCGCCAGGATACCCCTTAGTGTACCAGCCCATGTTTTTACGCATCAGGCGAACACATTTGTTTTCCCCGTATAGATCCAAAGACATATTGTAATGCTGCTTCACCACATTCCATTGTGTTTCAGCATCAGGCTCTGGAAGGACATCACCTGTTTGCAGGTAATGTGCCACTTGTCCAAGGAACCATGGGCGACCTTGTGTTGCACGACCAATCATCACACCGTCACAGCCTGAAAGCTCAAGCGCTTTGACTGCATCATTCAGGGTAATGATGTCACCATTCGCAATCACAGGAATGCTCACAGCATCTTTAATCTTTTTAATTTCAGCCCAGTCGGCTTTGCCTTTATACATTTGTTGGCGTGTGCGACCGTGCACAGAAAGTTTTTTAATACCGCAACGCTCAGCGATCTTTGCGATTTCTGCGCCGTTCTTCATTTCTTCAGACCAGCCTGTACGGATTTTAAGGGTCACAGGAATGTTTACCGCTTCAACAACACTTGTCAGAATCTCTTCAACAAGTTCAGGGTCCTTCATAAGAGCAGAACCAGACATCTGGTTGACAATCTTACGAACTGGGCACCCCATGTTGATATCAATAACTTCGGCACCGGCTTCTTCGTTTACGCGTGCAGCAATGGCCATGTTCTTCGGGTTCGCCCCTACAATCTGAACACTCACTAGCCCTTGACCTTCATGGAAAGTTGCTTTTTGACGAGAGATATCGTCTTCACGTACTGTCGCTTCACAAGCGACCATTTCACTCACAACCCAGCCCGCACCAAACTCTTTACAAATTAGGCGGAATGGCGCATCAGAAATACCCGACATTGGCGCTAGGGCGACCGGGTTGTCCAGAGCAATGTGTCCAATAGATGGAGACTGCATTATGCGCGTACTTTCTTCATGGTGGTTTTGAGTGTTTTCCGAACTCGGAGTAACGGTGATCAACACTACTGAAAACCTGCCTCATTTTCAAGCACTTTATGCTTAAATTTTGTGCATTTTTTAGCTTGACATTAATCTTTACCGCTTCCCGCCTTTATATTTTGAAAATATAAAATTTACAAAAATAAATGCGACGCGATTTACTGTCTTGAAATAGCAACTTTTTTGCTATTTCGCCAAAAGGCCTGAACCTTTTGTCTCACGTTGTTCGCCCTCTCGTAGAGAAACAAAACTTAGTTAGGGGTAAATATAAGTAAGAAAAGCAAGCTTTCAAGAGCTATACATGCAGAAAAGACATCAAAAAGAATATAACTCTTCTGTAGCCCGTAAAATAGATTCCTTGCCCTGAATACTAAGACACATACCAATCAGGTACAAAATCGGCGCGTGCTGTTTTGAGTTCGGCATCTAAACTTTTATAGAACGGGTCATGCGTCCCAACCAAATCCCAAAAATCTTGGCTGTGATCCATATGGATGGTATGGCAAAGCTCATGAATCATCACGTAACGAACCAGAGGCTCACTTAGAAACACAAGGCTACGGTTCATACTAATGGTGCCTGTGGTTGAGCAACTTGCCCAGCGGGTCTTCTGGTTACGGTATTGAGTACGAGCAAACTTAAGGCCTGTGCGCTCACTGAGTTCCTCAAGCATTGGCGTAAGGATGCTCGGCACACGTTTATTGACCCATTTAGAAAGCGCTTCTTGCCAAAGGCCGTTTTCATCTGGGGTAATATAGAGTGTTTCCCCCTGCTCTTTTACACGCGCCACAAGAGCAGGTTCTAACATCTGGACAGTGTAACAAAGCTCACCACATGGGAATTGAATCTTCTCTGGTGGCAACGCGTCCAGAGGATCTTTCGGTTTGGGCATGTGCTTAAGGCGTTCTAGGTTTGATTTGATCCAGCCTTCATTATGTAGAAACATACCTTTCACCATACGTGCGCTTGGCTCTCTTGGGCCAACAACCTCAAGGCCTTTTTCAAGGCTGATTTTGAGCTTAAAGCTTTTTGAACGCGCGCTCTTTGTGAATGTGTAATCAAACATAGGCGCATATTATAAGGTTTTCCGCAGGTTGTCACTTGAAGTTTCACCTATTAAAAACAGAGCTCTATATAGCTGCTGCCTAGCATTCAGGCAGTGAACTTCATTTTTTGAAAATTCACGCTTGACAGATACCCCTCTCGACCCTATTCTCGCCGACGGGTACATGGCAGAGCGGTTGAATGCACCGGTCTTGAAAACCGGCAAGGGTTAACGCCCTTCGGGGGTTCGAATCCCTCTGTACCCGCCAGTTTATGAAAACCACCCTTATGGGTGGTTTTTTCATGTGTGCATTTCATAAAGGGATGAGAACCTAAGGTTCGAAAGTGAACATGGAGAGCGCAAGGTAAGGACTAACAGGACGAACCAAAACCTCTATGAGAGCGCAAGGTAAGGACTAACAGGACGAACCAAAGCCTCTATGAGAGCGCCCGTAAGCGAACGTAAGTGAAGCTCAAAGGAGCAAAGCGACTGGCAATCCCTCTGTGCCCGCCACGTAAAGAAGCTTCCTTCGGGAGGCTTTTTTTTATTTGTTGTGATTCTACATATTTCAGTGTATACAAAGAGTATCTACCCATCTTCTTTCAATTTCAAACACAGGAGACCTCTATGCAGGCCCCTTCCCCCTTCTTTGTCCTGAGTAACGCAGGCTGTTTTATGAGCCTGATGGCACCGCGTGATTTTTCAATTACGCATCCTGTGCCTTCTCAGGTGAACTGCCCATCCTTTTTGACGGCCTACCTTTACCGTAAGCTTACAGCTTGCCTTGCGGGTGACGAAGCCTTTAAAGAGCAAGCCCGTAGCACGTATGAAGGCTTTATGACCAAAATTCACGAAGCACGCCCCCATGGTGACGGCGATTGGTTTATGTGGTCGTCCCTCCATTTGGCAGCTGACAGCTTTGTGACAAGGGCCCTTGGCAATGTCCCCTATGCTACCGTGGAACGCTGGGAAGCAAACCATGCGCATACGTGGCAAACCATCCTGCTGACCTACTACTGCACGGATGCAGGCCGTAAGTTCTTTGACGAGGTTATCGATCTGAGCGGTAGTAACGCGCTTGCCTATACATGCACGGATAAGGCATTTGGCATTGGCTTTTCATATGACAATACCAATATCTTCAAGCCTGAAACGTGGACTGGTGAAAACCAGTACGGCAAGGCGCTTCAAAGCTTCCGGGATACGTTGATCAAGAATCCCGGTGCCTATGCAACGGACCCAAAGTACAAAGATCCCTTTAATTAATCGATTGAGAAAGCTCCCCTAGAGGGAGCTTTTTCTTTAAGCCATACCCCTTAAAATTCGGATACGTCTTTCAATTGGGGGGTGGGTTGCGAAGACAGAGAAGAGTCCTGAGTTGAGGCCTTTCATATATGGTGGGTGCTCAATACACATGGCGTCTAACTCATCTGGCAAGTGTTCAATTTTAGATTTTCCTGAGATTTTTTCGAGAGCAGATGCGAGGGCTAGTGGATTTTTGGTGAGTTCGACCGCACCAGCGTCGGCTAGGTATTCACGTTTACGAGAGAGCGAAAAACGAATCAGTAGCGCAAGCAGGCTTGCAAACTGTAGAACGATATAAGCCACAATCATAAAGATGAATAACTGGTTCTCCTTGCCTTTTTTACTACTGCTTGAGCGGACGCGGTAACGTCTATTACGGTGGAACAGACTGATGTACTCTAAAAGAATACTAAAGATGCCCACAAACACGATAGAGATGATCAGGAGCCTGACGTCACCATTCATAATATGCGTGAGTTCGTGTGCCAGTACCGTTTCCATTTCGTCATCATCTAAAGCCTCTATAAGGCCTGTGGTGACTGTGACTGTATAGGTATTTCGGTTGATACCACTTGCAAAAGCATTAAGAGCATCACTTTCAATAACAGCAAGCCATGGCATAGGTAGCCCGCGAGAGATACAAAGATTTTCAAGCATGTTGTAGAGTTCTGGGTATTTGTCTCTACCCACCAAGTCTGCATTGGCCATTTTATTGACAATACGCGTGTTTAAACGGTAAGCAATCAGGAACCAAACAAGGCACGCCCCAGCAATATGTGGCGTGTATTGCAATACCGTGTAGAACGAACCGCTAAAGATGGCCCCTGCATCCACCTGCCCCATTTCACTCTGAATCCAGAATGTAGAGAGTGACAGAATGAGATAGCAGGTCACAAAGATAAGAAGCGGAAAGCCACACAGCAGCATAATAGAACGGGTATTGTTCTTCCAGATATGCTGCTTAAGGCCAACAGATGCGTATTGTGTCATGTGTATTAGAACTCAACCTTTGGTGCTTTGTGCGCTGCTTCAGCTTCATCAGCGTTCAGCTCAAAGAAAGCCTGCTGCTGGAAGTTCATCATGCGTGCAATAAGAACGTTCGGGAACTGCTCTACATAGGTGTTGAGTTCACTTGTAGCATTGTTAAAGAAACGGCGCGCTGCAGCGATCTTGTTTTCAATATCGCTCATTTCAGTTTGTAGCTCTTTAAAGTTCTCACTTGCTTTCAGGTCTGGGTAGTTTTCAGCTACAGCAAAAAGGTTCATCATCGCGCCGCCAAGCATGCCTTCCGCAGCTACGCGTTCATCCATGCTCCCTGCTTTACCAACACGTGTACGGGCTTCTGTTACTTCTGTGAGAAGCTTTTCTTCATGCTTCATGTAGCCTTTAACGGTTTCTAGAAGTTGCGGGATAAGGTCGTAGCGTTGTTTCAGCTGAACATCGATATCACTGAATGCGTTTTTACGTGTTTGTCTCAGCGCAACCAAGCGGTTGTAGATCAATACGCCGTAAGCTGCAATGGCCGCAAGCGCGATCCAAAAAATTGTGCTGAATGAAAATTCCATAAGTATAAAACCTGTTCTTTTATTATTAAGTGCTTAATGCCCAAAAAGTGTAGCACACACAAAGGTCTAAGCAAGGGCGTGTCATTTTTTCAAAAAGGTTTGTAACCAGTACTGTTGCAGTCCCGTATAAGTATGTAGACCCTGAAAGAATACGTGGAAGGATAATAATGAAGTACATGCTGGCGATTTTAGCAAGCCTTGCAGGCGGGACTGCATATGCAGAAGCAGCCCCGAAATCCAAGATTGTGGTTGAGTTATACACATCGCAAGGGTGTTCATCTTGTCCGCCAGCAGATAAAGTTTTACAAGAGCTCTCCGAAAGACACGAAAAGCTAGTACTTCCGCTTTCCTTCCACGTTGACTATTGGAACTACATTGGCTGGGAAGATCCGTTTTCATCAGAAGAAAACACCCAAAGGCAGCGTAAATACCGCGAGGTATTTGGACGCAGCAGTATCTACACGCCACAAGCCGTTATTAATGGTAAGCGTGAGATGGTGGGTTCATACAAGAATGACGTATTTACCGCCGTACATACAGAAGTAAAAATGCTTGATGAACGCCCTGATGTAACGCTGATTCAGAATGCCAAAGATATTACCGTGAGCATTGGTGCGGGTGAAGGCAATGGCGATATTATTGCTGTTGAATATACCCCGCATGAACGCACAGATGTGCTGCGCGGTGAAAACCGTAACCGCAAGCTGACCAACGTAAATATTGTAGATCGATTCTATAAAGTTGGCACTTGGGACGGTAGTGCACAGACGTTTAATATCCCGCGCGGTAAAAGCGAAGGCTACGCGATCTTGATTCAAAAGCCTGGACAGAGGCAGATTATTTCAGCGAACAATCTTTAAGCGCTTTTACCATCAGGTCTCTTGGTAAGAAGCATTCGTGCATATCTGATAGCAAAGAGTCCAAAAGAAGCTGCCCATAGGTAGCCTGATACCTGTACAGACTCTGTATAGTAATTTACCAATACTGTTTCTCCAATAAGTCTTGAGAGAGCAGCTCCCTGCAAAAGAACATAAGCTATAACCATAGATTTGAGTGAAACAATGGGTCTGCCTGTATGGCCAAGGCAGACTCGTGTCATCATGCCGAGAATCATGGTGCCAATCGCGCCAATGGTAAATGTATGTAAAACGGCTTGGAAAGAAACCAGCACGCCAAGCGCATAAAGGCCCTCTAGGAAAAACCCTAGTACCAGCCAAAAGTAGCCAAAATGCAGAATCCAAATGATAGGCACGCTCAATGTTTTGTGACTTTTCCATTGAGTAAGCCTTGCAAGGTGCAATGCAGATGTACAAAGCGCAAGGATACCAAACACGACGCCTGAGAAAGCACTTATATAGCCATAGAGGCACGTGACAAGCAAAATGCTCAACGATATTTCATTTATATACGGGAAAGCTTTGATCTCTATATCATGCCCGCGTTGCGTAAGGCCATTACGTGTAAAGAATGGCAGAACGCGCCCACCAATCACAGCGATAAGAAAGATAACAACATGCACCGCAAGATATAGAAGGTTGCTTGCTGAGGTTTCTATAACACCAAGAACAGATAAGTGGATGCCAATGTTGAGGAGCGTGAAGAGAGTAAGAATAACAAGAAAGGCCATGTTCCTGAGCTGCTCAGCCCTAATAAGCATAGGCGCAAGGCTGAGAATAACAGCAGGAAGGAACGCCCCCTCAATAATAGCCGCATAATGAGCCGGTAGAAAGTCACTCAACATAGCAGCGCGACCAGCCATCCAAAGCACAACAAGGCCGAGCAGTGTCCATGAGCGTACGGGCGGCTGTCCTGTCCAGTTAGCTGAAGCAGTCAGCAAAAAACCAGCAACCACTGCCATGGTAAACCCAAAGATCATCTCATGGCCGTGCCACAGCACAGGGTTCCATAATGTAGGTAGGGCATGAGCGCCAGTATAAGTCAGCACCCATAGCACAATGGATAGAACAGCATAAAGAGCCGCGAGTAAAAAGAATGGCCTAAAACCGATAGACAGGACTGGTAAGGCTTTCATGAAAAATTCCTTTGTTATTACGCCCTCACCTTACTCCTGTTTTAAGGAATAAGAAAGCCCCCAGCTGGGGGCTTCTATTTAGTAAGTTGTGGCCATTTCTGGTCGACCGCCCTTATATCCTCCACACAGAAAGACATTGCGGTTACGCAGATGGATGTTATTTGCATCCGTCACAACAATACGCTGCATGAAACCACAAGACGCAAACAGGCTTGCTACACGTGGTGGAACACGGTTCGCATCAACTACAAACATAGTAAGATTCTGCTTCATTTGCTCTACAGGCCATTCCCATAGGTCGTATTGGTTCATACGGTTACCACCTGGGTTAGCGTAAGCAACACGTGGCTGACCTTTTAGGTAGTAGCTGAGTACTGCAGCGTCACCGTAGCTGCGCACCATGACAACAGGGTCGCCAGCAATACGAGATTTCAAAACATCAATCATGTGCGCTGTTGTCTCCCAACCTTTAAGAGTCACCATTGGGTCTTTCTTAGGGATCGCGCTTTCTGCGCCCACAACCTTAAACGTTGCGCGCATAATAGATGTGTCATGCAAAGCAGATGTCACAAAGGCCGCAAGCAGAATACCTGCAATGGCAAATTTCTTCGCCACTTTACCTCTATCAGCAATGTAGCCTGCAAGAAGGATCACACCACCAAGGCATGCAAGCACTGGCCAGTTGGCTTGTACTTTTGAGCTAAATGACAATACAAAGAAGATGGCAAAGATCGGGAAACTCATCCAGAAGTATAGCTGTGCCTTCTCATCCTTTTTGCAAGATTTACACTTAGTGCACCACCATGCCATAAGAAGCATAATAAAGAGAATGCCGCCCCATACGCCAGCTTGCCCTGCAAGAAACTCAGGCATGGTTTCCATCCATTTAGAGCCAGACTCACCACCAGCTTGTCCAGCAAGGTGCTTAAGGCCTACACCTGCGTTTTGGTAGTTCCAGATCCATACAGGAAGCATTACAATAAGAGATGTTAAACCTGCTACGTAAATGTGTGAGTGGAATAGCCACTTACGACGGTTCTCATCCACAAGAAGGAATAGGAAGAGTAGTGGGTAAAAGATACCTGCACTGTACTTAGAAAGGCCCGCAAGACCAATTACAAGGCCAAGCATAATAAATGGCTTAAGAGGCTTATCTGTCCAATGCCAATCCATCTTAGCGAGCATACCAAGAGCCATTAGCCAGAACAGGCCTGTCACAACATCCGGTACCATAAGAAGGCCACCAGCTGCAAAAATAGGAACAACTTGATACATGGCAAAGGCCCATACACCCGCCTTCTCGCCTTTAAAATCGGCTGCAAGTTTATACACAAGCATCGCACTCAAACCATGAATAAGCACTGCTGGCAAACGTACAAGCACTTCACCTGAAATACCAATCAGGCCAAATGTGTTCGCAAATAGCGCATGAATCCATGTCACCATGGCTGGCTTACTGTAATAGCTTAATTGAAGGGTACGCGACCAATCCCAGTACTGTGCTTCATCAGGCCCAAGATCTAGTGGGCCAAGCCCTATATAAAGAAGCCTCAAGAGCATGAAGATAAGAGTTGCACCAAGAACCTTCTGGCAAGTAGAAAGCGTCTTGATAAATTGAATGGCTGGCATTATGCTGTCCCCCAAAATTATTATTTTTATCTCACTGTTAAGGAGCAAGAAAAAGAATGGCACAAAACAAAGACGATTTCAAATGCGGGCTATGTTTCGTATTTCCTATGGTAGCTGCGGCTATGATTCTCACATGGGTCGTGATGCATTATGGTTACGAAAACCAAATCGCAACTCACATTTACAACCCTGATGATAGCTTGAGCTGGACCCTTCGCCAATACGGTACATGGCCAGTGATGCTCATCACCCTTCTCTCTCTTGTTTACACAATCATTGTGCCGCTGCGCCGCAAGTCAGAAATGCTGCGCACAGCCGCTGCTGCATGGATTGTGACAATGGCAATTGGTACAGGGCTTATCTGTAGTGTGATTACAAAAGACTTTGTTGAGCGCCCTCGCCCACGCGATACCGTGCTGACTGAAGGAACTCTTGACGCAACAATCACAACTAAAGGCAACGCCGCTGAAATCGTTGGTAAGTCATTTGTAAGTGGTCATACAGCTACAGCAGCGATGCTTGCCGTACCTTTCTTTGCACTATGGGGTGCACGTCGTCGTAAAGCCGCGATGATTGTTTTTGCAGCAGGTACAGCTTACGCAGGCCTTATTGCTTACAGCCGCATGGTACTTGGTGCCCACTTCTTAACAGATAACATCTGGGCTTACGTGTTTGTGATCGGAACAGCAGCCTTTGTAACACCTATTTTTGCAAACAGAGATCTCAGCAATAAGATCACTCTCCCTGTTCTCGGTCTAGCAGCTCTATGTGTCGTTCTCTTTAATGACTTTAGAATCAATGTATCTATTGAGCCTATTTCTGATAGATATGACCTCACCTTTACATGTGACCACATCAACATCCTTGCTGATAATGATGAAAGCTACTTTAAGGCAACGGTTACAGGTGCTGGCGCCCCTATTAGTAACGTTAAGCTCTCAGAAAGCCAAATGAAGGTGTCTATGGATACAGGTTTTGGTCTCTTTAGAAAGATGAAGTGTGAAAGCGCTGACGTACGTCTTAAAGCGGGTGAGCGTATTCGTATCCCTAAAAGTGACGAGAACCCGATGAAGATCGTCATTGGACGCTACACACAAATGAACATTGTTGGCGAATGGTACACATTCCACGTCAATCCTAATGTGGGATATATTGACCACACCCCTATTGGAAGATACCCAATGAAGAGCTCAGAAGAGCAAAAATAACGCATTTTCCCGAATTTGAGGCTTGACATTCAGGCCTCAGTTCGGTAAAAGCACTTGTTACTGGCGGAAACACGCCGAAAAGAAGTTTTAATTCAGCCCTCGGGGCACTGAATAAATTAAGGATAAAGATTATGGCTAAAGTATGTGAAATCACTGGTAAGCGCCCAATGTCTGGACACAACGTGTCTCACTCTAACGTGCACACAAAGCGCCGCTTCATGCCTAACCTACAAGAGAAATCTTTCGCTAGCCCAATCCTAGGCCAGACAGTTCGTCTTCGCCTTTGCACAAACGCTATGCGTACTATCGATAAGTTCGGTGGCCTAGATGAGTTCATGCGTAACGTTAAGAACCGCAACACAAAAGCGTTCTCACGTGAAGCGACTCGCCTTCGTAAGCTTATCATCAAGCGTACTGAAGCTGAATCAGCTGAAAAGTAAGCTTTTCTAAATCGTTTACCGCGGGGTGGAGCAGCTCGGTAGCTCGTCAGGCTCATAACCTGAAGGTCGTAGGTTCAAATCCTGCCCCCGCAACCAATTAGATCAAGGACTTAATCATTTCTAATTAAGTCCTTTTTCATTTTATTAGAGTTAAACCAATTTTATCTAGTTCAGCATCAAGTACTTTTTGCATGACTTGCTCTCTCTTTGTATCAATATGCTTTTCTATGAAATCAAATAATTCAAAGTGCTTATCTTCAAAATGCACTGATGATGGTTGAAATAGCTCTGTTCCAATATATGGCGCTGAAAAACTTCCTTTCTTTTTCGAAATAGCAAATGCTAGTCTTGCCCACTCAATACCTTCATCACCGCTATGAGCTGCAAAATGATTTCTAAAACCCATTAATCTATTATGAGTATCAAGCATTTCACCAGAAAACATCTTCTTCTCGAGTTTAACCTTTCTACCATCTGCTGTTGTAAATAGTTTCCCATAAAATGTTACCGTTGCAACAAGGATAGCTTTCAGGTTCAAATTTAAGTCTGTGTATATTTCGCTGCTTCTCTGGAAGTTTTGGCTGAAATCATGGCCATTTTCTTCATGCATAGCCTGAGATAAGTTAGCCCAATATTTAATATTTTTAATATCTTTCTTTAATAAGGTGTAGCCAACAGCTCTTTTAGCTATTTGAGTTTTTATATATTTATGAGGAACCCGCTTTCTTTTGAAAAAATAGCTATAAATAACTTGTCCACTTGATTTATTGACCACAGACCTGCATTCCCAGCCTTCTGGACTCAATTTTTCCTTTTTAATATTTTTGCATCCCAATTGTCGTCCTCTCCTTTTGTTTCATTAAAGCGCTTACATCAAAAAAACAACTATAAGATGCAGGCATTATCTTTGTACAACAAAAAAGGCCCCTTGCAGGGCCTTTTTCAGTTTCGTTTTAGGTGACGTCACGGATGAGCGTCAGCGCGTTGAAGGGCATGTTAGGGTCAGTGATGACCTGAATGCCTTTCGCCTGTGCGGCCAGCAGCGAGTGCTGAACGTTCACGTCGTTCGGGTCCTTGAGCATCAGGATGTCAGGTTCCCGACGCAGCAGCGCCCGCGTCGCCTCAGCAATGCCGGGCTTGATGCGGTTCAGGTCGCTCACGCCATAGGTGCGCTGAACATTCTCCAGATACGCCATCACCTCCTGGTGACGGGCATCCCGATCCGCAGTTACGGCCGGCGCCGTTTGCACACGCCACATTTGCTGATGCACATCATCCAAGAACTTGGTGGAGATGTCATGCGGCTGCAGGTGGCTGTAGTAGACACAGGTGTGGAAGCTGCCGGGTTTCATGTCAATCAGAGCTGAGCGCGAAACCAGACCCGACACCACCGAGTTGAGAATACCCGAAGGCATTACGTAGTCATCGGTGGTGGCGCAAACATCAGCAGTGCCGCCAATGTCCGAAACCACATACAGCTCATCAGAGATCTGTGCGGTGTTTTCGGCGTTCCATTTGGCAACAGCGCTTTTCAGTTCACGGGTGATGGCGCCTTTGGCAGTCCAGCCGTCAACGAAGATGATACTCTCCGCCGGACGACCTTCAACTTCCAGCACATGGCGAATGGCTTCTTCATCCAGACCGCGGTCACGAATGATGGAAACCGCATAGTGCGCCACGTCCATTTTGTAGGCTTTGTTACGCAGAGCCCGCTGGAGCAGCGCACCAATGGGTGTGCCGGCCCGCGCAAGCGAGAGGATGGTGACCGTGGTACCACGGCGCTGCTTCACCTCTTCGGCCAGCCGCAGAATTTCTGCAGCCATGCGCTCTTTGTAACGCTCATGCATCTGGTTGAACAGAGTCATGTATTCAGGCAGCGGCGCCCCTTCCTTCGGAATGGTTTCGCTGTAGTGTGCCTTGCCGGACTGAATGGCCTTTTCCCGTGCGCTGGCGTCCATCACAGCCTTTTCGGGCATGGGAATGGGACGCAGCAGGAAGATGGCATCAGACGGGTGATAGCTACCAGAGAACGGCAGCGGGTTTTCCAGGCGGAGTGCTTGGGATTGAGTCATTAGATATGCTCCATGATTTGAGATTTTGGGGGAACGATGGTGTAGTGACACAGCTGCATGAACGGAAGATCCGTCAAGCTATCTCCTGCACCGATGAAGAGAGGCGTTTGCCTGCTCTGTTGTTGGATGTTGTCCATAAGGAACTGCGTTGCGCGCTCTTTACGAACGCACGGCGGGAGGAACGATGCCCCTCTTCCATTAATATGCAGGCCAGAATTGATTGGCCAGAAATTATGAAAGAGATGTCTTGCCACTGCATCTACATCAGATGCATCATCACCACGCATGGTGATATACAGCGGCACACCAAAGTCATGAACAAGTTCAAGACGACAATCGGCTTCCAGGTGTTTCAGCTCTTTTTCAAAGCTTGCAAGAACCTGATGAAGTTTGGCTGCCCATTCTTCTTGCTCTTTGCCGATGTGATCCTGCCAAGCGGCATCAATCTGGTTGTTTGCATCCAAGAGGGTTGCACCAGAGTTGATGATCTTGTACGAGGAGAAGTTCAGCTTCATGCGGTCAATTGTACGCACACGATCCCTCAAGGTTACAGGTACCACGGTACCCATAGCATTGAGGTGCTGCCAGAACATCAGCTGTTCCATGGTTTGGAAGTTGCAGTCGTTCCCATGCCTGTCGAGCGCTGCGGTAAACAGCGGCCCCTCAGGCGGACATTTCCTTTTGGTTTGCATGAACGTGTCATCCAAATCCACAAAGATCCATGTGGTCATGGGGGAGTTTCCTTTTTCCAAAAAGTAAAGATAGGTGAGTTGTAGGCCTTATATAGGAACAAGGCGGATTTATTTCAAGTGCGTAAAAAAACCATTTACATTGTATACAAGATATTGTATTGTCTTTTCACTATTGAATCTTACCCTTCCATTTTTCCCTCTGGATAAAGGAGTCGTCCTATGACGATTTTTCAGAATACCATCCAATCTGGTGAAATGAGCATTTCCCTTCGCCATCAAGCGATGCCGATGGATCAGCTGATCACCTTTGCCTCGCGTGAAAATCCCAAGCGTGGCTTCTATTTTGTTTCAAAAGTGATGGGCAAGCACATCCCCTGCCAGCCGTCCAAGATGCGTCAAGCCTATGAAAATCTGGCCAACATGATTGACCAGCCGCATGAGCCGACGCTCATCATTGGGCTTGGCGAAGCAGCAACGGGCCTCGGCGCCGGCGTGGCAGACAGCCTCAGCCATCGCATGTCTCATCCGCAAGTTCTGTACATGTACAGCACGCGGCAAGCTGTCGATCAGGAGATCCTGTGTACCTTTGACGAGGTTCACAGCCATGCGCCCAATCACATTCTGTATGAGCCTCAGGGCTACAAAAAGCAGATGTTCAACCGCGCCAAACACTTGGTGTTGATTGATGACGAGATGACCACCGGCCGCACCATCAGCCTGCTTGCTGAAAAGGTGGCCGAGCGTATGCCCTCTGTGGAGCGCATCACGATCATGTCTCTCATCAGCTGGATCTCCGAAGAACGGGAACAGGAAATCGCTGCAACGATGCCCTGCCCCACCGTGTTCCGCAACCTGCTGGCCGGCGAATTCTCGTTTGAGAAGAACCCGAACTACAAAGCAGACCTGCCGACACGGACTGAGAGTGAAATCTCCAGCTCCAATGCACGTTTGGACACGGGCCGTACAGGCCTGCTGATGCCTCATCAGACCATCCAATATGATACCCGCGGCTTTGAACAGCCTCAGGTACCGCTGCTGGTGGTGGGCACGGCCGAATTCACGTTCGAACCGTTTCTGTTTGCAGAACGCCTGGAATGGCTTGGCCACAACGTCAAGTTTTTGGCAACCACACGCACCCCAATTGCCCTTGGCGATGCCATTGAGAACAAGGTGACATTCAACGGGACATATGGCGACAATACCAGCCCTGTGAACTACCTGTACAATGTTCCCATGATGGGGCGTGCCTGTCTGGTTTGCTATGAAAACCAGGAACAAGCCGAAGTTTCGGGCCTGCGGGAAGTGATTCCTGATTTGGTGCCGATGGTTCTGCCTGAGCGCGGTGCTGTGAGCAATCTTCCACCTTTGCGGGTGGTTGCACCTACCCAGATCATGAACGTGGCTGCAGCCTGATAAACGATAGGAATTTCCCCCGCTTTATGCGGGGGTTTTTCTATATAAGGGTATATACAGTGTAAAAAAACACCCCCTGTTACGGGGGTGTTTCTTGTTTCGTTTAGAAGGGCAAGGTGACCCAGTTCAGTTCATTGTTCAGGGCATAGCCCACGAATGCAATGTACAGAAGCCCCATCATGAAGCCGTGAACCAGCTTGATCTTGCGCGGAATCAATAGAACCATAACGGTCAGAGTTGAAACCACCAGAAGAGCAATACGCAGCGACTGGATGTCAGCATCTGTCGGCATGGCAATGGAGCCATTGACAGCGGTAAAGATCAGCAGCGGAAGGCCGAGAGCAATACAGATGTCAAAGGTGTTGGAGCCAAATGCGTTGGCCACAGCATCCTCATAGTTGCCTTTCAGAGCGTCTTTAACAGACAGGATTGTATCCGGAACAGACGAAGCTGCAGCACCCAGAATCAGTGCGGTCACCATCGGGTGAACGCCCATGACATGAGCACTTTCCATGATGCCTTCACCAAGGACGAAGCAAAGAACAACCAGAGCACCAGTGCTCAGGATCAGCCAACGCCAGGCTTTACCTGTGGTCATCGGCTCACCGTCATCATCCTCGTCATCATCCTCTTCTGCTTCTTCAACCGTGTGGTTTTTGGCTTGCCACCACATGTAGAGCACATAAGGAATATACAAGCCAACAAGGCCTGCACCTGCCCAAATTGTCAGGGTCTCAAAACCCAGAACAACAATCAGCGCTGCTTCAGCAATGATCAGTGCAATACCGTCACGCAGCATGGCTTTACGGTCAATCTCAATTTCAGAGATCTTTTCACCGGCCACAACCGACACAATGCCAAAGGTAGCAATGCGCAGCAAGAACGGCGACATGACAGCCATGATCGACAGCATCGGAATGATGTTGCCGTTAAAGACAGCCGAACCCGCCGTTACACTGATCCCCGCGGCAAAAGATGCCGGAGAAACAATGAAGAAAAGCAGAGCCATAGTTGTCCAGAACTCGGGCATTGAGGACCCCATCGCATAGTAGGTTGCCCCTTTTACGCCCGGCGGCATGTTACGTCCGAGATAATCAGCAGCGTCTTCAAAGAAGTTACAGACCCAGGCAATGCCTACCGTAACCACCCCAAACACAACTGCCAAAACGGCGAGTTGCCACAGAAAGGGAAGTGTATTGATAAAGTGTAGCACAGAAGATCTCCTTTCGTGCCAAGTGGGAGGAAAAGTCGCTTCCCTATATAAGGAAGCATGCGAAAAAAAGTATACAAAATCATAAAGCATCCAGACTATAGCCTCTGTATACAAACAATACAAGGGAAACCTCTATATTTTTTAGCCTTTTTTAGAAAAAGTAAAAAAAATGCAAAAAAATTGTATTCAACACTTGACGGCTTCCATTGACCGTCTTATATGTTGGTCATCTGCTACGGCACATATCTTAATTAACGTTTAATCTAAGTTGCTTAACGGCATCCTCTAGATGACACATTGATTGTGAGAGTTCACACGCGCGTGTGCTCAAAGCAGTATCACCGCACAAGGCAATTCCGCTGCGTGCAAATCACTTCCACCAAACCTCAAGGAGAATCTCATGTTTGGTAAACTCTTCAAAAATGCTTCCAAAGCTTTCGACAGTGTTGTTCAGGGTGCAAAAGCCGCAGGCAACCGCCACCTGGGTCCGGACTATCTGAAAGCATGTGCATTCCTGGGCGCCGGCGTTGCTGCAGCTGATGGCTCCATCGACGACAGCGAAGTTCAGGTTCTGGTTGCGGTCATGCGCGACATGGAAGAGCTGAAGGCCTATGGCGACGACGAGATCATGGACGCAGTTTCCGCCGGTGTCGGCAAATGGAAAATCGCTCCTGCGATCGGCAAGATGGAAACCCAGAAACTGCTGAAAGCGCTCGACAACGAAAAGCAGCAGTATGCTCTGGCCATCGGCTGTGCGATCGGCGGCGCCGACGGCGACTTCGACGACGACGAAAAGGCACTGATCTCCGACTTCGCAAAGCTGGTTGGTATCAACCCGGCCGATCTGGGTATTTAAACCACCCAGACTCCGATGCAAATCGATTCAAGAAATGGAAGCCTCACGGCTTCCATTTTTTCTTGTGCCCTGCTTTCTGTTTATTGCTACAATCCCCCTTATGAAAAATATTACATATATTACTGGTAATGATCAGAAGTGGAAAACAGCTCAGGATATTCTGGGTGGCTACGGCATTTTGGTGAGTCGTAAAGCAATTGAGACACCCGAGGTACAATCGCTTCAGGTGGAGGATGTGGCCGCCTTCTCTGCTTATTTTGCAGCAGCCACGTTGGACGCCCCTGTTATTGTGACAGATGCAGGCTTTTACATTGAGGCACTTAAGGGCTTTCCGGGTCCGCTGGTCAAGCATGTGAATGATACACTGACCAGCAATGACATTCTCAATATGATGAAAGATCATGAGAACCGCAGTGTAACGGTTAAAGAGTGTCTGGCTTACTGTGCACCGGGCAGCGAGCCTGTAACCTTCACATCTGAGCAGAAGGCCACATTGGCAACTGAAGCCTCTGGAGAGCGTTCTAGCATTGATAATATCCTCATTTTACCGGGTTTTACGGAAACAGTCGGCACAGCCCCTAAGGAAAAGCTTGAAAAGTACTGGGTTGAGCAGCTGCAACATTATAGAGATTTTGCTGAATTTCTAAGCTCACAGTAGGCTTTGGCGAGGTATGTAAAAAAAAGTTGCTTCCCCCACTTGAAATGGCGGAAAACCAACACCATAACTTAATTACAAGAGGCTGGAACTAATTGACATGGTGTTTAGGGTTTAGTTGGTTTTGATCTCAGCGAGATAGGGTGCTGTACAGTTTTTACTTCCCCCTCTTCATGTGGGCACTCTATGGGCTTAAGGCGGGCAATTATTTGCCCGCCCTTTTTTTTGTTAAATAGGCCCGTTTTTTGCTACTATGGTTTCCAAATATAAAAACAATAAAAATTTGTGAGTTTCATGATTCAAGTGTTTCTACGTCAGCATGGGCTGCTTGCGCTAAGCATTGCGGGCCTTATCGTTCTTTCTACCCTCTCCTACTTTGCGGTTGGTGCCCTCGGTGATGCCGGTAGAGATGTGTACCGTATGGGCACAAAAAAGATGGCACAAAACGCTGAATTTACCCTGATGATTGAGACGCAAAAAGCAGACATTTTAAAAGCTAAGGGTGTGAGCGATGCAGATATGCGCAATCAGCTCCATACAAAGCTGAACAAAGAGGTTGATAAAAGCATTCTCCTTGCCCTCAGTATGGGCTCTAATGAGCTTGCCAACCCAACTAAAGAGCTTAAAACCTCTTACGATGAATACTTTAAACTGCTGCGTAACAGTGAAAAGGATAAAGCTGGCGTTTACCTAGACGGTAAAATTCTTAAAACGTTTGATCTGATTGAGAATGGTATTACGGCCCATCAAAAAGGTGCTATGAACTCATCTGATATGAGCCTCACTCTATTTGAAGACCAAGCACAGCGGGCACAAAACACACTTCTATTTGGTGTTCTCGCTATTATGGCTGTGGTATTTGCAGGCGGTATGATCAGCTCTCGTATGCGCAACACAGATAACCGCAAGACAGTCCTTCTCCTCAGTGATGTACAAAACCTCCTTAAGCAAGTGGTTGAGAGCTCTAACGATAGTAAGACCCTCACAGGCGGCATGACAAAGCGCGCCGTTGCTTCTGTTGAGAATATTCAGAACGTTTCTATTGCCACTGAAAAGAGCACAGAAACAATGACACATCTTTCATCAGCAATTGAGAAGATGGCCACAGCTGCTACAGAGATCAGTAAGCAGGTTGACCAATCTAACAGCATTGCAGGCCAAGCAATTGAGCAGTCTCACGCCAACAGCCGCCTAGGAAATGACCTGCGTAAAGAAGTAGAGAAGATTGGAAGCGTTGTTGAGCTGATTAGTGATATTGCTGAGCAAACCAACCTCCTCGCCCTTAACGCTGCTATTGAGGCTGCACGTGCTGGTGATGCAGGTCGAGGGTTTGCCGTGGTTGCTGAAGAGGTTCGTGCCCTTGCCAACCAAACAAACGAAGCCACAGAAGATATTGTGACGCAGATTGAATCTATCCAAGATATTACATCGCAAATGTCTGACTCGATTAGAATGACAGCACAAACGATTGAAGAGACAAACTCTATTGCCCACCAAGTGAGCCAAGCCGTAACAGAGCAAAGCCACATTACGGGTAGTATTCGTGGCAGCGTGACAGAGATGACCTCTGCGACCTCTCAGATTAATGCTGACATGAGCGAAGTGATTCAGATGGCGCAAATGGTTGGAGACGACGCATTTAGGCTTGAGCAAAGCACAGACGACGTTGGTGAAACAGCCAGCCGCCTACAGATTAAAGTGGGTGCGTTTATCCGCTCGATTAAAGACATCATTTAATTTGATTCATACACTTGAAAATGGGGGCAAATGCCCCCATAACTTTACTTATCGAGTATCTTTAACTTTTGAGGCAATCCAATGATCAAATGGATCAAACGTGCGGCAATGACCGCTTTTCTTCTTCTCGTTGCAAGCGCTACCTTTCTGACCTTCGCCTACATGGACGAAGATGAAATGTTGGCAGCACACAAGGCAATCATCCTTGAAACGCAACCTGAAGCCGACGACGCTGGTGAATCCAGCTACTACGGTGAAAACGCAGTAAAGGAAGTTCTCCAGACCTGTGTTCGTTACTGGGACGGCAAGTGCGAAGTCTTCGACCCAACGCTGATGACAGCGGCGTCGAACAACCTTCCGCTGAACAGCTGTGCACTGGTCACCCGTATTGAAACTGGCGAAAGCATTTTCGTCCGGATCAACGATACCGGCGGCTTTGCAAAATATGACCGCGTCTTGGACCTTTCCATGGGCGCTTTTGCGAAACTGCAAGACACTGATAAAGGAACCATGGACGTAGAAATTCGTCTGGTGGAAAACACCGACCTGTGCCCACACTGGCCAGGCCGCGGGATTGAAACCCGTAAGATGTAAAATCGAGCAGTATGAAAAGGAGCCCTGTGTGGGCTCCTTTTCTTTTGCAGTATATAAAGAACTACTTCTTCTTAGTTGCCTTTGGCTTAGCGCCGTCACGGTGCTCAAGCACTTCATCAATAAGGCCGTATTTCTTCGCTTCTTCAGCAGTCATGAAGTTGTCACGGTCAGTGTCCTTCGCAACAGTCTTCTTATCTTTGCCTGTGTTATCAGCGATGATTTGGTTCAAGCGGTCTTTAAGTTCTAGAATTTCACGGGCGTGAATTTCAATGTCACTCGCCTGCCCTTGGAAACCACCTAGTGGCTGGTGAATCATTACACGTGAGTTAGGCAGAGCATAACGCTTGCCTTTTGCACCAGCAGCCAGAAGGAACGCACCCATGCTTGCCGCTTGACCAATACAGATTGTTGCTACGTCTGGACGGATGAACTGCATTGTGTCGTGGATTGCGAAACCAGCTGTAACTACGCCACCAGGGCTGTTGATGTAAATTGAGATATCGCTCTCAGGATCTTCACTCTCAAGAAACAGAAGCTGCGCCACAATCAGGTTTGCCATATGGTCTTCAACTTGACCTGTTAGGAAGATCACACGCTCTTTAAGAAGGCGTGAGTAAATATCAAAAGCACGCTCTCCACGTGGAGACTGCTCCACAACCATTGGGACAAGCCCGCTCATTGATGGGTCTGTGTGATTTTCTAGAAATGATCTAAATGTCATGGCGTTTGTTTCTTTCTTATTCTTGAGCCAGTAATTAAAACTTAATAATACCTCAGTATAGCTTGCATTGGGGCGTTTGCAAATGCCCGTCCTCTTTAATGCTTAAGGGGGTGCGGCCTTTATGCATAAAAACACCCCGCTATTGCGGGGTGTTTTTATTATAGAGGTCTATTAACCAAGTTCTTGGATAAGCTCTTTCGGATCAACAGTCTTGTCTTTGATCTCAGATTTGCTCATCAACCAGTCAGTCACTTTCTTCTCGTAAAGTGGACCAGCGATTTGGTTACGCTTCTCTGGGTTTGCGTAGAACTTCTCTACTTCGTCCTTACGGTCTGCAAACTGTGCAGAGATTTTAGCAACTTCTTCATCGATTTCAGCATCGCTCACTTGGATGTCTTGTACTTTACCGATTTCAGCAAGTAGAAGGCCTAGACGTACACGGCGCTCTGCAAGACCACGGTACTCAGCACGAAGTTCATCTTCGCTCTTGCCCATGTGCTCAAGGCCCATGCCGCGCTGTTGTAGCTCTTGTAGTTGCTGATTCCAAATGCTATTGAACTCCATGTCCACAAGACCTGATGGGACTGTGAATGCGTTCTTCTCATCTAGTTTATCAAACATTGTACGCTTTAGGCGTTGCTCTGAAGCGTTTTGCAGGTCACGTGTGAGGTGCTCTGTAATTTGTGTCTTAAGAGCGTCTACAGAGTCTGCACCAGATTCTTTAGCGAAAGCTTCATCAATTTCTGGAAGTGTTACAGATTCAACCTTTGTCACTTCAACAGTGAATGTAGATTTCTTGCCTGCAAGCTCAGCATTATGGAAGTCTTTCGGGTATGCGTGTGTGAACTCTTTTGTTTCGCCTGCTTTCATACCAACGATGTGATCTTCAAAACCTGGGATAAGCATGCCTTGACCTAGCTCAACTGTTTGGTCTTTCATTTCACCACCAGGGAAAGCTTCTTTCTCGCCTTCTAGAATACCTGTTGCGTTCAGCGTAATACGGTCAGCTGCTTCTACAGCACCGTCTTTTGCTTCAAATGTCTTACGCATGTCACGTAGACGATCGATAACGCCGTTTACTAGATCTTCGTTTGGCTCAGCAGTTTCACGCTCAAGCTTTAGACCCTCAAAACCTTTAGGTTCGATTGTTGGGAAAAGGTCGACCTTCATTGTGTAAGACATTGCTTGACCTGCAAGAACTTCACCAGCCTCTTCAATGGCTGGCATGCCGGCAGCGCGGATTTCGTTCTTGTTAAGTGCGTCCATAGCAGTTGTTTGGATGATTTGCTCTTTAAGCTCACCATAAACTTTAGAGCCAAAACGTTGGCGGATTACGTCTACAGGAATGTGACCTTGGCGGAAACCGTCAATCTTTTGTGTTTGAGCTAGGTAACCAAAACGTGCATCAGCCATTTTATCGATTTCCTCAGCAGGAATCGTCACAGTGACACGACGCTCAAGTTCGCTAATTTCTTCTACTTTAATGTCCATTGGCATTTCGGCCTGTTGCATGCGGTTTACCCCATCCTTCTTTTTAAAAATTCTCTTCTTTTGCTCCCTGCCCTTTATTTTTTGAATATTAAATTCATAAAATAAAATGCCTCCGCAAAATTTATCTTGGTTTAAAACTTAGTCTTTTTAAAAACAGTGTCTACACCCTGTTTTTGAGTTGTTTTAAACCGCTCAAAAGCTCTGAAGCTTTTGGCTCGGCAACTGCCTCGCACTGCGTACTTGATTTATTTATTCAGCACTGGCCCATAGCCTACTGATTTATGTGTATTTGTAAAGCTTTTTGTAGGTTCTGACAGCTTCTTGTCACTTTTTTGCACTGCATGCTTTTTCAAGGGCTCATAAATTTTTAAGGCATGATGTTTTAGGGTAGGAGAAAACCATGGAAAACATTCAATACTTGGGTTGGGCAGCACTGGTGATTTACCTGATTGCACCCTTGTGCAGAATTCCGCGTAACACAATGAAAATTACAACAATTGGTGAATGTTTTAATATTCTGCTTTATACGCTTTCTATGCAATGGGTGGGCGCGCTTTCTATTACATTAAATACCATTCGAGCTGTATGCGCTATTTACGCATCTGATAAAGTATTACGCTACGCGATGATTGCTAGCTTGAGCCTTGTTTGGGGTGCAACACTTTATTATTTAAAATTCCCTTATGATATTCTTATTGCATTTGCAGCAACTTCTATCGCCTTCTCTCAGAAAAATCGTGATAACTTTTATGCGTACCGTAGCTTCGTTATCCTGTCACAAATTCTATGGATCATGCACTCATACCTAACAGGCATGCACACAATGATGGTGACATGTGCCATTATGGCTGCTGTTCACCTCGTGACTGTAAGCTACTACGCTTACAAGGCGTACAGAAATACTGGAACTTTTAACATATCAGCCTCGCAGTAAAAAAGCGCCCCGAAGGGCGCTTTCTCATACAGATCTAATTTACTCAGCAAAGGTTACTGTTGCTACAGCACGCTTTACTTTCTTCTCAGGCCATTTCTTCGCTGGTGTTGGTGCCATAGACATAGACGCTGTCGCTGTACCTTCACCCGGCTTTAGAATCACTTCTCCACCATCACTCTTAACAGAGACTTCACCATCTACAACAAACACTTCACATGTCGTCTCAAGCATGCCGCCCCATACCGTTGTGCCGCGGATACCCACTGTTGCAAACTCAGTTTTAATCTCACGCTGGGACGTTTGTTTTTTGCCTTTACCTGTTACGTATAGGTAAGCACCTTTCAGCACTTTAAGAATCTGCTTATCTTCTTCAAGTTTAAAGTCTTCTAGAGAAATCGCAGAGTTGCTACCAACAGTCAGCTCAGTCCCTTCAAGAAGGCGTACAAGAACCTTACCGTTAGAGCTTGTTGTAATCATATCTTCTTGGAAGATCTCTGCGCCTTTACGAAGCTGCATGCCATCTACTGTGTAAGCACCACCTTCAATTTTAGTCACATACCCAATCACATCGCCCTTGGCCCACACGATGCATGGAAGAAGTAGCGTAAACATAAATGTAAAAATCGTTTTCATACCCAAAAGGGTAGCACATGGCGAAGTTATCCCCAAATGATTGGCAGAACCGCAAGGTAAGAGAGTCCACCAATAAGAGCCTGTTGCTGCCAGCGCCCTTCTCCCCAGAAAACTGAGGAAATCAGCATTGTCAGCGGTACAGACATTGTCATCGCCATAACAGCAAGAGTCACAGGGATATAAGTGACAAGAAGGCTTAGAATAATCGCCTCAGAAATCAACCATGTAACACCTGCAATCATTGCACTTTTATCGGATAGACGCTCCAGAATCGGCATGCGGCTACGTCCAATAAAGAGAGACGTGAAATAAATCCCAAAGCCAGAAAGTGCGAAATGAACATACCAGTGTGCTTCTGAAAGCACAATTTGATCCGTTACACCTGGTAGTGCCGAGATAAAAATGAGAAGGAAGAAAAGCCATTTGTACTCTTTTGGAAGTTCGGATAGGTGCCCTTTTACCGTAAAGAACAGGCCAAGCACAAATAGAAGCCCTACACTCACCCACTGAAGGCCACTTAAAGCCTCACCAAGGAACATGTTCATACAAGCCAGCACAGCAATCGTCATCATGCCTCTAAACTCTGCACTTGATGAAGAGTGCGTACGGATCTTCTGCATAATCACAATAGTTGACCACAAGGTAAACCCTTTAAAGAAAGACACGAGCCAAATAACTGGAGACAGCGTTGAAGCATGCACAGTTTCATCCCAGTAAAACGGCATCATCGCCAGCGCACCAATACACATCCATAGACCAATAAAGTAAGCTGCATCACCTGCGCGGCGCATCCTTGCAACTGGACGCAAAACAATTGGGCGTGAAAACGCGCACAAAAACAGAATCAGCATTACAATAAATTGGCTTTGAAGAAGTGTTTCCAATACGGTATTCCCTTTTTAAATCTGTAGATATGATATAGAAAAACAGCGCTTTTACACGATAATTTTAAAGAATTTCAAAAAGGGCAAAAAAAGTCGTTGCAAGAATGCAGGGATTGCGATAAAACATCTCAGTCCGTCGGGGATTAGCGCAGCCTGGTAGCGCGTCTGGTTTGGGACCAGAAGGTCAGAGGTTCGAATCCTCTATCCCCGACCATTAAAAGAGCACCCTTTATGGGTGCTTTTTTGATGGTTTGAGTGGGTGGATGAGAACCTCTGGTTCAAAAGCATAGCGCCCGTAAGCTTTACGCATGTAAAGCGCAAGGAGCAAAGCGACTGGCAATCCTCTATCCCCGACCATTAAAAGAACACCCTCTTGGGCGTTTTTTATATCCTCATACTTCTCCCCCTGCTAACATCCCTTCCGATATATTTAAATAATAGAAAGATAGATGAAATGTCTCTTATTGTTTCATTGATTATTGGTGGTGTCGCAGGTTGGCTTGCTGGCAACATCATGAAAGACTTCGGCCACGGTATGGTTAAAAACATTATCATCGGTATTGTTGGTGGTGTTATTGGTGGATTTGCACTTGGCCTTGTAGGTATTAGCCTTGGTTCAGGTATTATCGGTAGCATGATTACAGCGACTCTTGGTGCTGTTCTCCTTCTATGGATTATCGACTTCCTTAAAAAGAAGAAAAAATAAGCTGCTTTATGCATAAAAGGCGCCTTACTAAGGCGCTTTTTTATATTCCCCTCTAGACATTTTCTATCCATCACCTATCATACCTGCAAACACAACCCTAAAGAGGTCTTAAAAAATGAAAAAACAACTTACCTTAGCTGTATGCCTAATTGCCCTTTCTGGCTGCTCTTCTTACCGTACAAACTCAGATATGAGCTTTGACTCAACAGATGCCTTACCTGCACATACTGCAAACCTACTTCCAATTGGCATTGATGTAACTGGTAAAAAATACGATGAGCTTGGCACTGTTAAGGCATCTATCAAAAAACTAACTGCTTTCCACAAAAACCCAACACAAGAGCAAGCAAATATCATTCTTTCTCATGAAGCGAAAAAGCTAGATGCAGATGCTGTGATTGATGTGACTTATGACTCAGGCATTGCACTTGACTCATGGGGGCGCATGAAAGCTGAAGGAACTGCAATTAAGTTCACAAAGTAACTCCACTTTTACTGAACAGAGCATTACCTATACATTAATATCCCTCATCATACCTCTTACGCTAAGTAAGAGCATCGAAATAGAACAGCCCCCAAGCGGGGGCTGTTTTTATTGGATAGGTTTCTAGAATCCTAGAAGACCTTTCAGTTCATTAGGAACAGCCTTGTTAAGCTCTTCCTTAACTTTGTTGGTTGTCTCGTTAATTTTTTTCTTCTGAGCGTCTTTGTTCTGGCCGCTCAGCATAGAGCCAACCGCAGCACCCACACCTGTGCCAAGAGGGCCACCTACGGCTGTGCCGATGGCCGCACCAATACCTTGTGGTGAGTTGAGGTCTGGTTTAATTTTAGGCTTATCAAGCGGGCCAGAAAGCTTAAGAGGAAGTGTCATGAGCGTACCCTGCCCTGAACCAATCTCTGGTGTAATATCCATGTTGATACGCCATTTAGGCAGATCGATCTTACCTTTTGCACTTAGCGCTTGGCTTGACAGCTTCACAATAGAGGATTCAGTTGTAAAGACACCATTCTCCGCTACAAACGGGAAGCTTAACTCCTGTAGCTCGTAGTTTTCACCCCCACCAAAAGCAAGGCCTGAGAATGTTTCTACACCCAGTTTAAGGGCACCGAGAGGCACACCCACAACTTCACCCTCGGTCGCTTTAATGTTTGCTGTACCTTGAATACTGTTTACAAGGTCATGTGCACTACGACCTATAAAGTCAAATCGTACCAAACCATTGAGAGGAATATCAGCCTTCACCTTACCTTCAATAATCTTAGCAAGGTTAAGAGCGTTGATGTTCATCTTCAGGTTACCTGTTGCAGTCTCTTTTGTTGCATCAAGCAGGAACTCAGTCACAAATGAGCCATCATCAGCTTTAAAGCTAAATGGTTCAACTTTAAGAAGACCTTTATGAATATTCACTTTTGCGTTTACAGCTTCAATTGTCGCTGCACCGCACTTTACTGTATCCATTGCAGTGTTTAGGGTCAGGCTTAGGTTATGTAGCGCTGAGAAATCAAGCGGCTCTTTAGAGAAGCGTTCCCCCTTTTTAGCAGCAGGCGCACTTGATGCAGGCTCAGAGGTTGAGCCTTTTGGCGTTTCTGCACCGCAGGCACCCCAATTCATGCCATCAAACTCTGGCACGCTTACAGTGGCTGTACCTGTAATCATGTCGTTTCCGCGGTTTGTGATATCAGCAACCACATGCGCAGATGTATTATTTGCCTTTAGAACAAGCTGAGATGTTTTAAATACCACTGGTGAAGCAAGAATGTCCCCTTCAACTTCAAACGGCATTTCAGTTAGCTCTAGGCCTAGCATCTTGTTGAGCGTTGTCATTAGTGTTGTTGCCTTAGCTGTGAGCGTACCGCTAAATGTTGGCTCGTCCATTAGGTAACGTAGACGACCTTGTGCATGTACAGTGTTACCGTCCATATCTACCTTCATATCCATAGGGATATTCTTCAGCTTACGTAGGTCTAGGGCACCAGCTACCTTGATTGGCACTGTGTTATAACGTACAGAAGCATCAATTTGTGTTTTTGCCAGATCACCTGCACCAAGGTTAATATTCAGATTTTCTACAGAATGCTTCACACCAGCAACTTTGTCATTATAAAGTAAGTTGGCATTTTGAATGGAAATTGTACCAAGAGACGTCAGTTTCTCCATTGGGTTACCACTGCTTTTCTTGGCAGGAGTACCACTTTCGCTACCTGGAGCGCGTCCTGATGTTTCAGGCTTGCCAGCCCAAGATGAACCTTTAGCTGTATTGATAAGGTTGACATCAGGTCGCACAACTTCAATTTCATCAATACCAACCTTCATAGCGAGTAAACTTGTGATACTTAAGCGTACTGCAACTTTATCAGCTGTGAGAAGTGGCTTACCACCCAGATGGCTCTCAATCTCAACACCTTCTATAAGAATAGATGGTTTTGGAAATACTTTAAGCTCACGAATTGCTGCAAGCTTGACAGGTGTATCAAGTGCTGTTGAAGCTTTGGCTTCAATCTGTTCCTTATACTTTGTGAAGTCAATCATTGGAAGAATTACAACTGCAAGAATGGCTACAATTGCAACCAAAACAAAAACAGATACAAATAGATATTTAAGGAACTTCATGTTACACCTTTATTTTTAGTATTTCCTTTAAACACTCCACACTGCGAGCCACGTGGTGTGGCTCTTCATGCAGAACAGATTCATTAAAACTGCCGTAACTTGCATAAATACTAGCAGATTTTACCGCATGTGCCAGCGCAATATCACAGCCATTATCACCAATCATGCAAACATCAGACGGGTCTTCAACAGCGCATTCAATCATAGCCATTTCCAACATTTCTTTTGCAGGTTTAAATGCATTTATACCTGTATGTTGCACGCTATCAATAATGTGAGCCAAGCGGTTTTCTTCAACAAATGCATGGGCTCTACGGTTACCAAGGTCTGTGCAAATTGCTTGCTTTACACCTTGGTTATGCAGGGCTTCAACAACCTCACGAATGCCATCAAACAGCACCCCTGTTCTTGGGTTCTGAAGAGTGCCACTTATATCCCATGCGACAAGCTTATATGGGCACGTCATAATTCTTACTCTGACCAGTCCATAATTTTAAATAAGGCCTGAAAATGCTCTGGCGCAGGCGCATCAATAAGCACAGGTTTATCCTTCTTAACCGGGTGCGGGAAAGAGATTTGACGGGCATGTAAAAACAGTGCGCCATATCCTGTAATATCAGCAATGGCAGATGCGCTGCCACCGTATTTAAGATCACCGACAATTGGGTGCCCCATAAACTGCATATGTACGCGAATTTGGTGCATGCGACCTGTTACTGGGTGTAGAGCTAGCCATGTTAGCCCCTCACCAACACCAAGGCGCCAGTATTTAGTCAGTGCGTCTTGGCCATCTTTTGCCACAACAACGCGTTGCTGCCCTGGAGGGCCGGCTTTTTTGAGGCGGCGGTCACAAATATCTTGCTCGTGGTTCATTTCACCAGCACCAATCGCCCAGTATGTCTTCTGCATTTCGCGTGTTTTAAAGACATCACCAAGCACTTGAGCCATCTCACGGCCTTTTGCAAAGGTCAGGCAGCCTGTCGTGTCTTTATCTAGGCGGTGCACAAGCTTCAATGTTTCATCATATGCTTTTGCCCATGCATCTAGGCTATCTGCTTGCTTAGAACCACCTTGGCTAGAAATACCTGCAGGCTTGTTGATCACCACAAAGTAATCATCTTCATACAGAATAAGCTCTGCAAAGGCTTGCCCTTTACGGCCGCCAGCAGGTGCTTTGCGAATGCTTTCACGGGCTTCATCAATCATAAATGGAGGCAAGCGAAGTTTGTCCTCTGCTTTAACTGTTTCCCCCCCTCTCACACGAGAACCATTCAGGCGAATTTGCCCTTTACGGCACAGGCGACGAACATCTGTAAAGCTTACAGACTTACAAATGTTTGTAATAAAACGGTCTAGGCGTTGGCCATCATCCCCTTTAGGAACTTCAATTGGCTCGAGCTTAGGCTTGTTTTCAACAGCATCAGACATTGTTCAACTTCTTTCTTAAAGCGTCAAAATACGCCATTCTCTTGCCCATGTCACGCTCAAATCCGAGCTCTACGGGCTGGTAGTAATGCGGGCGATCCATCCCATCTGGGAAGTAGTTCTGCCCACTAAAGCCATCAGGCGTATCAGGGTCGTAAGCATAGCCGTCACCATACCCCTGCTCTTTCATCAACTTTGTTGGCGCGTTTAGAATAATCTTTGGCGGCATCATATGGCTGGTTTCAGCGGCATGAACACGAGCTTGCTTATAGGCTTTATAGATACCAATGCTCTTTGGTGCAAGGGCAAGGTAAACAGCACACTGTGCAAGAGCAAGCTCACCTTCTGGTGTGCCGAGCATTTGGTAAGCATCTCGAGCAGCCACCGCTTGCGTGACTGCATTCGGGTCAGCAAGGCCAATGTCTTCATTGGCAATACGAATAAGCCTACGTGCGAGATAAAGTGGATCATCCCCACCCTCTAACATACGACAGAGCCAGTATAGAGCGGCTTGAGGGTCACTGCCTCGGATAGACTTATGCAAAGCACTAATGAGGTTATAGTGCGCGTCCCCGCCTTTATCATGGCTGCTGGCACGCTTTTGTATCAAATTTGTTAGGCCATCTTCATCCAAAGGCTTTGCTGGTGCACTTGCATAAATGGCTTCCGCCATATTGAGGAGCATACGACCATCTCCAAGTGCCATGCGAGCAAGAGTCTCTTTTGCTTCCTTAGTGAGAGGAATCTCCCCTTCCATCTCTTCAGCACGCTGAATCAGACCTGCCATATCCTCTTCAGTCAGAGGGTTGAGTGTTAACACCTGCATACGTGAAAGCAGTGCGGCATTCACTTCAAAGCTTGGGTTTTCTGTCGTTGCACCAATACAGAAGAACGTGCCGTCTTCTACATAAGGGAGGAAAGCATCTTGCTGGGCTTTATTGAAACGGTGAATCTCATCAATAAACACCACTGTGCGCCTACCAACCTCAGCGTTGGCTTTGGCCGTATCTACAACTTTACGAACATCAGCTACACCACTGAGTACAGCGCTTAATGGCTGAAAATCTGCATCAAAAGCACCCGCATAAAGGCGCGCAAGCGTGGTTTTTCCACAGCCCGGAGGCCCCCAAAGCAGCACAGAGACAGGACGGCCTGTTTCTGCTGTACGAGACAGCAGGCTATCCTTACCTGTGATATGAGATTGCCCAACCACCTCATCTAAAGACTGAGGCCGCAGCTTTTCAGCCAGCGGCCTTGTGTCAGGCATTGTATCTGCAAAGAGACTCAAAGTACGCTCACCTCACCAGTGCACGGACAGTACGCCCGCCTCGTTCGTAAACAACCTGCCATGCGCGCGGACGGCGACGGCTTACTTCTACAAGGTCGTCCACTGTTTGGATGGCTTTGCTATTCACTTGTTGAATAATGTCACCTTTTTGAAGCTTCAACATACTGAATGTGCTGCTGCCATGTGGGGCATTCACAACCGCGACACCTTTTTCTGTAAAGGCAAGACCAAGCTCATTGTTTAGAGATGGAGAAAGCTCTTCTACCATATAGCCAGCAAGTGGACCTGAGCCACCAAGCGTGACACGTTTCGTGGGATCACGATCTGGCAGACCTTCAAGCTTCATATCAAAGTTAAGGGTACGGCCGCCTCTAAATACAAGCAGATCAATACGTGAGCCAATACGCTCGCTTGCCAGAAGAGCTTCTAGAGATCCTTTATTGAGAATATCTTCGCCATTCATTTTTACAAGAATATCACCAATTTTAAGACCGTTCTTATCTGCTGGACCACCATCAAGTACATCATTCACAAGTACGCCAGTGACACGATCCATACCCAGCTTAGAAGCAAGTTGCCCTGTAAGGTTTTGGCTGCCAATACCAAGCCATGGGCGTGTAATACGACCTGTACTTAGCACACTCTGAATCACTGTATCTGCCATATTTGAAGGAATGGCAAACCCAATCCCTTGGTTCCCTCCACTACGGCTAAAAATCGCGGTATTAATACCAATTAGTTGCCCGTTTGAGTCAATAAGGGCACCACCACTGTTACCCGGGTTAATGGCTGCATCTGTTTGAATAAAGTTTTCAGCTGCTGCACTCCCTAGGCCACTTCGGCCAAGCGCAGAGACAATACCCATACTTACACTCTGCCCAACCCCATAAGGGTTACCAATTGCGAGCACCACGTCACCAACCTCTACACTGTCACTGTCTGCAAAGCGTACCGCTTCAAAACGCTCACCATTTTTAGGAATAATACGAAGCAGTGCAAGGTCAGTACGTTTATCACCCGCAATAAACTCTGCGTCACGCTCACGTTTGTCACCAAACATGACCTTCACTTTTTTAGAGCCTTGGATAACATGCAGGTTTGTAATCATATGACCGTCTGGCGTGACAATAACGCCTGAGCCAAGAGAGCGTTCAACACGTTGACGCACCGGGCCCGTTTGACCAAAGAACATATCAAAGAAAGGATCGTTAAACATGCTGACACGCTCACGTACAACCTTTTTGGTATAGATGTTCACAACCGCAGGAGACACCTTTTTCACCACATCTTTAAAAGATGTGCGAACATCCCCCATAGTCACAGCTGCCTGAGCAGGGATAACGATAAGATAAAGTGCAAGTACTAGCTTAAGATAGTTTTTCATTTTATTGTTTTCCTTAGTTATTACATGCAAGGTGCCATACCAGACTCCCAAAGGCTCGCAATGCGCTTCAGCACACTTTGTACAGGGCCTTTTTCGTCTGTTTCTGGCATATGACTATTCATAATTTCACAGTAATCGCCACCGCAGTGGAGTTTTACGTTTTCAAGGTCACCGCCCCCGGCTGGGTTCAGGTAACCACATAGGCGCAGAAGTGCGCCTACAAGCTTGGCTTGTTGAATAACACGCTCACTATGGACGCTATGTACAAGTGGCATCATGCTTGGTAGCAGCTCATCTTCATGGCGGAAGTATGTGCACAGGCCAATAAACATACGGTCTTTATGGCTACAGCCTACATAAGGGCCTTCAAGAATACGTTCAAATACGGTATGGCCTCGGCCTGTGGCTTGTTCACGCCAGCCGCACTCCACCATAAGTGACGCCGCCATAACTAGACGGTCAGGCAGGCATGAGAAATGATCGAGAATCCAGCGCGCACGCTTAAGGCCAACCTCAGCCCCAAAGCCACTGCGGTTTGCCCACTCTGTTGCGTAAGTGAGGAGCAGGTCATTATCTTCTGTCTCATAACCACACTGGGTAAACAGTACTCCTTCACGCAGACCAAATGTACCAAAGCGCACGTTTTCCATGCCTGTTGCATTCATAAGCGCGATGAGAGCAGCTGCACGATAAGGCAGAACCTCTTTCCACTCAGGTGTCATGCCTGAAAGGCCATCCATCATAAGTTTACCGTCTACAAGGTCACCAAATACAGCGGCAGCATCATCTTTTTTAATGCGGTAATCATGCAGAATATTAAGCGGGTAACCAATAAGAGACATGTGCATACGCGCCAGTGTGCGCATACCTGAACCAAGAACAATCAAATCTCGCCCTTCAGCTGATGGCAACCAGTCATGTTCACTGATCGCTTTTTCTACAATCTCTTGTGCTTTACGTGGGGTATGGTTACTCAGCTCTTTAAGTGAAAGAATACCAAGCGGGAATGTGGCTAGGCGTCTACGGCCACTACACTCAGAAAGCTCAAGGCTACCGCCACCTAGGTCTAGCACAATACCGCTGGCATCAGGCATACCAGCAAGAGCACCTTCACCAGCAAGAGCAGCCTCTTCTTCACCACTAATAATATGAACCTCAAAGCCGTACTCTGCTTCAATCTCTTTTGCAAAGGCTTCACCATTTTCAGCTTCACGCATCGCGCTACTTGCAACGGCAACAATCCCTTCAGCGCCAACTTGCCCCGCTGTCCATGCAAACCAGTTCAGGGCATCTTTGGTGCGTTTCATGGCTTTATCAGAAAGAACAAACTTACCTTCACCCTTCCCTTTTGCAAGGGCTGTCCATACCTTGTGGTGCACAAGCAGGTGTGGGTACATGGCTTCTGTTTCAACAATAATCATACGGACCATGCTTGAGCCGATATCAATCACGGCAATACGCTTACCGTTAAACGGAGGAATACTCATATCTCTAAAACGTAGATCTAAAGATTTCACGCGTTCTCTCCTTCTAGAACTTGGCGAACAAGTGGTTTTGTAATGGCACGCTTTTCAGCAAGAGCCGTTTCATCCAAGTGGTTCAAAATACCGCGCAGCACGCCCACATCACGGGCACAGCGCATAAGCAGGTATTGAATTACATCAGGGCTAAGTGTCATCTGTCGATCAGACGCCCACTTTACAATAAGGATTTCTAGATCTGACTCAGATGGCTTCTCAATGGCAACTTGGCTGAGCAGAAGCAAGCGAGATTTAAGCTCTGGAATCAGATCACTGCGCTGCGCAATTGGCATCTCACTTGTGACAACACAAGGCTTACTTTCAGTCAGGCAGTGGTTAATCAGCGCAAAGCATGTTTCTTGATGCTTAAGGCTATCTAGGTCAAGCGCTAGAGATGGAAAGTCAAGCTCTGCAATGTCATCTAGCTCAGAAGCTTTCACGTAAAATGCGCCAGATTCACTCACCCATGATTTAAGAAGATGGGTTTTACCAACGCCTTCTTCACCGTAAATTACTAAACCATTGCCAAGATTCTGCAAAGCCTGAAGGGCCCCCTGCACGTGAGCAAGCGGTAGAAAACTCTCAGGTGAGTAATCCTCAAACTTTGGGAAATCCAGCAGCATCTGGTTCATTAGAACATCTGCTCCTCTTTACCATTTAGGCGCCAAACATTACGGATATTTGTATCTTCGAGGTAAAGGTCATGCTTTTTAAGGTATTTGCCAAGTGCCACATGGTCTGTTTGCATGTTAATGACAAATACTGTTTCGCTACGGCTCATGAGGCGGATACCCACTTGCTGAATGAATGAAGCATTCTCAAGAAGCTTCTCAACCTTTTGGATATCCTTCACAGATTCAGCTTTATAACGAAGCAGGAAGTTATTCTCATCTTCTGGGCTCATCATACGGGCGTTACGGTAAGCAACCTCATAGCCGCGCAGTGCTGTATCAGCCATTTTCTCTAACCCTTCAGACAGCGCGAAGACTGTTTGCTCGCGCGCAATATCTGATGCATTTGAAAAGACAGACAATGTCACAATATCATCGCTTAAGTTATGTTCAGCCATAAACACGACAGCCTGATCCGTGCCTGCAATAGCTGCAATTTCATCCAATGCATCTGCGGCCCCAAACTCAAATAGATCTGTCTTAATACCTGACTGTTTGATCAGCTCTGGCTCTACAACTTTGTACGTGAATAGTGTGGCTGTGTCATTGTACTCCTCAAGCAGTGTGCGCCAATCTGTGGCGCTTGATGCCGGGTAAAGCGTACGACCTTCTTTCCATAGTGGAACAACAGCAACCGTTACTGGGCGCATATCTGTGTATGGAACACCGCGGCGCAGAATGGCTTTACGGATTGGGTCACGCTCAAGTGTAATATTTACAGTGAGGGTGTAAGCCCCCTTTTTTCGATTCTCATCCACAACCTCAACAGAACGCACAACGGTTGCTGAAGGGATTTCGCTGGCGATAATGTTCACCATTTGATCATTTCCAGCAGGAATAAGTCGCTCAAGAACATCTACAATGGCATCACGCCCAAGACGGTCTAAAAGCTCAGCACGTTTAGAGGCATCCGTCGTTGTACCTGAGAAGTTATGAAGACGATAGACATTTTCCACAGCAAAGCTACTGAAACTTAGGCTCAGCAACAGGGCAAACAAAACAAGAAGTTTTAAGACTTTGTATTTTTTTATCATGGATGGAACTTTAACGGAGATAGGTGTATTCAACAACAAAAAAGGCTTTGTAAAAATGGCAAAAAAGGCTTGTATACACCAAACCCTCATGCTATTAAAAAGATTCCTGAACCACATGTTACTTTTCACAAATCTCAATCTAAGGAGACGATCATGTCTACCGCACTTCTGGTGATTCTTGGCATTGTTATCGGTGTTGCTGTCGCTGCCATTGGCTTGTACATCTGGTTTGCCGTATACTTTCGCCTGAAATAAGGAGGTCTCCACATTATGGAATTTCTTAAACTCCTGGCTGGTCTACTTGTAGGCGGAGGCCCTGCCCTGTTGGTGTTTGGCCTTCCCATTGCCGCAGCGCTCTCATTTGTTTCTGGTATGGCTCTGGTTATTGCCGTCATCAAAAAAGAAGCAAAAGACGAGCAGCAAAACTGACCTGACATTCGACATAAAAAAGGCTCCCGCTTGGGAGCCTTTTTGCTTAGGTTATCTACTAACCTACTAGCTCTTCATCTTTAAAGAAGAAAGAGATTTCACGAGCAGCTGCCTCTGGAGAGTCAGAACCGTGTACAGCGTTCGCTGAAAGGTCATCGTTGCCACGAGCGAAGTCGTAACGGATTGTGCCTTCTTCAGCGTTGTTAGGGTTAGTTGCACCCATTAGCTCACGGTTTTTAGTGATCGCGCTCTCGCCTTCAAGTACTTGAAGAACAACTGGACCACTTGTCATGAAGCCTACAAGCTCGCCGAAGAATGGGCGCTCTTTGTGCTCAGCGTAAAATAGTTCAGCCTGCTCTTTAGATAGCCTTGCTTTTTTCATCGCTACTGGACGTAGGCCGTTTTTCTCGAAACGGTCAACGATTGCACCAACAACGTTTTTAGAAACTGCGTCTGGTTTGATAATAGAGAACGTACGTTCCATAATTTATATACTCCTTAAACTTTTAGTGTATTCAGGTTTTGTAACGTATTTTTTAGGGATTGGCAACGCATTTTTCAAGTGCCAGACAAAACAAAAACGCCCTTTTTACAGGGCGTTTTCAAAAGTCGATTTTAGTTAAGGAGGCGCAAGGCCAAAGCACGCAGTTCGTCGGAGAATTCAACAAGTTCCTTCACCACAGTAAAGAGCTCACTGTCTTCACCAACCATTTCTTTGACGGCGTTCATGTCCTCAGTGGCATCTTCAGGCTCACTTTGAGCCATCTCCTTCAAAGCGGCAGCCATTTCAGTACCCTCCAGCTCACGCATAATTGCGCCTGCAAGCTGGTTGGAATCATCTGCATCCAGCGCTTTTATTACGCTGGCAACAATTGCCTTGGCTTTCTCATGACGCTCATTGAACACGTCAACTTCCTGCATCATGGCAGCCACGCTCATGAATTCAAAATGGGTTTTGAGCTGATTTAGTTCACCAGCCATTGCTTGTGCAACGCTATACATAGGATAAATCCTTTCAGAAAAAGAGAAAATAAGATAAAAATCAGACAGATCGTATGCCCCTCTCCTGACGCTGTCAAACAGAATAAGAAAAACCCCCACAAATTTGTGAGGGTTTGTTCGATTAACGGCCGCGCCCTGTAAGGGCCAACAAAATGGCAAGGGAGCCACGTGCCCACTCAACCACTTGGTAGAATGTGCTTTCTGAGTCAGTGTCACGGAGCTGCTGCTCCAAAATCACAAATGCCTGCAAGGACATCATCATTCCAACCCATTCATCTTGAGAAACCTTCTCAGAAGCCATAGCATGAATATCAGATGGTTTGCAGCTTGGGAGTGCCTTTACAAGGCCATTAAATGGCTCTCCATTCTTTTGGATGTAATCAAAGGCTTCATCGTAGCGGTCACCATCCATAAGTGAAAGCACGTGACGCACAACAGCCCAGGACTGTTCATAAGCGACAGTTGCCTGACGCAGCGCCATAGACGGATTTTGATTCTGAGACACAAAAGGTCCTTTCATGAAAAAAGAGAAACAAGATAAAGGTTCGCCCTATATAAGGCTCAGCTGCTTTTTTCTGTCAAACACAAAAGCAAAATGCACCCAAGATGGGTGCATTGCAGAATCGATTTACAGGCGCATAAGCAAGACATAAAGAACGTCAAAGCGGGTGAGCTTTTGATGAAGTTCATTAAGCAGGCCTGACGTAGGCGCCGAATCCTGGTATTCCTCCCTCTGTGAAATGATGACAGCAAAGCTTTCATCTTTCCCCAGCTCATCTTGAACAATTGTGATATGTTCACGATCTTCTTTTGATTTTTGGTGGGCTTTCTCAATCAGCATGAGAGCCAACGTTGCATGAGCAGATGCTTTGTTTTCATCCTCCTCCAGATGACGCACAGCATCAGTGTAGCTTGCAACAGCACCATGCGCCAGACGGCGCAGACATTCCTCCATTGAACGCATGAGTTTCCTTTCAAGAAAAAAGGTGTGACAGATTTAAGTGTGTGTATTCACATCTAGGATCATTTCGCAGCCTTGTCAAGAGATCATATGAAAAATGCACCTGATTTTTTAGGTGCATTTAACAATCGATTTAACCGCTCATGATTTGCTTGTAGCGCCCTTCAAAAAAGGCCAGAAAGCCGAGAACATCTTCCTCGTCCTTCTCAGGGGTGCTACGAGAGCGTTTGGCCTGTTCCTGCCTGAAAGTTTGATATGCATTATAGCGCTCAATAAAGGCGGCATCATCAAAGAAGGTGCGTAAGTAGCCCCTAACCTCTGCAGAGCGACCAGCACTGCGGTACAAATCTTCAATGGACTGTTGCAACAGATGCGCCTTCACATACAGGTCAGCATAATCCACTGCGGGATGGTTTTGGATGATCTCGTCTGCCAGCGCAATATAAGCATGAGTGACAGAGTTTACGCAGTTACGTAGAGACATCACGTCGTGTCTATCGAGCATGTAACGCTCCTTTAAAAAGGTGAAGAGATTCTTGATTGGCATGTATCTAAGCTGATGCTGGTGAATTGTCAATGAAAATGCACCCAACAAGGGTGCACTTCAAATTCGCTTTTTTCGCTTTTAAAGCCTCTGCAGCTCTTGGTAAACGCTTTCAATCAGCTCTAGGTTGCCAAACAGCTCTTCCATCTCAGGTGTCAGAGGGTCTTCCACATCCAGCATGTTGATCATATCAATAGTGTGCTGGAACTCTTCACGCGCAGCCTGAAATTCAGCATGTCCCTGCAAGGCATTCTTCGATGCCTCAACAAGTGCCGCATGACCGCGCATCTCATTCACAAGATCACGGAACAGGTCACCCATAATTTTTGAAGCGGCAACTGCGCCTCTTTTTTGGAACTCTTGTGCCCACTCGCCCATGGCCACCTTGACATTATTTACAAAAGAATCACCAACACCAATAGAGAGTTGCTGGCAATCAAAAGGTGTAAGTTCTGACATAATATATATCCTTCAGAAAAAAGAGTGTCAGGTCAAAATCTTTGCGATTTTGATATTGATATGCGTTGCCATCATAAGGAAGGCATTCATACGCTGTTGAGGGCTCATATCATCAGTAACATGAGCATTTTCAATCTGGTTCATGTCGTCTTCAGTCATGCCAGCGGATTCCTGCAGCAGAATTTTCAACTCTACGTCAGCTCCACTTTCTTTCAGCAAGTCTTTAACGCCATCAATATGTTCTTGCGGCAGCATATTCAGCTTAGCCAAAATACGTCTCAACTTGGCAACAGAACCTTCCAGATCAGTCATACCTTCACGGCCTTGAGTAAACATAACGGTCATAACCGACATGCCAAACTCATCAATAGCTTCGTTCAGGTCATTAAACGTGTCTTGAACACTAAGTCCCATAGATTGGTCTCCTAAAAAAGAGAAAGAAAAGAAACGATAGATCATAAATCGAGAATGAGGCTATCGATTTAAAACTACACAGTCAATCAGGAAAAAGAATTAAAAGAGTATACTAACTGAATACAATTCAGGCTTTTTTCTGCCATCCAGTACCTGTATGCTCAAAATAAGAAAGGTCAAACCCTGCATCTTTATAAAGCTTCCAACGCTGGCGTGCTTTGGTCACTTGGTTATCATGTCCTTCAAAGATATCAATGGCTTTTTCATACTCAGCAATAGAGCCGCCCTGCGCGCCACTAACCATCACAAGAATATCTGCATTATTGGCATTTTCTGGCTTTGTGGTTACCAGTACAGGATGCTTATCCACATGCACACCATCAGCCTCTAGGCCGTGTGCAAGAAAGCTCTCCTCTTTATACGTCCAAAGCATTTCATCAATGCGCTCTGCACGCTGAGCATTGGGACACACAACAAGAACACGGTGCCCTGCAGAGGTCACTTTTTCTAGAAGATGCGCAAGTGTTTTATCCGTCGTAGACGGCATTGGGTCTCGCACTTGATAGAAGCCAATATGTGTCATGCCTAGTAATGTACAGGATTGGAGAGCTTTTGCAAGAGAGAAAGCCCCGCAGTTGCGGGGCTTTTCATGTTTTTAGATGTTACTTAGATGTGCTCTCTAGGTAATCGACAAAGAGCCTTACACCAAAGCCGCTTGCGCCTTTAACGGGCATCGCACCTGGGATCTTTTCGCTCATGGCTACACCGGCGATATCAATATGCGCCCAAGGTGTTTTACCCACAAAGTTTTGTAGAAAGACTGCTGCTGTTGATGCGCCACCAAAGCGAGCACCATCATTGTTTAGATCAGCAAGTGTTGGCTTGGCTGCGTAGTCCTTATCAATCGGCATGCGCCACAGACGCTCACCTGTACGCTTACCTGTTTCAGTTAGCGCTTTTGCCATATCTTCGTTTGGCGTAAACAGACCAGCATACTGACCACCAAGTGCCATCATAATTGCACCTGTCAGCGTTGCGATATCAATCACCTCAGTTGGCTTGTGCTTATCAATTGTGTAAGCCATAGCATCCGCAAGAACCAAACGACCTTCTGCGTCTGTGTTCATCACTTCTACAGTTTTACCGTTGTAAGCAGTATGGATAACACTTGGGATGTTACCGTCAGCGTCGATCATGTTCATCACAGTACCGATCACACCAATTACATTCACTTTAGAACCCCGCTCTGCAAGGGCCTTCATAGCGCCCATAACAGCAGCACTACCAGCCATGTCACACTTCATCATGCCCATACCAGCAGTTGGCTTTAGGTTATAACCACCTGTATCAAACATTACACCCTTACCAACAAGGCATTTGTAATCTTTGTTTTTCTTGTCACCTGTGTACTTCATCACAATCAGACGAGACTCTTGCGCTGACGCTTTACCAACAGAAAGAAGTAGGTTAAGCCCCATCTTCTCTAGCTGCTTTTCGCCAAATACTTCAACCTTCATACCTGGAAGTTTTGCAATGTCTTTTGCAACTTTTACCATGTGATCTGGGTTGGCAATGTTAGGTGGCAGGTTCACAAGTTCACGACCAAGGCTTACACCGCCCATAAGTGCCGCAAGGCCTTTTAATTCGCCTTTAAAGTCAGCTGCTTTTTTATGAATTGCATGAACCTTTTTAAGCATACCTTTTTGGTGTGCTTTTAGGTCTGTCTTAAAATCATCTGTACGGTACGCACCAAGGTGAACGCCTTCAAGAACATTTGTGACAATGTTATCTTTAATTGTTTCAAACAGAATCGCTGCGTTTTTAACACCAGCTTTATCAAGCTCAGTACCAACTTGTACGCCCCAAGTTGTGTAAATGCCTCTGTCGTCTTCCTTTTTAAAAGGAGCGCCAATCGCCACAACATGCTGGATAGACTCATGCGCAACAGGGAATGAGATCACCTCACCTGCTCCGCCTTGGAAACGGCTATTTGCAAGCACAGATTCAACTGTATCGCGTACGGCCTTAGGCAGCGACGCTGCACCTTTACCAAGTTTAAGTTTATCTTCAAGCATCAGAACAACTGCGCCTTTAAACGTTTTTGGAAGAGCTTCATTTGCAGCAAAAGAAAGCATGATCGGTAGAACCTTCAATATTATTATTGTTTATTTAGAATTACATATCCTTTTAGTCTGCGTGATTGCCGCAATCCTCACAAGATTTTTCTTTAGTAAAAAGGCAAGGTGCGCTATAACTTGGGGCACGGGGAAGAGAATAAAATAAAAGAGATATTTCAAGATTTCTCATGAAGCTTTTAAAGCGCTATAACTACAAAAACATTATTATGCCTACGTTTATGGCTCTTTTTGTCATGCTTTCTATGACATGGCTAATCCAAAGCTTGCGCTTCCTTGATTTCATGATTAACCGCGGCTTAGAGATGAAGACATTCCTTTATATTACCGTGTTAATTATGCCGCAGTTTCTTGTGATTGTATTGCCTCTCAGCGTATTTGCTGGGGCCAGCTACAACTTCCGCCGTATGAATGATGAGCGCGAAAGCCTCATCTGCCTGTGTTCAGGCTTATCTCGTCTTAAACTTGTTGGCCCTGCCATTAAGCTTGCTGGCTTTATTGTCATTATTGGCTACATTTTAAGTCTCTTCCTGCAGCCACTTGGGCAGCGAACCTTTAAAGACCTCCAGCACCTGATTCGTTCTACAGGTGGTAACCTTCTTATTCGTGAAGGCACATTTAATCAGCTAAATAGTGACCTTATGGTTTATGTAAAAGCACGACCAGCACCAACACGCCTTGAAGGAATTCTTGTACAAGATAACAGTAATGAAGGCGCGCCAATCACGTGGATGGCGCAATCAGGTGAAGTATCTTTTGATTCTGAAGGCCGCCCTCGCCTAAGGCTCCAGTATGGGTCTCGCCAAGAAATTAATGACAAGCAGCTTTCTACATTGAGCTTTGACTCTCACACCATTGATATTGTGAAGCAGTTCACACCAAAAGGTCCACGCTATAGAAAGCCTGATGAGCGTTACCTCCCAGAACTCCTAAACCTCGAGTCAGCGAACAGCGAAAAAGACCGTAACAAGTTTATTGCTGAAGCGCACAAGCGTTTACTATGGCCACTTACACCAATTCCAATGGTCCTTATTGCGGCAGCCTGCCTGCTTAAAAACATGCATAACCGCCAAGCCACACTTCTTGGACCGGGCATGATCGCAACGCTATTCTCAGTACTGTATATTGGGCTCCTTATTGCTACAAACACGCTTGCAAGCGGTGGTAACCAAGCGGCACTCTACGGCCAATGGGCTCTGCCATTTGTGTTTACGTATTTTGCGCTCAGGTCGCTAAGAGAAAAATCCCTTAAAGGAAAGACACTGAAGCCATGACCGAAATGTTTGCCCCATCAGAAGCACGCTACAGCGGTAGTATTCTTTTACGCTACCTGTCTAAGCGTTTCTTTGTGAGCATTCTTTTGAGTGTGATGGCAATGACAACCTTTGTTGCCATGATTGACGGCCTTGAAATGATGCGTCGCTTTGGTGGTGTTGATACCATTAATGGCTTTTACATTGTGCTGCTCATGCTTTACAAGCTTCCTGCTCTTATGTTGGAAGTGTTCCCGTTTTGTATTCTGCTGGCCAGCTTGATTTGTTTTTCAGGCCTTGCAAAGTCTCATGAACTGATTGCCATTCGTAGCAGCGGTGTCCCAGCAAGGCACTTTCTACTTGGTCCGCTGATGCTCTGCCTTATGCTTGGCCTGCTTGATGTATTTGCCATTGGCCCAGCAGGCGCACTCCTCAACGATAAATACCAACGTGCTGAGAATACACTCTTCCCCGGCAGTGCTGAAGGCCTCCTCACTGAAGGCGGTAGCATTTGGTTAAAGCAGAGTGAAAAAGAGCGCTATGAAATGCTGATCTATGCTGAAAAGCTAGAAAACCTTGGCCGTAACCTACATGGCGTCAGTGTTTTCCGCTTTGCCCCTGATGGCCGTTTTATTCGTCGTATGGACGCGGAAAAGATGATCCTTGAAGGCCACCGCTGGGAAATGGAAAACGTCATTATGCTTGAGCCTGATAAGCCAAGCGAGCGCCTGAACCGTTTTGTGTTGCCAACAAGCCTCACTTTGGAAACAATTCAGAATAGTTTTGCCTCACCAGACTCGCTCAGCATTTACTCACTTCCTGAGTTTATTCGCAGTCTAAAGGCTGTTGGTTTCCCATCAGAAGAGCACCAGTTGCATTTCTATAAGCTGCTGGCTAAACCTGCCTTTATTATGGCAATGTTCCTGCTTGGAATCCCCTTTGCGCTTCACTTTTCACGCCAGCGTGGTGTGGGAACAATGGTCCTTATTGGTCTTGTATTTGGCTTCTGCTTTTACTTCTTTAGTAACTTTGTTGGGGCGTACAGTTTGTCGGGTCGCCTGAACCTTGTGGTTGCCGCATGGGCCCCTGCCGGCATTGCGATACTTTTAGCACTTGCATTGTTCCTGCATTATCGGGAAGAATAGTGGGTACAAATTTTTAAGAATTTATAGCGATAAAAAAAACAATAAAAACCTGAATGAACCTATTACGCTCAATTCATACTCTCACTCTTGCTGCTGGTATTTCAGCAGGTGCTTTCGCGACGTCACACGCTGCCGTGACCCCATACCTATTTGACTCTGAAGATATTAGCTTTAACGCTAAAACAGGTGTTGTAACAGCAGAAGGCAACGTAAAGATTACCGCTGAGCAAGGTTCTGTTTGGGCTGATCGTATGACCTATGACAGCGCAACAGGCATCACAACAGCTGAAGGCAACGTAACACTTGTTGACTCTAACAAGACCGCCCTCTTCTTTGACAAAATTGAGCTGAGTGATGATTTCAATTTTATTGTTCTAGATAGTATTAAAGCACGCCTTGGTGAAGACGGCCCTGTGTTTGCGGCTATGCAAGCCACACGTGAGAACGGTACAACTTACCGCCTTTCTGATCTGGCTTACACACCATGTAAACTTTGCGATGAGCACAACCCAGTTTGGCAAATTCGCGCAGGTGAAGTGAAGTATGACGCGCAAGAGCAAATGATGTCATACAGCAAAATGTACTTTGATGTGTACGGTACACCTGTCTTCTACCTTCCTTACATGACACACAGCGTGAATAACAAACCTATTAGCGGCATGCTGCCTCCAACATTTGGAAGCTCTAGCGTTACAGGTCAAGAAATCACTCTTTCTTACTACCAACGCTTTGCTGAAAACTTTGATGCCACAATCCGTAACCGCTACATGACAGAGCGCGGCAACATGCTGATTGGTCAAACACGTTACATTGGCCGTAAGGTTCATGCCATTGTAGACGGCTCTATTATTTCAGACACAAACACAAGTGAAGTACGCTCTCACGCAGAAGTTAAAGCAGTTTATCGCCCACGCCAAGGCATGCGTGTTGGTGTAAACGGTACTCTTATTTCTGATGATAGCTACCTTGACGAGTTCTTTGGTCGTACACCAAACTTTGCACCATTTACAGGCTTTGTAGAGCAAGGTACTGAAGATACTTATGCTGCGATTTATGGCCGCTACTACCACGACCTTCGTGACGGTATTGCCCCAGAAACAACGCCTCAAGTGGCACCTCGCCTAATCTTTGAGCATGTTATGGACGCACCTAAGTCAATTGGTGGTGAATTTAAGTTTAATGTAGATGGCGTTTCTCTAAGCCGTGAGCTTGGCTACAGCCATGACCGCCTAGCAACCCAAGCAAGCTACAGCAAACCATTTACAAGCAAGTACGGTGACCAGTTCACACTTGGCGCTAACGTACGTGCTGACTACTACAATATTGATACAGCAAATAGCGCACAGGATGGCGCCGAGTCACGTGTACATGGCCAAGCCACACTTGACTGGTCTCGCCCGTATGTAAACGCTTCATCAGGGCATATCATTACACCCCGTATTAAGTTGATGCTTTCACCTGTTGGCAACAATCCGAATGAAATTAACAACGAAGACGGTACCGGTTTTGAGCTTGATAGTAGCAACCTCTTCTCTGATGACCGCTTTGCTGGTTACGATGTGATTGAAAGTGGCTCACGCGTTGTTTACGGTGTAGATAACAAATGGGGTACACCAGATAAAATTGGTATCCGTACATTCTTTGGTCAGAGTATTCGTTTTGATAAACACCACGAGACAACAACAACTGGTGGTACTGAGACCCAAACATCTGACTGGGTTGCACTTGCTGAAATTGACCCAACACGTTACCTCAGCGCACGTACAGACATGCGTCTAGACCATGGCACATTTGAGATCCGTCGTATTGATAGTAACCTGCGCCTTGGTGCTCTGGGCAATAACTACATTTCTGTACGTCACTCTCTTCTTGATGGTGGTGAGCATGAAGTAAGCGGTAACGCCTACTACCAACTTGCTGACAACTGGGGGCTTGAGTGGGCCTTTAACCGTGACATGAACGACGGTGGTAAGCTTCTTAAGAATGACATCGGTCTGGTTTACCAACACAACTGCTTCAATGCAACGTTCAGCGTTAACCGTCGCGGGTATAATAACCGTAGCGCTCCAGCTGCAACAGAGTTCACATTTAACGTAGAACTTCTCACTCTTGGGCGCGACAGCAAAGTAGATGTTGATCAGCTCTTCTAATTCTTGATTCTTTAGACGTTTTTAGGCATTATATCGCCTGAAGAGGAAAGGATTTACTATGCGCAAACTATTTACCCTACTACTTGGTGCTTCAATGCTCCTGATTTCAGCAGCTTCTGAGGCCAAAACAGTAGATAAAGTTGTGGCAGTTATTAACGATAATATCATTACACAATCAGATCTAAACGCGCGCTTTGAGCTTATTATGCGTAGCCTTTCTAAAAACCCATCACGTGATGAGCAACGCCTCCTTCTCTTCCGTACACTCAACAGCATGATTGATGAAAGCCTTCTGCAGCAATACGCTTCTAACCGTGGCTTCACAATTCAACGCTCAGATATTGACCTCGCTATTGCACGCTTTGAACAAAGCCGTAACCTGCCACGTGGCGCATACGCTAAAATTACAGCAGGTGTAGAAGAAACAGCTGAACAACAAATTGTATCAGACCTTGTCCTCCAACAGATTATTGACCGCGTTCTTAGAAACCGCGTAAATATTCCAAACAGTGAAGTAGATCAGTTGATTCGTCAGCTTGGTGCAGCAAACATGCGCACTGAGTGGGAAGTTGCTCAAATCTTTATTCCTGTAGGTGAAGCTGAAGGCGCTGAAGACAATGCTAAGTCTCTTGCAGAAACAGCTTACGAACGCGCTTCAACAGAATCTGATTTTGCCTCAGTTGCTAAAGATTATAACACTGGCGGTACACCACTAGACGGCTACCTTGGTTGGTTTGGTGAAGGGGAAATGGTTCCAGTGCTAGAAGAAACAGTCAGAAACCTAAAAGCCGGTGAAGTGTCTAAACCTGTTCGTAGTGGTACAGGCTACCACATTGTACAAGTGAAAGAGCTTCGCTCACTTCCTGGTATCCAAACAGAGCCGGTAACAGAGTACAAACTTAAGAAAACATCACACCTAGAAGATGGCACAACAACTGAAGATGAGTTATGGGTGGCTGCTCCAGACCTGTCAACTCAGCTTAAAAATGTGATTACAAAACTAGACGTTGGTGACACAACGAAGAAAATTCAAAACGGTGAAGACATGGTGACTTACACACTTCTAGAGAAGAAGCGTGCCCTACCAGAAGGCCTAGAAGAGTACCGCGAGCGTGTACGTAACCGTCTTATGGAAAGCCGTCTAGACCTTGCAGTACGCCGCATGATGCGTGACCTACGCCGTGACGCTTTCATTGATATCCGCCTGTAAGCCTTCATAGATGACAGACACACCTAGAATCGACGCAAAGAAGTCCCTCGGGCAAAACTTCCTGCACGATAAATTCATCATCCAAAAGATTGTGGATGCCATTCGCGTAAACCGCGAAGAGACACCACTGATGGAAATTGGTCCTGGTACAGGTGCACTGACGAAACCTCTTCTTGAGTCTGGCGCGACCCTTCTCTCTCTTGAAAAAGACCACCGCATGGAAGACGTGCTTCGTCCGCTTGAAAGTCAGTACCCATTTACACTACACATGGGAGATGCGCTTAAGGACAAATACACTGATATGACTCCTGCCGGAAGCCAACTGGTTGGTAACCTACCTTACAACATTGGTACTGTGATTGTGACCAAAGCTCTGGAAACACCTGAGCATTGGGAGCGCATGGTATTCATGCTGCAAAAGGAAGTTGTTGGGCGTATCTGTGCCAAGCCTGGTGATAAGGACTGGGGCCGTCTTGCGCTCTATTGCCAACTGCGCGCAGATTGCAAGCGCCTGTTTGATGTACCGCGTGGTGCATTCAACCCACCACCAAAGATCACTTCTTCTATTGTTGAGATTGTGCCAAGAGAAACACTGCGCTATGAGTGCAATGTAAAACGCCTTGAAGAGCTCAGCGCTATGGCGTTCAACCAACGCCGCAAAATGCTACGCGCCAGCCTAAAGAGTGCATTTGATAATGTTGAGGACTCTCTAGAATCAGTAGGCATCAAACCAACTGACCGCCCAGAGACGGTCAGCTTAGAGCTATTCTGTAAACTCAGTCTTGTTTAGAAGTTTTCTTGGAAGCCGCCGTTGTAGTTTGCAGGTGCGCGGCTTGCACCCATCCAGTCACCCCATAGAGGAATTGTCGCATTCGGACGAATGTGCTGTGCGTAGTAACGGTGCCCAACACCAATGAGCTGACCATTAGCAAGAAATACAGGTTCGTATTTGTAGTCCCCTTCAAAGCCGCGGCATGGTGGTTCAATGTTAATTTGGTAGAACCATGCAGTCACTGTTCCGCCGTTTCTCATTTTAAAGTTACTTTGGCTTGCAGGTTTACCCATGCGTGAAAGCACATCAGCAGCTTCTTGCTCAGGATAAAGCCCTGCAATGTTTGCGTTATTCATAAACACAGTACGGAAGTGTTTAGGAGAACAGAAGTTACCAGAAACCTGGTTTGCTTCACCACCAAAAATACAGCCAGAAAGCGATACCGTTGCTAAAGCAACCGCCATCAGTTTTGCATAGTTCATGTTTCTATCCCCTCACCTTTACTAGTGCTTGTTGTAGTTCTTTAATTGCTGTTTCTAGGTCAGCATTTGTAATCACAATATCGTAATCATTTAAGTTAGAGCCGCGCATATCTGCATTGGCAAACATATAACCTTCTGTTTCTAAATTCAGAAGATCATCACGGATATGACCCAAGCGCCGCTGAATCGCCTCATCAGGTTCCATGCTGTTCTTTTGACGGTTCGCAAAGCGACGCTCAAGCTCTTCAATACTTGGCGGCAAAATAAGAATACGTGTGCAGCGATCGCTAAAGGCGTTATAAAGCGCTTCTACACCGCTGTAAGTAATATCAGTAATCAGGTCTTTCCCAGCATCTAAGCCTTCTTCAACAACACTTTTAAGTGTGCCGTAGTAATTTCCATAGTGGTGGCTCCACTCAAGAATATCACCCTCATCCATTCTAGCTTTAAATGAAGCTTCATCAAGGAAGTGGTAATCCACACCATCTACCTCACCAGCGCGAGGATCACGTGTTGTTGCTGTTGGGAAAAATGACAAAGTGTCTTCACGCTCAATAAGGGCGTGCATCAACGTGTCTTTACCCGCGCCACTTGGGCCGGTGATAGTGAACAGATGTCCTGATGGTTGCGTACTTGTCATACTTTCCAGTTTACGAGGAAACTGGCTATTTCGCACGACTTCTTAGGGCTTTAAGGTAGGCTTGAACATTTTTCTTATGCTCGTTGTGTGTTTTTGCAAACACATGTCCGCCCTTCCCGTCGGCCACAAAATAGATATATGGCACATCGGCAGGGTTTGCTGCTGCCATAATGGCACCACGGCCCGGGTTAGCAATAGGTGTTGGCGGAAGGCCTTTATGTACATAGGTGTTGTACGGGTGCGGGTTGCGTAGATCTTTTTTACGAATATCTCCGTCGTAATCTTCTAGGCCATAGATCACCGTTGGGTCAGCTTGCAACTTCATGTTAATTTTGAGCCTGTTGGTATAAACGCCTGAAACTGTTTCATATTCATGTGGAAGAGCTGTCTCTTTTTCAATGATAGATGCCAGCGTCACCATTTGATCTCGAGAAAGCAGCGGGCTTAATGGATCTACCTTTGCCCACGCCTCATCTACAACATTTTTCATATCGTATTGCATAGTGGTGATAAGACTTTTACGCGTTGTGCCAATTGAGAACGAGTATGTTTCTGGCAGAAGGCTTCCTTCAGGCACACCTTGTGGAAGCGGCCCTGTTAGACGCTCATCATTCTTGAGCTTTGTAAGAACTTCAGCAACTGTAAGACCTTCTGGAATCGTCAGTTTTTCAAGTGCAACATCGCCTTCAACCATTTTATGAATGGCAGCGCGCATGCCGTCTTCTGTTTCAAACACATAACGGCCCGCATGTAGCGCACCTGTTTGACGTGTCACACGAAGCCAGCCTTCAAAAATAAGCGGACTTGCAATCACACCTGCTTCATCAAGCTGCTTTGCGATAGACTTAACGCTTGATCCTTTTGGGATCAAAACCTCTACAGGCTCAGCGTAAGCATTAAATGTAAGAAGTGCACTTAGGAGAACAACACCAAAGCGCATATTATGACTCAACCTTAGTCAAGACTAGGCTAGCGTTTGTTCCGCCAAAGCCAAATGAGTTGTTCAATACAACATTCATGTCCATTGTGCGCGCCCCTTCTGTGATGTAATCTAGGTTACAGTCTTCAGATGGGTTCTCTAGGTTGATTGTTGGTGGCGCCATACCATCACGCATAGCAAGCAGACAGATTGCTGTTTCAATACCACCAGCCGCACCAAGTGTGTGGCCAATCATAGATTTTGTAGAACTTACGACAGCTTGCTTGCCAACAACGGCTTCAATCGCTCGAGACTCAATACCATCACCCATTGGTGTAGATGTACCGTGTGCGTTTGTGTAATCCACATCGCTACCCGTTAGGCCTGCATACTCAAGTGCAAGAGACATGGCACGTTTGGCACCGTCTCCGTCTTCAGCTGGAGATGTTAGGTGATAGGCATCACCTGTTTGCCCAAAGCCAGCCACTTCAGCGTAGATTGTTGCCCCACGTGCTTTAGCGTGTTCGTACTCTTCAAGTACAAGTACACCCGCACCTTCGGCAATCACAAAGCCGTCACGGTCTTTATCGTAAGGACGACTTGCCTTTTCAGGCTCATCGTTAAAGTTAGTCGAAAGCGCACGCGCTGAGCCAAAGCCAGCTACTGCACTTTTTGTGATACCAGCCTCGGCACCACCAGCCACCATAATGTCCGCTTCGCCACGCTTAATAATATGCATAGCATCCCCTACTGCGTGGGCACCTGTTGCACAGGCTGTTACCACACTGAGGTTTGGCCCCTTAAGGCCATAACGGATCGACACTTGGCCGCTTAGAAGGTTAATCAGCATTGATGGAATAAAGAACGGCGAAACACGGCGCGGACCACGCTCATTCAGGGTCAGCACCGTGCTTTCGATTTCATTAAATCCGCCAATACCACTTCCAAGAATCACACCAGCACGCAGTTTTTGCTCTTCAGTCAGCTCAGTTAGCCCCGCATCAGCCATCGCTTCTGCAGTTGCCACCATACCGTACTGAATAAACACATCTGTGCGCTTTACATCTTTTGCATCCATTGCCACCAAAGGATCAAAGTCCTTCACTTCTGCTGCAATCTTGCACGCATAGTCAGACGCATCAAACTTTGTGATTGGTCCAACTGAGCTTTCACCTGCAAGCAGGCTTTTCCATGTGCTTTCAGCATTAAGACCCGCAGGCGTTACCATGCCAAGGCCAGTAACAACAACGCGGCGGTTTTGTGGATTTTTCATATTAGAGGCTAGCTCCATAGTCATTTGATACAGCGTGGCTATGCAAAATGGCACAGCGTAGCGAACAAATTATGTTTATAAAAGGTTGTGTGGCAGGCTCCACAGAACCTTGCATAAACTGATTTGGGTGGTATTTTGAATGCCATCCTACGGACAGGAGTGAAAATAGCGAACTTTTCAGCTGCTCATCAGGAACGTAACTCCAGCTATGCTCCTTCTTCACATCTAAAAATTTCATCTATTTTTTCCTCCTGCGCTCGTAACCAATGATTATGGAGCTAGCCTTTGATTCCTGAAAGATTCTGTTAAAGGTTACGCAGCAGCTTTTTCTACGTACGCAACAGCGTCTTTAACAGTCATGATGTTTTCTGCATCACTGTCTGGAATTTCGATACCAAACTCTTCTTCCATAGCCATAACAAGCTCTACAGTGTCTAGAGAGTCGGCGCCAAGATCATCAATAAAGTTAGCAGCATCTGTTACTTTATCTTCTGCAACACCTAGGTTTTCTACAACTAGGTCCTTAACGCGTGCGTGGATATCACTCATTTTTATATAACTCCTTTAAAAATAATTTTAGCCCCCGATTAATGGAGGTCTGTGCCCATAATATAGTTCAAAGATTGAATTTATCAACCTAATAATTAAACGTACAACCCACCGTTGACGTGGAGCGTTGTGCCCGTCATGTAGCCAGCTGCGTCACTTGCAAGGAAACGCACCGCATTTGCAATGTCTTCCCCTGTACCAAACTTAGCCGCTGGAATATTTTTAATGAAGTTCGCTTTTACAGCGTCATCAAGCTTTTCTGTCATGTCTGTTTCAATAAAGCCTGGTGCCACACAGTTTACTGTTACACCACGACGCGCCATTTCTTTAGAAAGCGCTTTTGAGAAACCTGTCATCGCGGCTTTACTTGCCACATAGTTTGTTTGTGCATTGTTACCCATGTGCGCCACAACAGACGTCACGTTAATAATACGGCCCCAACGCTTTTTGCTCATTGCTGGCATGAAAAGTTTAGTGAGCTTAACAGCAGAGTTCAGGTTTACGTCGAGCACATTATCCCAAGCTTCATCGCTTTGGCGCATAAACAGACCGTCTTCTGTAATACCTGCGTTGTTAACAAGGATATCAACATCCCCGACGCGCTTAGCAAACTCTTCTAGACCAGCGATATCAGAAAGATCTGCACCAACGTAAGAGTGAGCATTGAGTTCTTCAGCAACTTTTTTGGCTGTTTCTTCACGGCTTGCACAGATGATGACACTTGCGCCTGCATCGATAAAGCTTTTGGCAATATCTTTACCGATACCACGGCTACTACCTGTAATAAGGGCTGTTTTTCCTGAGAGGTCTGCAAACTGCATTATATAAATCCTTGTCTTAGTTATCTACGCGAGACTCAAGCCATGTTTCAATATCATCTGGAGAGTTCAGCGTGGACGTGGTTATAACACCGTCTACGCGTTTTGCAAGTCCTGTGAGTACTTTTCCTGCACCACACTCTACCACTTCAGTTACACCATCAGAGGCAGCGTTAATCATTGTCTCTCTCCAACGTACACGGCCTGTCACCTGCTCAACCAGACCTTTTTCGAGGCTCAGTGTTGAAGCTGTCTTCTGTGCTGTCACGTTTTGGTAAACTGGCATATCAACCGGTGCAAACTGTACTTTTTGCAGAGCGGCTGCCATAACGTCAGCGGCAGGTTGCATCATTGGGCAGTGGAATGGCGCACTTACATTGAGGCGCACAATCTTTTTCGCGCCCTCTACCGCAAGCATGTTGCTCGCTTCATCAACAGATTCATTTGAACCAGAAATCACCACTTGAGATGGGCTGTTATCATTGGCAACAAAGCAGCCTGTTTTCTTCACAATGCTTTCAAGGTTGGCGTACTCCATACCAATAACAGCGGCCATAGCACCCTTACCTGCTGGTACAGCTTTTTGCATCGCTTCACCACGTGTACGCACCAGCCACAGGCCCTCTTTAAGAGTGAGTGTCCCTGCAGCACAAAGCGCCGTGTACTCACCGAGTGAGTGACCGGCAACAGCATTTGCAAATGAGTGGAGGTTAATTTTGTCTGTTCTCTTTTTAATGTATGTCGCAACAGCAACACCAGAGAGAAGAAGTGCTGGCTGAGTATTGGCTGTCTGGCCGAGTTCTTCAGCACTGCCCTCTTTCATCATTTTAGAAAGAGAAAAGCCTAAAAGGTCGTCTGCTTCTTCAAAAAGTTCCTTAGTATATTCGTGCTCCATAAAGCCTTCAGCCATACCAACATGCTGTGAACCTTGCCCTGGAAATACAAATAAAGTGTGGTGTTTTGCCATTTTTCTTACAACCCTATCTTGAAATCTTCATGAGACAATACCAAAGTATCCTGCGAAGCCAAAGCTAAAATATAAGAAAAACCCTTGCAATGTATGCATTTTGATGTATATTGGCGCCACCTTGCTACGCGTAGGTGCGTGGCTAATGTGAACAGCAATAACGCTTTTCACTTAACCCAAAAGGAGAAACAACACATGTCATTTTATGAACTTGTATTTATCGTTCGTCCAGATGTTGTAACAACTCAAGTTGATACTCTGGTAGACAAATTCAAAACAGTTATCACTGAAAAAGGCGGTTCTGTACCTAGCTTCGAAAACTGGGGCCTACGTACTCTTGCTTACCGCATCAAAAAACACCGTCGTGGTTACTACGTAATGCTTAACGTTGAAGCTAACGGTGACATCATCAACGAAGTTGAGCGTCAAATGCGCATCAACGAAGATATCATCCGCTTCCTAACTATTCGCGTTGAAGAGCTGAACGAAGGTCCATCAGTAATGATGTCTCCTAAAAACCGTCGCCGCTTCGATGACTCTGAAAAGTCAGACAAGAAAAGCGAAGAATCAGCTGCGTAAGCTAAACACGTAAAACGGAGAATTATACCCATGACTACTGAAACACAAAACACAGAAGCAACTGCTACTACTGAAGCACCAGCAACTGAGAAAAAAGACCGCGCTCCTAAGTACACACCTCGTCTACTTGGTAAGCCATTCTTCCAACGCAAAAAGAGCTGCCCATTCAGCGGCCCTCGCGCTCAGAAGATCGATTACAAAGACACACGCCTACTTGGCCGCTTTGTAACTGAGTACGGTAAGATCCTACCTTGCCACATTACTGGTGTTAGCCGCATTAAGCAGCGTGAACTTGCAGTCGCTATTAAGCGCTCTCGTCACCTCGCTCTCATGCCTTACAGCGACCGCTAAGAATTCTTCCGCCTCTTCTCTTAAGTGTTTAGAGGCGGAATTTTAAAACCAACCGTTTGCTACACAAATAGAACGTAGCTAACCAAAATAAAGGGACAGACAATGGCACAAGCAAAAGTCATTCTTCTAGAAAAACTTCACGGTCTTGGTGAGATTGGTGAAACAGTAACAGTAAAACCTGGTTTTGCTCGTAACTTCCTCATTCCACAAGGCAAGGCTCTTCCTGCTACTAAGCGCAACGTTGCTAAGTTTGAAAGCATGAAAGCTGAACTTGAAAAAGCTAACAAAGAAAAAGCTGCTGCTGCACAAGCAGTTGCTGACAAACTTGAAGGCGTTAAGGTTACTCTTGGCCGTCAAGCCTCTGAAGTTGGTACACTGTACGGTACAATCCGTCCACGTGACATCACTGAATCTGTTAAAGAACTTTCTGGCGTTGAGCTAGACAAGTCTACAGTGACATTCAAAGCGCCAATTAAAGAAGTTGGTGAGCACACTGCAACGATCACTCTTCACAGTGACGTTATCGTTAGCCTTCCACTAGAGGTTAACCGCGTAAGTGCATAAGTGATAATCACTTTTTAAAAAAGCCCTGCATGTGCAGGGCTTTTTATTTGCTACACAAAGAAACAGGGCCCGAAGGCCCTGTTTTGTTTTTTCGCTTATGCAGTTCAGCTTGTTGCGCTTTTGGCTTTTTCATCTGCCGGAGCAGCTTCCACAGCACCTTTGCGCTTTTGGCCTTCATTGTAGAACATTTTGCCAATGCTGGTCAGCAGCAGTGTTGCGCCCCAGAGAACCAGAGTCTCCACGGTCAGAGCGATGATTACGGCAACAAACAGCTGCCAAACACCTTCGCCCCCTTGATCAAACCATGTGTCATACAGACTGGCTTCATTCGGGACTTCAATGGCCGGCGGCTGATAGCCATCCAGCATCTCTTGCAGCTGAGCTTGCAGTTCATCGTTACCGAGAACCGTTGCAAGGTTGACAATTTCTTGACCTTTGCCCACCTTAAAGGCGGTAGAAGATACGCTGATTTCCGCAAAGAATTCACGCACCTGCTCTTCCAAAGTTTCCTTTGGAGCTTCCCAGTCAATATTGTCTACATCACGGCGCAGCCTTTCGGCCTTTGCAATGAACTCAGCTTCTGCTTGCTTCACAAGGCCAATCATCTCGCTCAGAGACTCAAGGCTTGCACGCGCACTGGCCATACCTTCCGAATCCACGTCTTCTGTCACCAGAATATTCAGATCAGGAAAGTCTTTCAGGCTTTTCAGCACAGCTTCTGCTTTGCTAATCACCGGCTGAATTTGCTGGTTTTTCACAAAGTTTTCTTCATCCTCTGAGAAAGTAGCTCCCAGAGGTGTTGCTTGTGCTTCACGCAGCAGGTCCAAGCGCTGAACAATCTCACCACGCACCAGTTCACACTGGGCACGATAGGTATTCAGCACATCAGCAGCTGTTGCATCCGCTTGCGTTGGCAGTTGCAGTGTCCGCAGATCATTCATGGCAATGCGCACGCCACCATTGATGGGTGACATCGGTGCCTGCAGCATACGTGCAAGAGCGCGATAGCGCGGGCCTTCACCGGCCTTGCCAGAGGCAGAGGTTACAGAACCACCGCTGCGTTCCGCTTCAGGAATCGCAGCAATGTTATCAATCACCGAAGTGAGCGTACCCGGCAAGTTACGGCAGCCATTGGCAGCGTCCCGTGCAGCAGTCAGGACAGATTGACGCAGGTTGGCCGCGCTTACATCTCCTGCAGTGAGGATTTGCATATACGGCTTGCGTGAGTCCAAGATGATCTTTTCTGCAGCAGCAAAAGGCGGACGGTAAGTTTCCATCGTACTGATGGCTTCCGTTGCTTCACGCTGAGACAGTTTCACCTGAAAGGTCTGACGTTGACCCTCACCAAACACCCCTGCCAGAAGCAGGAACAAGAACGATGAGGACAGCAGCAACAGAACAAGCACAGCCATTTTGCTGCTTTTGCCATTTACTGCGGCGGCCATAAAGTCAACCACCATCGCGGCTGCAGCCAGCACCCCAATGCCGTAAAGCACGTTTTGGAATCCAGCGGATTTATCAATCCCACTCTTGGCAAGGCCAAGTGTGTACAAGCCTTCAGAGGCAATGGACGGCACATAGTACACGTAGATGTACGATATGATGACCAGAATGCCTGCAGCAAGTGCAAGGTGAACAACTTGAAGCAAGCCAATGCCCGCTCCGCTCTGTTTGCGCTGCAAGAAGTTTTTGGCAGTCACCACTGCAATGCCTGCAAGGACATACGTCACAAACAGATCCACAGGGGTGAACGCACTCAGGTAGCCTGTTAGGCTGTAGAACAGCCAAACCACACCCGCCAAGAAGGCGAGTAGCACGCCATGCGCTGAGAAAAAGCTCGCGACTTTTTCCATAGGTTTAGAGGTATCCATAAAAGGTCTCCATGAGTTGAAAGCCCGTACTCAGGGCAATGATAAAAAGATACAGATAGTCTTAACCCACTACAGGTGGGAACGATCTGCTTGAAAATCAACCCTTTTAGAAAACATATTTAAGGGTTTTGGTTTGACTATCCCTTCCCCAAGAGATACAAAAAAAGAAATAGATATCATATCTTCCCTTTTTCTACGGAGATCGTCATACCATGGCGCTTTACTACACCCTCTTCCTTGGGTTTTTCGCTGCGGCTTTTGTGTATGCTCTATTAACAGAACATGACCACCGCCATGACCCTAAAGGTCGAATGATTGAAGGCATGCTCTTCCGCTTTTATCGCTTTGTTGGCATGCTCGGGCTTGCTGCTCTGTGCTTGAGTATTACGTTTGAACTGTCATGGCTTCAAGCTATTTGGCAAGTCCTTCTGCTACCAGCAGCGTTCTTTATTGGTGTTTACCTAGGCGATATCATCGCTTATGGCATATACCAAATTAAAGAATACCGTAAACCCAAATAAAGGAAACCATCATGTTTCTTCTACCTATCCTCATGGGCGCAGGTATCTTTTACCTCTTCGCCCTGACCATCCACTACACCAGTCATTCAGATAATAAAGCCTGGGGCATTGTTGTCTTCATGTTTTGGGCAAATGTCATTGGACTTATTGCCTCCATCATGTTTGCTGGTGCTGCCCTTGTCAGTCATATGTCTGGTATAAGTGCTGCGGACACCCTTTCCAGCATTGCAGGCTTGGTCTTTTTCACCTTTGTTGGCTTTCTTATCGCCTCTGGCGTGACGATTTACCGCGCCAACGACTGACGTCTGCACTTCTAAGGCTTAATCGAAAAAACCCTCACCTTTCTGGTGAGGGTTTTTGTTTGACAAAACTTTGCACATGTATACATTAACCCTATACATCATCTCATCTATTTCCGTTTCATAAGGAGAAACACATGGCGATCGCACTCATCATTGCGGCCCTGTTGTGCTTCACTGCTTCTGGTATTGGATGCCTTATGGCCCAAGGTAAAAAGCATGACGGCTCAACTGACGACTGTAAAATTACTGAAAAAGTAAACATCGGTATTTGTACCCTCGGTGCTGCCGCTGCCGTCACTGGTATGTTTTCTTTTGTCTTTGGCTTTATGACCATTGCAACCATTGCTCTGGTTCTGGCCACTCCCATGTTTATGCTGGCCAGCTACAAATGCGGCTATGCATTCATGATCACCCTTCTGCGCTAAAGGAGTCACCATGCCCACACCTGCTGAAATTGAACGTAACCGCCGCAACCGTGGCTATGTCACCTCAACCGAGCTTTGCTTGGACAGACGCACCTTCACCCTCTTCATTCAAGGCGGCCCTGCAAGGCCGCGGACGTTTGAATTGAAGAACATGGAGCGGCTAGATTTCAAAGCCGACGCTTCAGGTGGCAACACCCAGCAAGAGCTGAAAGTCACCTTCCGTAAAAACGGCATACGCACCAGCGAAACATACATTCTGGATGATTACGCAACGCTGACGCGCATCTATGAATATATGGCAGGCCTCAGCTATTTCCACAAAGTGGCCGTTCGCCTCAGCGCTGTACGGCGCTAAACTCGATTTTGACACCCCTGCTATTTAAGTGGGGGTGTTTCACTTGAAAAAGGGTCTTTATGCCCCAATACTTTAGTAACGTAAGTCTTCTGCAATCCCGTTAACCTAGGAGGTTCCCATGTTTTGGGCGTTTTATCTACTCTTTGGCGCTGTGACTTTCATCAGCGGCAACATCTATGGAAATAACATGGACCTGAGCTCGCACAACAGAGCGAGCGGTCTTGAAATGTTCCTGATCTGGGGCGCAGGCATCTTTGTTGGATGCATCGGCTTCTGGATGACCCTCTTCGGCTGGCTGACCAGCAAAGCGTTCATGCAGGATGTTGGCACCGTGCTGGCTCTGCCGCTGTTCATGCTCACTCTCTTCATGATCGGCCTTGCCATCACTGAAGAAAAGGCAGCCACTGCCTGATGATTAATACTCGAGAATAACGTCCTTGTTTTGTGCAAGGACGTTTTCTTTTTTCCCTCCATCTTTTTTATGTTGTATTCAATTCTGCCATTGCATATTGAGGGCAAATCTCCTATAGTTTGAAAACCCAACAAGTTGGCTCAAATTCTGGATATAAGAAGGCTTAAAAACACATGTCACAAGGCACAGCTACAGTTCAAACAGTAGATTTCGGTGGAAATGCAAACCAGCCCGTTCCACATAGTTTAGAAGCTGAACAGGCGCTCCTTGGTCTTCTGATGCTTAACAACCGACTCTATGAAGACGTTGAAGGCACAATTAAGCCAGAATATTTTTACATCCCAACACACACAGCTATTTTTGAAGGTATTCAGCAACTTCTGTTTAAAGGCTATGAAGCAAACCCAATCTCTCTGAAAGAAGTGATTAACGACACCAGCATTTTTGGTGGTAAAGATGAGATGGTGAAGCTCCTCACAGGCCTCTTTGAAAACGCAACACGTGCCGATAACGTACAAACGCTTGTCAGCATCATTTACACGTTTTACCTTCAGCGCCAACTCTTGGAGATGACAGGTAAGCTTGAGCAAGACCTTTCTGGCGCACGTACACTGGATGCGACAACAAAACTGATTGAGCGCATTGAAGCGGAGCTCTTTAAGCTCAACGAGAGTGGTTCAACAAAGGAACTTCAAAACCTTCGCGCCCCACTTGTAACAGTTATTGAACAAATTGAAGAAGCCAAGAAACACCAAGGTCAGCTCCTCGGTGTAGATTCAGGTTATAGCAACCTCAACAAACTGCTTGGTGGTTTCCGTAAATCTGATTTGGTGATTCTGGCAGCCCGCCCTTCTATGGGTAAAACAGCCTTTGCCATTAACGTGGCACAAAACGCTGCTGAAGCACTGCGTAACGGTAAAACTGGTGGCGCGGCCGTTGGTGTCTTCTCACTTGAGATGTCAGCCGACCAGCTTGCAGGACGTATGCTTTCAAGTGCTTCAAGCATTGACTCGGGCCAAATGTCTCGCGGTGAAATTAACGACGCTGAACTTGAGCGCCTTGTACAAGCCGCTGGTGAACTCAGTGAGTACCCAATTATTATTGATGATACGCCGGGCCTTTCTGTGAGCCAGTTCCGTAGTAAAGCGCGCCGTATGGCTCGCCAGCACGATATTGGTATGCTGGTGGTCGATTACCTTCAACTGATGACATCTGAAATGCACGCCCATAACCGTGTGCAAGAGATCTCGATGATTTCACAAACCCTTAAAGGTGTAGCACGTGAACTGAACGTTCCTGTGATTGCCCTCTCTCAGCTTTCTCGTAGTGTAGAGAACCGTGAGAACAAGCGTCCGCAGCTTTCTGACCTTCGTGAATCTGGTGCGATTGAGCAGGATGCCGATGTGATTATGTTCCTATACCGTGAGGAGTACTACCTGACGAAGCTGATGGGTGCAGATGAAAACTCTGAGGAAAACGTAAAGCTCAAAGAGCGCCTTGATAAAGTACGTGGTCTAACAGAACTACTTATCAGTAAAAACCGTAAAGGTTCAACAAAGACACTGACATTCACATTCGACGGTCCAACAACGACCTTCCACGAATTCAGTGGCGAAACTGGCTACCCAGACGGCGTAGACGCTTAGGGATATTCCCGTCTGTCCTTGACAAACGCCCCTCATGTATACATATTAGGTGTATATCTCACCTCTTGTCCCTATTCTCATGGAGTTACACATGTCCCTTATCCCTCGGGAAAAGCGGCTTCCGTACGATATCTTTGAAGAATGTGCCACCGAAGAAGAAGTCATTGAAGCGCTGCGCGCGCATATGGAAGATGGCTGGTGGTTCTTTAAAAATGATGTCACGGATGAGCAAGTCAAAGCCCGCTATTATCAATTGAAAAGGCAGGCTAAAAAATATTTCATTGCCTCATACGATGATTTGGTTGCAACACTCAGAAAAAGAGACCCTAGGCGGCTTTCCGAGTTTGATCATTTCATTGCTGGCCGGTTCAATGTGCCATTCTACATGGTGCAAGAATTCTTTAACGGCGACCCTGAATATGCGGCTAAGCTGAGAGCCCTACTGTGGAAGATTAACACCACGCGGCGCAAACATCACTTGCCTCCTATTGACTATATTCTGGAAATGCACCCAGATAGTCCAGGCACTGTCCGTATTCGGGTTTACCCCGATTAAACGATTTAACAAACCCTCGCATTGATGCGGGGGTTTGTTTTGCTTGCTCCCCCACCTTTCCTGTGTTTTTATGCCAAAACATCAAATACACCTTCCCTTTTTACGGAGCCTCATATGACTCTTCTTCTCTTCGTTCCAATGGCGATTTCATTTATCTTCTTCAGGTTCATTTACAAAACCGAAAAAGATCTCACCGAAGTAAAGCCTTTTATTGCACTCATCTTGCTTACCTCTCTGGCAAGCGGTGGGCATTTCCTCTTAAGCCTCACAGGCATAGTGCTACCAGGCCTCATTTACCTCTTGATTCCATGGGGATTTATTACTGGTGGATACCTTGGAAATATGATGATCAAAAGCTAACCGAAAAAGCCCTTCCAGTAATGCGGAAGGGCTTTTGTTTTAGAGCTGTTCATTTTTTATATTTTCCCTCTTGCATAACCGCAGAAACCCTACTATATAGGGCGAATCGACTTATCTTTTAGCGTTTCTGTAGAAGGACTAAACTCATGATTACCATTCATGATGCGCTGAACCAAAACTTCAATCCAAGGGATGAATATGCTCTTCAAATTATGAAGAACCCAGAAGCTGAAAAAGCCATGGGCGGCTACAAGATTATCTTCCCTAAGCTGGAAGAGTTTTCTCTACAAAATTTTGCAAGCAAAGAAGACGCTCTTGCTGCCTACACCACAATTCTTGCCCAAGGCAATCGTGGCCTCATCAGTCGCAAGCCTGCACCCATCACACCTGAGCAAGCTGCCTTTGCCTTTGATTACTTCATTGGCATTGTATGCGGACGCATCACCAAACTGCAGCAATGGCTGGCCACACTCTATCAATATGAGGATACGCCTTCAGGGCATCTCATTCGTATCACCCTCACCCATACAAGTTTTCCGCATATGCCCATGTGGATGCTTAAAGAATGCGAATCCAGATTACCTTTCCTGAGGCCTGTTCTGGAAGATTGCCTCAATAGCATCAACCAACGCCGCGTAATCAAAGGCCTTGGGCCTATGGAGCTTCAAGCCAAGTATGTAGAAAAGGTAAAGTCTGCCAGCTACATCTTTATGCCAGAGAAATCTGAAGGCACATAAAACGAAAAGAACCCCCGCTATATCAGCGGGGGTTTCCTTTTTAGTTCGATATGTTGAGTCATGATCCTTTACGCGCATTTCTGACAATCATGCCATTGGGGCGCGGCGCCATTGCCAGTTGATGAATCAGCTTGTCTGCTAATTCTTGCTCAATTGTTGCAATGTAAAGTTCGTCTTGTTTTGTCAAAACTTCAAGCATACTCATCCGATCTCCCGGGTAGCATGAAATATCAACAGAAACAATATCATCCTGAATAGAAAAGACAGCCGAATCTTGGCCGTGTGCACATTCAGAAAGAATCACAAGTTTACCACCAGAACAATGGAATTTTGTGACGAACAGTAGGGCAACCTCTCCCTTCAGAGGATCAATGAGGTCCTTCAGTATTGCTTGAGTACACATGGGTGCCTCCTGCGTTGAACGGTCCTTTTAAGATGGGTGTATAATTAGAAGATATACCCAATTGCATACAAAAACAAGTCCTCATATAAAAAAAGCCCCCTACCCAAAGGTAGAGAGCTTCATCGTTTAGCGTTCGTCAATCTCGAACATGAAATGGTTCACATCTGCTACTGTTCTGAGCGCCAGAGCAAAGGTTGCGCCGACATAAGCATCCATATAGAAGGAAATAGCGCCGCCATCATGGTCAAACACTTCAACAGCAATCTTGCCAAAGCTCGTGCCATAAATGCTGACTTTACTGATCTTCTCAGCAGAGATGCTAACTTTAGCCTGTCCACCAGAATCAGCTGTAATTGTAAACTCTATCCCTTGGGGACCAAGCCCGTATTCAGCCGCATGATAAGTGCGATTCAAGCCAACCATTGCAACAGGAACAGAGCGTGAATCAGTGACAGCCTGTTTGTGCGCATAGCGTTCATGCAAGTCCTCTTGCATTTGCTGCGCAACATCTTCAGGCACACGCAAAATCATCCAGCTTTCACCATAGAATTTGACTTCAAACAGCATCATTCTTTTGGTAGCGTAGGTTTTGCGGTTCAAGTAAGGCGCACCCAGAAAGTCATACAGCTCAACGCCGATGTCCATATTGATAATCAGGTCATCTGCTCCCTCCATAGAGAACAGGCGAAGGACCAATATGTTACCTTCCAGAGAAAAGGCTTCAATTTCAGCAAAATCAATCCGGCCTTTCAGGCTGTTTATCAGTTCTGTTGCAGGGGCAAAGACAGGGTATTTTGGCATTCTTATGCCTCCATCAAAAAACGGGAAGATAAATTTTGAGTGCGGCTATAGTATACAAAGATGCTGACAAAAGCAAGAGCCCCCTTTCGGGAGCTCTTTAAAATCTTCGATTATGCGCAGCGTTGTTCCCAGCGGGGCGTCACGTTACACACTTCCTTCAGGAAACCCTGAATACGCTTGAACAGCATTTTTGCCATCTTCAAGGAAAGCTCAAAGACAAGCTCAGTGCCATCACTCAGGAACAGCTCCACACGGCCGCGATCACCATCCATCATATGGGCGTTTTTCGGTAGCGGGCTGAACACGGTGAACGTTCTGATATCTGCCATCGACAGATTCATATATTCATCGTGAGAATTGTGATTTTGAGCGTATTTCAAGTCAAGCTCACGGCCATCTACATTAAAGTAGCGAAGAATATAGGAGACCATGGGAACATCCACTTTAGGTTAAGAAACAGGACGGGCTCAGATATTTAAGTGCCTCTATTATGTAGGGATTACAGGGTGGTGCGTCAAGGGTATTTTTGATAAGATTAGAAACGATTTTAGAGCTCTGCGCCTATGTTCCTGTATGGTAAGCGAAAATTTAATTTTTGTGAGAACCGAAGCGGAACATACTGAACGTATTTGAGCATCGGAAGCACAACAAAAATAAATTTGCAGCAGCATACAGGAGCATAGAATGGCTAAAGTTAAGACCCAATATTCTTGCAATAAATGTGGAACAACGTTTCCACGCTGGCAAGGTAAGTGTGATAGCTGCGGCGAGTGGAACACAATTGTAGAAGATATAGGCGCTGCGAACGCGTCCCCTCTTCTGCCGAAAAAGAACACCGCTAAAGCTGCGCCTATTACATTTCTACATGGGGAACACAAACCTGTGCCTCGTACCCTAACAGGTATGAGCGAATTTGACCGCGTACTTGGCGGCGGTTTTGTTCCAGGTAGTGCCATTCTTATTGGTGGTGATCCTGGTATTGGTAAATCAACGCTTCTTCTACAAACGGCAGCTCACTTTGCAAAAGCCAACAAAGTCCTTTACGTATGCGGTGAGGAATCAACCAGCCAAGTGCAGATGCGTGCAAAACGCCTTGGCGTTGAAAAGGCTGAAGTTGAGCTTTGCCCGATTGCACAGCTTGAAATGGTACTTGCGACCATTAAGCATAACCAGCCTGATATTGTGATTATTGACTCGATCCAAACCATGTTTGCAGAAAGCGCAGATAGCGCACCGGGTACAGTCAGTCAACTTCGTTTGTGTGCTCACGCATTAATTCAAGTAGCAAAGGCTTCTGGCATTGGCCTCATCTTTGTGGGTCACGTCACCAAAGACGGTACCATTGCCGGCCCACGTGTGATTGAACACATGGTTGACGGTGTGCTTTATTTTGAAGGTGACCGCGGCCACAGTTTCCGCCTACTGCGTGCCTTTAAAAACCGTTTTGGTGCTACAAACGAGATTGGCGTATTTGATATGCGCGATACTGGCCTGACTGAAGTGACAAACCCTTCTGCCCTCTTCCTTGAAGGGCGCCCTGAAGGCGCAAGCGGCAGTGTGGTTCTACCTGCCCTCAACGGTACACGTCCACTGCTTGTAGAAGTACAAGCGCTTGTAAGCAAAAGCCAACTCTCTCAGCCGCGTCGTACAACGCTTGGGCTAGACACCAACCGTGTTTCAATGGTTGCTGCTGTACTCGATAAACACGCAGGTACCCCGTTTGGTGAGCATGACGTATTTGTAAACATTGTCGGTGGCCTTAAGATTAATGAACCTGCAGCTGACCTTGCCATTGCCACAGCCCTCATGAGTAGCCTGACCAATACAGCGCTTCCACATGACATGGCTGTATTTGGTGAACTTGGCCTAAGTGGTGAAATTCGTAATGTAACAAGCTCTAACGACCGCGCTGCCGAAGCGACAAAGCTTGGCTATGGCTCTCTGCTTTGCCCGCCATCAGATGGCATGAAAGGCAAGACAGAGTCTATCAAACACATTAGCGACCTACTTGGAGTCCTGCGTGGCTGATCTGCTCTTTGTTCTCTTTATGCTTATTACAGGCCTTACGGGCTATCGTTGTGGGCTATTTAGAGACCTCGCACAGTTTGTAATTTGGTTGCCCCTGTTTGTAAGCAGTGTTTACTTACTCTTCCACGATGCGACGGCTACTGAAGCTGTTTTCATGCGCCAAGGTTCAAGGCTATTTCTCAGTATGGTCGGTATTACCTTCTTTAGCTCCCTTATGGCGCACCTGTTGGATATCACCATCTTTAGAGAGTTCTTTGCTCGTAGACGCCCGAACACCCTCAGCAAGCGCCTTGGCTTTTTTACAGGTGCAGCTCGTGTTTACGTTATGGTGCTTGGGGCCATGCTGGCTCACTTCACCTTTACAGATGAAGACATTCCTTACTGGCTCACAGATAGCTCAGTATTTCTAAAAACCGCCTATAACAATGCAGTTGATATTGAAGAGTACCTCATGAAGAAGGATGTGATTAATAAAACAATTATTCTTTATGATCCAAAACTTGAAGAAGAAAAGATGATGAAAGAGCGCTATGACAAGCTCATGCAAGGAATGCTGTAGCACATGAACTTAACAACAGAAGCCATTGTATTTATTCTAATTTGGATCATTTGGTGCTCTCTTCCGTTTATCACTCCACGTGCCCTAAACCTGCTACCAAAACTTAAAGCAGACACGCTCTTTTGGCGTATGGCAGAATGGCACATTCGCTTCCCTGCCCTTATTGCTATTGGCTACGTGATGGATACCCTCTACAGCAACCGCCCACATGAAAGTTATTCAGCACCTGAGTTCTACGCCATCCTTTATACATCTTCGCTAGTCTTTAGCGTTCCTGCGATTATTTACTATCTCGCACGCCATAAAAAACTAAGTCTATAAATAGAATAAAGCCCCACAAGGGGGCTTTGGTTTAATCGCTTATAAGCGCTGAAAGTTTTCCTTTCAATGCAAAGGCACGTTGAAGAAGTTCTGTAATAGCCTTGCGGTCAGCAGGGTACGTTGAGTAAAACGCCGCATCAATTGCAAGGTCATGCAAAGCCTCTGTCTCAGCCTCAGCTGTCTTGAGCTTGAAATGGGACACCGTCCCCTCACTCAAGGTTTCTAGCCGGTCCATCTCTTGCACCATCAACTGAATGCGATGATCAAGAGCCATGACGGCTAGCTTTTCTTTTTTGAGCATAAGCTCCTCCATAAAACGGAACACAAAATTTAAGTTGGCATTGGTATAACGCTCACGTCCTGAGATTACAACCCTTAACATAAAAGAAACAGCCCCGAAGGGCTGCTTTCACATTCGTTTACATCTCAATCTTAAAACCATGCATCGTGCAGAAGGCTTCATAAGATTTTTTGATCGTGCGGTAACGCACGCTGAGAGCTTCCACAGAACCTTGCGCAAATTCAATGGCGTCTTCATCCGTGAGTGACGGCAGAACCTCTTCACGCATATAGCGGATGCAATCTTGTGCCACAGCCAGAGAGCTCAGCATGCCTTCCTTGATGGTCGCAAGCATATTCAGCTTTTGTTTGTCATCTGCGGGGCCTTGCTCAAGCTCCGTATCAGAAAACTCATAGCCGACCAAATTTTCAGCTTGGTCAATCAACGCTTCAACGCGCGGAACTTCCAGAAGCAGAGCTTCCATATCACCGCGTTGACGGCCATCTTCATCCAGCATATTGCTTGGGTGCTTTCGTGCCATAACAGGGCTCCTTTAAAAAACGGGAAAATCAGTAGAATTTCTATTAGAATAACATTGCATACAGGCTCAAGCAATAAAGAAATAGCCCCCCTTTCGGGAGCTATCTCAGTGAATCGATCAGATCTCTTCGGGCTGAACATCATTTTGGCGACAGAACTTTTCAAGTTCCGTATCCAGCACCAGAAGGTTGCCACGCATCTTCAGAAGCGCTTCTTTGACGTAGCCCAGAGCGCGACGGTCTGTAACAGCCGGCAAGACTTTGTCAATCAGCCAGTCCGCACAGGATTCAGCAACCGCCAGCTTGCTCGCCATGACAGCAGCCAAGTTTTTGGGGTTCACCGCGGGGTCACCCTCTTTTTGAGGGTAGCAGCGCTTTTTCTGCTCCTCCACGTTGTCCACGAGACCTTCAAGGCGTGCAACTTCGGCAGCAACAGCAGCCAGTTGGTTGGTCGGCGCATTGCCATCTTCGTCCAGCATGGTGGAAGGGAATTTTGGGGCCATAAGAGCTCCTCCTTAAAACAGTAAGTAAAATCAGTTAACCTAATTGGTATGGGGCATAAAAAAGCCCCTCGCAAGGGGCCTTTTGTAAAATTATGGATTAAGCAAGCCTGCTACCGAGTGGAAGGTCACCCTTCTCTACTCCTGCAAGAACTACATGGCCGTCTGCGTCGTAAAAGCCAGTAATCAAAACTTCCGACATGAAATCAGCAATTTGACGTGGGGCAAAGTTTGTCACGCACACCACATGTCGGTCCATAAGCTCGTCCTTTGTGTAATGGTGGGTAATTTGGGCGCTGGATTTTTTAATGCCAATCTCATCACCAAAGTCCACCCACACTTTGTAAGCAGGGTTACGGGCTTTAGGAAAATCTTGTACATCCACCACCTTACCAAGGCGGAGTTCAACTTTCATAAAATCATCAAATGAGATGGTCATGCATATGCTCCTCTATGAAATGTCTGGTCAAAGAAATCTACTGAAGGCATTTCCTTCGCCCCCACCTTTTTATTAAGATGTGAAACAACCTTACCTAGATACCTTTTAGGTAAAGCTTTGTGAGCTACCTTTTGCAACTCAATAGAAGCCTCAACCATATAACACAAACAATAATCTATATCTTGCTCAATCCTTGCCTCAAAATCTTGAGTTTCAGCAATCTTATCGCCTGCTAATAGCATTTTATAATATTCGCATAAGCCAGATTCAGATTGTACTGCTTGTTGCACAAGAGAATTTCTGTGTTTAACCTTGTAAGCAATGCTATTAAAAATTTCATTGGCTTGTGAAATATATTCAATTGGCTTAGTAGAAATATCTGCATATCGAGCTAAAGATGAGACTGGAATATCAACTACTGTCACAATTTCCTGCAAAAATTTTGATAAATTGCCGTACTTTAAACCAATTGATAAAATTTCTCTCTCATCTACAGGCTGCTTTAAGCTTCTAAACTCTTTCTTAAAAGACCTAAGATCTGATCTAAAAGAAGAAAGTCCGTCTCTCTTCAAACGTATCAATGTATCAATATGCCCAGACAAAAGAGTTGCTGCCATATTCGTATCTTGGAGCAAAGTTTTATAATCTTTATTTTTCTCTACTTGAAAAATAATCAGTGCTGCACCAAGAGCACCAAAAGCTGCACCTGCAGCAGCGATCATAAAATCTGAATTAATGAAACTAATGAACCAGCCCATTGAAATAGAATCACAAAGAGCAAAAAAAGCTTCACATACTTTAGTCATAGTCACTTACTCTTAGTGTGATCTTGCAGCTTTATGCTTATACGGGTTTTCACCATTACCACGGAAGATCAGTTTAAATGGTACACTTCCAAGATCCAGCTCTTGGCGCATCACGTTTTTCAGGTAGCGCTCGTAGCTTGCTGGCATAAGGTCTGGGCGGTTCATCCACACAACAAAGGTTGCTGGGTCAATGGCCACTTGGCTCATGAACTTAATTTTTAGCATTTTGTTTTTACGCAGTGGCGGTGGGTTTGTGTTCAGCGCAAGCTCAAGCACACGGTTAATTTTAGCCGTACCCATACGCTTTTTACCAATTTCCGCAGCTTTAAGAACGCGTGGAATAATCTTCTCTACGTTTTTACCTTTAAGGGCAGATACTGTGAGGAATGGAAGTTCCTTCACTTGGTGGAAGCCGTAGTATAGGTCTTCCATAAGGTCAAACTTAAGCTTCTCACGCTCATCACCTGAGATAAGGTCCCACTTGTTAATCACAACAACCAGTGGGCGGCCATCGTTTGTGGCTTTTTCTGCAATCTGGATATCCTGCTTTTCGAGCGGTTGCTGCGCGTCAATCATCAGTACAACAACGTCAGCCTTACCAATGGTTACAAGAGCGTCTGCTGCACTCTTCTGCTCAAGCTCTTCTGTAATCTTTGCTTTTTTGCGAAGTCCCGGTGTATCAACAAGCTCAATAATACGACCGCCCTCAACTTCATACAGTGTCCCTACACTCTCACGTGTTAGACCAGCAATATCACCTGCGAGCATGCGCTCTTCACCAAGGATGGTGTTAATGAGAGTTGATTTACCAGCGTTTGGACGACCAACAATCGCAAGTTTAAGTGAGGACACATCATTCGGACCACGTTTATCTGCGCCCATAGCGTCTTGTAGCTCGTCCTCTTCTGGAGTCACTTCAATAACAGGTGCTTCTGATGGTTTGTAGTGCTTTTCTACAAACTCAGCAATATCATCAAAACCAATCGCGTGCTCAGCAGCAAGCATAACAGGTTCGCCAAAACCAAGGCTCCACGCTTCCATTGCGTTATCGTGTGCATCACGTGTATCTGCTTTGTTGACAAGTAGAAGCACAGGCTTCTTCAGTTTACGGAGGAGTCCTGCAACGTACTCATCCTCAGCTGTCACCCCTTCTCGTCCATCAATGAGGAAAAGGATCACATCTGCGCTTCCAGCGGCTTTTTCTGCAATCTTGTTCATATCACCAGCAAGGCCAGTAGCACGACCTTCAAGACCCGCTGTATCAACAACAGTACAAGGTAGACCTGCAATCATGCACGGCCCTTCACGGCTATCACGCGTTACACCTGGTACAGGCGCAACCATGGCACGCACACGGCGTGTCAGCTTGTTAAATAGTGTTGATTTTCCGACATTCGGACGGCCAGCAAGGGCAATTGTAAACATGGGTCTTCTCTTTAAATTGTTTAGCAGTGTATACATACAGGAATATGGGCGTTTGGGCAAGTGGAAACAACTAAGATGTTTGCCTGTACAAGTGGGAGCAACGCGACCCAAAACCTTAAGAGGTTTTGGCGGTACAAAAGCATTTATTTTAGGGCTGCGTGCAGAACTAAAATTCAAAAGAACTTTTGTACCAAGACAATAGTTTGCGGAGAATTTAAAAACCGCCAACATGGTGGCGGTTTTTAAAAGCTCAGAGCAAGCCTTACTTGTAAGCAATAATCTCCGCATCATCGCTCATAAAGTAGAGCGTGCCGTTTGCGGCAATTGGCGCAAGGCTAATCTGATCTTTCAGGTTAGAGATGCGCGAAGGCTTACCACTCTTCGGATCAACCGAAACAGCGTAACCGTTGTTAGATACAACAATCAGGCGACCACCAGCAAATAGAGGGCCACTCCAGAAGTTTACGTCATCACGTGCATCTTCAGGCACAAGGCTTGTTAGCTCACGTACCCAGCGTACACGACCGTCAATGCGGTGTACGTTTACGAGTTTGTTATCAGATGTCACGATGAAGATTGCGTTACCAGCAACCCATGGCATTTGAACAGCGCTCAAACGACGCTCCCAGAAACGTCGACCTGTTTTGAGGTCAAATACACTGAGCCAACCGTTGTTGTTCACCACGTGTACCATGCCGCTTGCAATCACAGGCGTACCTTCAATGTCTACCAAGTTTGCAAGTGGATCAAAGCTGTTATCTGATGACAATGCATTATGCCATAGGTAACGACCATTACTTGCGTTTAGGGCGTAAATTTCACCACTTGAGTAAGGGACAATCGCCACCTGCTCATCTACAGCAGGAGGCGCACCACCCATAAGAGCAAGAGCTTCTTCCAGGCCTGAGTGCAGCCACGCTGTTTGACCAGTTTTCTTATCAAGTGCGAACAGGCGGTTGTTGTGGCTTACCACGTAAAGGTGTTCACCCTGAATAGCCGGTGATGCACGTAGTGGCATACCTAGGTTTTCTTTCCAAACTTTATCACCAGTCTTCGCGTTCAGTGCAAACACTTCACCGCTACCTGTTGTTACATATACAGTTTGGCCATCAACTGCGAGACCACCGCTAAAGCTTTCAAGCTCGCGCTCGTCAATCTTAAGTTTTTCTCTCCACAGACGGTCACCCGTTTTCGCGTCTAAAGCAACCACTTCACCACAGCTGTTCATTGCGTAAACGCTGTCCGCGTAAACAACTGGTGGGTTCAGGATAAGACCTGTTTTCGCCATGCCGCAACCAATGCGCTCACGCCATGCTTCGTCTACGTTTTTTGGTAGAGCTACATGTGTTGGACGGTGGTGAGAAAAACCACCAACCTGTGCCCAAGTCTTCAGAGGAATTTCCTCAGGAAGAAGAAGTGGCACATCGTAGAGGTCTGTATCAGGAACCAACTGGCTACTGCTTACAAGAACGTCAATACGCTCACCTTTAAGTGGCGGCTTTTTATCGCCTCCACATGCGCTGAGAGCAAGCACACAAAGGCTTAGCGCAAATGATTTTTTAAGATTCAACATGGGATTATAGTCCTGCTTCTTCACGTAGAATTGTGATCTGTGTTGTTGCACGCTGGAAGGCGTTTGGAGACACTTGATCGTCACCGCTGTTTACGATGGCTTGGTAGTAGTCAAACGCTTCAGCAGTGTTGCCTTGAGAAAGGGCGATATCAGCAAGAGCTTCTAGTGAGCTAATGCGGTATGTGCCCCCTACTGCGCTCAGCTCAACAAAGAGAGCTTGTGCAGCTGGAATGTTTGTGTAACGTGTTGCTGTGGCTTCGTAGAATTTTGCAAGTTCTTTAAACTCAGCCGGCATTTTGCGAGACTGCATATCAGAGAAGATACCAGCCGCTTTTTCGTATTCACCATTGTTCATAGCTTCACCACCAAGCTTAAAGCCTGCAAGCATTCCAAAACCACTAGCAGATGTTTCTTCTAGGCCTTTAAGAGCGTCCGTGTTGAGCTCTGTGCCAGCAACGCTCTGCCAGTATGTTTTTGCTTCAGTGTGCAGTTGCACTTCAGTGTAGTTAGAGTAACCCTTGTAACCAACAACACTTGCGAACATAAGGCCGACAGCACCTAGAATGTGAAGCTTGTGCTTCTTCCATAGGTTTTCCATACGCTCAGCGTGTAGATGTTCATCAACTTCACGAAGAAATTCATTTGTCATTGGTATTTGTCCCCTTATTAAATCAAACCGAGTTTGTAGCCTTAAATGAACAGGCTTTTTTCTTAATTTTTAAACGTGTAGAAAGTTTTAACATGATATAGAAGCATGATGCAACTTTATAGGCTGGGTTTGCATAGAAACTGTGCTGTTTGTTTTTATTATAGGCTTGCTTCCAGTCTTTCATTTTTAAAATTATAAATTTTCAAAATAAAATCCAACGCAAGCTATGGTGATTCGCTACGCTCACCCTGCGGGCGGCTATACCTTACGGCATCCCGTCTGCGTCGCTAAAGCTCCTGTCTTGGTTTAAAGCCCTGAGGCTTTTGGCTCCGCTTCGCCACGCACTCTAGTAGGCCAATTTTTAGGTGCTTCATGGTCGCATGCGAGCACGAATAGTGCGAGCCGCAGACCTAAGGGGCTGCGATGCTTGCCCGCAGGGTAATGCTACGCCCGAGCGAGTAGCGAGGCGGGCAAGCTAAATATAAATAAAAGCAGTTAATGGCTAGCATATTCCCAGTAAACAAGGCACCATTGCAACATGTAAAGCTGGTAAAAAAAGTATTAGCCGTGCATTATTTCGGCTGGTAATTCTGCGCAAAGATAAAGATCTCTTTTGAGTCCTTACGGCTCGACTCTGGCTTAAAGAAACGCACAGTTTGGAAATGCTTACGTAACTCATCTCTAAACTGGACTTCTTCTCCACCTTGGAAGAGTTTGCAGTAGAACCAAGCACCCGGACGCATTGTTTTCAGCGCAAAATCAAGCGCCATTTCAGCAAGGCCCATAATTTTCATGTGGTCTTGTCCTGCATGGCCTGATGTTTCTGGTGCAATATCACTCAAAACACCATCCACCCCTTTCGGACACATTGCGAGAAACTCTTCATAAACTTCATCATCTGTGAAGTCACCTTTAAGGAAAGTCATACCTTCCATTGGGTCCACTGGAAGTTTATCTAAAGCATAAACTTGTCCACCTGGAAGAACACGCTGAGCCACGACTTGGCTCCAACTTCCTGGTGCAGCACCAAGGTCAATAATATGCTGACCTGCTTTAAGGAGCTTAAACTTGTCATCTGCCTCAAGCAGTTTAAAAACAGCGCGAGAGCGGTAGCCCTGCTTACGGGCAGCTGTTACAAAGTGGTCGCTTTCTTGACGGTCGAGGTAGCGACGAGATGAAACGCTTACGTTCTTCTTACCAATCCATGCACCGCGTTTGATAGGTTTTTTGATGGTTTTATCCTTTACTCTCTGGCTTTGATTTAGAAAATATAAAATTTTCAAAACCAAATCCACCGTAAATTATTATCTTGGCAAAAAAGATATTGGGCCTTTTGGCCTTGACTACAAGTCCAAAAGAGCTCTTTTTTACCGCTCAAAAGCCCTGAGGCTTTTGGGTCGCTTTGCTCCCACTCCATAAGGCCCATATCATAGCTTTTCAAAAAGCCTATGCGCAGCGAATAGCGGAGCCGCAGGCTTCAGAGACTGCGGCGGCATAAAGCAATTATGCCCAGATTATAAAAGGTGGGCATGCTAAAAAAGCTTTATGCCAAGACCATACACGGCGGTAGATTTAAATTTTGAAATTTTATATTTCTAAATTTAAAGATAGAGAGCCGTGAAGACCCAGCTAAGCTGCAAGCCCCATACCTTCGCCAGCAGCGGCACTGAGTAGAAGCCCGCGACCAAGGCCACCTGCTCCAATTGTAAAGCCTTCAACGCCAACAATATCCATAATCACTTTCATAATGAGTGTGGCAGGCGTTACAAGGTGCGCGCTCTTACCGTAGATGTAATTATTATCACGACGACGGTCTGGGCCAAGATCTAGGTAACGCTCAAATACATTCTCTAGGTCTGTCTTTGTTGTCCAGCGACCTTCTAGGCTCACCATCTGCTCAAGTTCTGTTTTTGTAAGGTAACGCACAACAAACATAGGTGCGCCTGCAATAAGAAGTGATGTTTTCTTTGTAAACTGGTCTTTCCACTCAGCCAGCTCTTCTTCAAGTGTAGAGCGGATTTCTTGCTCAAGCTTTTCAATTTCAGTTGGCTCAATAAAGTCTTGCTCAAAAATATCAGCGTATGTGGCTGCGCCAAACTTAAAGCCGCGCATTTCCTTCACTTGGCCGCCTTTGCTGAGGAGAGCAAATTCGTTACTTCCCGCACCAGATTCAACAAATACTGTCAGGTCTGCATCAGGGTCAATCAGTTTACGGTTCCCTTTAAGAGCAACCTCAACCTCTTCCATGTGACCAAGCTGATGAATGTTTAGGCCTGACTCTGCACGGAGAGCCTCAAGTAGAACACCTGCTTCATCCGCATGACCAATCACAGATGTGGCTGCAATATGTGCACGCTTTACACCATAAGTAATCATAGTGCGCTGTGCATGTGCCATCCAGTGAGCCAGATCATCAATGTTTTGCTCATCAAAGCTATTTCCATGCACAAGGTCGCCAGCAAGGCCATGCACGTATGAATCCTCAAAACGTACATCTACCACGCCATCGTGACTTACGTGACCAATAACCAAGCGCGCCGTTGACGTGCCAAGCTCCAGACCTGCGTAAATATCCCCAGTATCGATCATAAAGCCCCCTGCTCCCTTACGTATTTTTAATTTTCATCGCTGCACGACGCATAGCCGTGAACGTGATATCTAGAATGTTTTCATCGTGGCATGTGCCAAAGAACCATGTTTCGTATGCTGATGGCGGCAGGTAAATGCCTTCATCAAGCATAGCGTGGAAGAACTTCTTAAACATTTCAATATCTGTGTTTTGCACGTCTTCAAATGTGTAAGGTTGTTCTTCACTAAAGTAGATGCTGAACATGCTACCAACGCGGTGCGTTGTAATCGGAATGCCCACATCAGAAAAGATTTTTTCGCTTTCTTTCTGAATCTTAGCGCCTGTTTCTTCAAGTCCTGCATAAACTTCAGGTGTAAGTTGCGCCACTGTTGCAATACCAGCTGAAACAGCAAGCGGGTTACCAGAAAGTGTACCGGCTTGGTAAACATCACCAATCGGGCTCAAGCGATCCATAATCTCCTGCTTACCACCGTAAGCCGCAAGTGGCAGACCACCACCAATCACTTTACCAAAGCAAGAGAGATCAGGCTCAATATCAAAGAGACCTTGTGCACTCGACATGCCTAGGCGGAAACCAGTCATCACCTCATCAAAGATAAGAACCGTACCGTACTTGTCGCAAAGCTCACGTAGTGTTTTCAGGTAGCCTTCTTTAGGAGGTACGCACCCCATGTTCCCTGCAACGGGCTCAAGGATCACACAAGCAAGGTCATCACCGTGCTCCATAAATACTTTCTCAAGCGCATTCACATCGTTAAATGGTGCCACGCATGTAAGTTCAGCAAGGGCTTTTGGTACCCCTGCACTTGATGGCGTACCGTGTGTAATAAGGCCACTACCAGCTGCCACAAGAAGGCTATCGCCATGGCCGTGGTAGTGTCCTGCAAATTTAAGAATTTTGTCTCGGCCTGTGTAGCCACGCGCAAGGCGAATTGCGCTCATCGTTGCCTCAGTACCAGAATTTACAAGGCGAACTTTATCAATAGAGGCGTGGCGATCCACAATAAAATCAGCAAGAGCTGTTTCGCGGTCTGTTGGTGCACCAAATGATGTGCCCACTTCCATTACGTTTTTAACAGCATCGAGTACACGTGGGTTAGCGTGACCAAGAATCATAGGGCCCCAGCTGCCGATGTAATCTACATATTGGTTGCCGTCCATATCTTGCAGGGCCGCACCATCAGCACCCGCCATAAATACAGGAGTGCCACCTACTGCGCCAAATGCACGCACAGGTGAGTTCACGCCACCTGGAATCAGCTTCACAGCACGGTCAAATAATTGTTTTGAAAGCGCATAGCGATCAGGTTTTACATCTACAGTATATGTCTGTTGCATATCAAAGCCCCTTTATTGATCTATCAAGTATAGCGAACTGTTGCTAAAGGGCAATGGTAGACCTCTTTTTTTCTGGGACTTTTAAGCGTACTTGGTGCATGGATGCATCATAAATGCCCCTCTTTGTGATATTCTTACAAAATGGCTGTGATACATAACATTCAAGACACAAAAATTAAGGCAGAGACAGAAGCGCTCTATGGCCTTGATGTGCACTCTATTGCCCCGATTCCAGAGGGCAGCGAGAACTCGAATTACCTCCTTGCAACAAGCGAAGGTGAATTTGTTTTAACCCTGTTTGCAGAACACTACTGCGAAGCACAGCTTGAACCTCGTACACATATTATGCCTTTCCTGGCGCTCAATGGCATGGCCGTGCCTGCTATTGTACCGTCACAAGACGGCGGCTACCTCACAAAGATTGCTGGTGAGCTTGCTGTGCTTCAGCCAAAGTTGATTGGTCATCATATTACAGAAGCAGAGATTGAGCGTGAGCACGTACGTGCTATGGCCACTCACCTTGCTATGCAGCACTGCCTGCCTGTACCAGATGATATGAAGACCCTCACTCATGAATATAGCCTGAAGAAGATGCACGGCTTCATGAAAGAGATTGAAGACTTTGATCACCCTCATAAAGAGGCGGTTGAAGCAGCTAAAGCTTCACTCGAGAAGCTCAGCACAAAAACATTTAAATCTCCACTGGCTATTAGCCACGCGGATCTCTTCCCAGATAATACGCTCTTTTCTAATGGCACAACGCTTACAGGCGTGATTGACTGGTGGATGGCTTGCCCTCTTCCTTGCCTGCTTGACCTTGCTATTGTTGCCAACGCATGGTGCTGGGATGAAGAGCACAAAGAACCACACATTACGTTTATGGACTCTCTAGAAGATACATACCGCGTACTCAGTATGCTGCCTTACGAACTCTGGAAAGAAGAATGGCCGCTCATGCTTGAATTTGCTGCTCTGATCTTTGTAGTCATGCGCCTAAGAAACCCTGTTATGGGCAAAGCACAAGAGATTCTAGATGCCAAACCTGTAGATCCGTGGCTTAGCCGCCTGCTCTACTGGCAGGAACATAATAAAGACTTATAAACAAGAAACAGCCCCAAGGGGCTGTTTTTATTTTCGAATATAGCTATACGCAAGTGACAGCCCCAAAAGGCCAAAATACCCAATGCCCCCCGCAACCACAATCACCCAATAAGGCGGCGCAACAGAAAGAGCAAAGTAAGCGACAGTATAGGTTGGGATAGTCAGGAGATACCCCAGCGCTAGAGCCAGAATGCGGTGGTTAATACTAAAGTACCACAGCACAATGAACTCCATAATGTAAGCAAGTGCCCCTGCCAACATAAACGCAAAGAATGCTGACATGATAAACCTGCCTTGGTTCAGTAGAAAAAGATAAAGGTGAGCGATACAAAACGTATACAGCTAAACCTGTTTCAGCGTCAACAACAAAAACAGCCCCGAAGGGCTGCTTTTTATTCGATTTATCCAAAGGCAAACCACAGCACAACTATGGCAAATAGAGCGGCAACACCGTCATCCAGCATTACGCCCCACGGGCCTTCAAATTTTTCATCCATCCAGCTGATGGGTGGCGGTTTCACCATGTCAAAAAAGCGGAACAGCACAAAAGCGAGAAGCCAATGCCATGCTTCACCAAGGCCGAGCCAAGGGAATGTGAGCACCACCATGGCCATACCAAACACTTCATCAATCACGACACTTTTATGGTCATGAATGTTTGTATGCTCTTCCACCACACGGCAAGCCCATACGCCCACCACAAAGCTCAACAGCGTAAAGATAGCCAGCGCCCCTACGCCACCAAAGGTGTAAATAAGCCAAATGAACGGCAAGCTTGCCACCGTACCAGCAGTACCAGAAAGTGGCAGATGCCCAGAACCAAACCAAGTGGCAAGCCAAAAGCCTGCATGCGGGTAAGGATACGGCAAAGGTTCTACTTTGTATTTTTCCTGCCTGCCTTTCATATTAAACAGACGGTTTAAAGAGTCTCTCATAAACACTCCAAGAGATAGGAAAAGATTGAGATGTATACATTTAGCGCAATATAGGCAGCTTCCCCATAAAGCGCAACAAAAAACAGCCCATAAGGGCTGCTTTTCAGTTCGATTCTATTTTTGGAGCATATCCCATAGGTATTGCCCAAGAAGGAAATAACCGAGCAGAATACCTGCAAGGGAATCCATGGGACCGGCAATTGGGCCAAGCAAAAGATGACCAACAAAACTACAAACCATAAAAGCGCCAACGCCCACAAGAATTTGCATCATCATGTCGCCATACAGCTCAAACTTGATAATCACGTAATTGCGAAGCACAAAGGCAAGACCACCAAGCGCAGCAAAAACAATCAGTCCAATCGGTGTCATAAGAGACCTCATCATGTAAAAGAAAGAAAAAGATAAGTTGTTCCTCTATGTGATAGCAAATCATTCAAGAGCCGACAAACAAAAACAGCCCTTTCGGGCTGTTTTTACATTCGATTTCAAGAAATTTATCTTTTAAAGATATTACCGAGAGCACTGCCAATAACAACATAACCAACATAACCAACAACAGTACCAATAAGCATATCTATAAACGTGTCTGCAGAACCCAGCGCAAGGTCAGTACAGGCCAGTAAAGCAAGTGCAATAAAAAAGCCTGTAAGTCTTTGGTGAGTTCCTTTTTGGATATTGAATATGATCACGATAATATCACGGACAAATGCCGCAAAAACGCCAGCGCATATAAAAGCGAAAAGGCCAAGAAGAGTCATAGGAACCTCATTTGAAAGTTAACGATGAGAAAAGTTTGATAGATATCAGATGCCCTAATATAAAAAGTGCCACTTTATAAGTCAATTAAATCTCCCATTCTCTCAAAACAACATTGCTTTTTAACGCCCCTCATCCCATGATGTGGACATGACTGAAAATAATAAAAATAAAACCATTCATATCTATACAGATGGCGCATGCAGCGGTAACCCAGGCCCTGGTGGCTGGGGCGTTTACATGCAGTACAACGGCCACGAAAAAGAGATGAGCGGCCATGAAGAGCACACAACCAATAACCGTATGGAACTTACCGCGGTGATTGAAGCGCTCAACACACTGAAAAAACCTTGCGATATCCTTCTGCACACGGATTCAACATACGTAATGAAAGGTGCGACAGAATGGATGGAAGGCTGGAAGAAGCGTGAGTGGAAAAACGCTGCCAAAAAACCGGTTGAAAACCGTGACCTTTGGGAACTTCTTGATGAAGCGATGCAGCGCCATACCATTACATGGAAGTGGGTTAAAGGCCATGCGGGCAATGTCGGGAATGAGAAAGCTGACACGCTTGCGACGGACGCCATAAAAAAGAGTAAAGAAGAGGAATAACCTTTTCTGCTCACTGGTGTAGGGGTACACTAATAAATAGATGTGTTAGGGACAAAAACATGAATAACGGCATCATTACTAACTTTACTGGTCATCTGTTACTTGCAACGGATTCTCTTAAGTACTCATATTTTGAGAAAGCTGTGATCTTTATTTGTTCCCATAACAATGAAGAAGGCGCAATGGGACTTGTTCTCAACTCCCCTCTTCCAGCAACGAATTTTGAAAATCTCTGTGATGATCTTGATATCGAACAAATCAGCAATGCATCACCAACCATTCTTTCTGGTGGCCCTGTAGAGCCAAACCGCGGGTTTGTTCTGCATGGTACAGATTACAATCACAAGCTTACTGTTCCAGTAACAGATGACATTATGCTCAGCGCAACAACAGATGTGATTGAAGCCACAGCCAAAGGCACAGGCCCTGTAAGCCAAAACCTTTGCCTAGGTTACAGTGGCTGGGAGCCTGGCCAGCTTGAGTCTGAAATTTTTGAAGATAGCTGGATGCTTGTACCAGCAAGCCGCGCGCTTCTGTTTGAAACACCAATTGAGCACCGCTACGAAGCAGCTATGGCGTCTGTTGGGCTTGTTGGTTCATCGATGATGACTTCTGCGCTGGCTTAGATTTTTTTATGAAACTGTTTTATCGCACATAGCTTTGCATGTGCGCTTAGATGTTTTTCGCATTCGCTCAAAACATATGTGATTCGCTACGCTCACCCTTCGGGCGGCTATGCCTTTGGCATCCCGTCTGCGTCGCCAAGGCTCCTTTCTTGGGCTTCGCCCGCTCAAAACCCTCCATCTCGGGTTTTGGGTCGCTTCGCTCCCACTCGTACAGGAACCACCTCCTTGAAATCAAACCTCTCTATCCCCATACTTTAAATACAACCAAATATCTCCCTGACAATTATAGGAGGCAGAAATGCTGAAATACGTTGCGCTTTCTTGCGCTTTGTTGCTGCCGACTCTTTCCTCCGCAGCAAATGTCACTGAAACATCTCCCGCAGATGAATCCCAAGTTTCTGAAGAATGCATCCGCAGCACCGGTAATGTGCTCGCGGCCATGCTCGAAACATCTCCACCGCTCTTCTACCTGCTGGATGAAGACGACTCAAACAACGAGCCCACTGATGTGAATGCGTTGAACAACATGGGCTCTTCGCTGATGCGCAGCATCCAGAACGGCTGTGATGAAACGCTGTTGAGCCATATGGCCACAATGATTGCGCCTGCGTATATTGAAGCTGCTGCTGAAAGCCACAAGTTCAACGTTCGCGCTGACATGACACCGGTTCAAGCTGTTTGCCATATGGCACGCAGTGAGATCTGGAAACTCAAGCGAAAAGCACCGCGCGGGTACAATACAGCTTTTCGGGCGGGTGACCCCGCGCTCCCATGGGGGCTGGCCATTGATATCCGCGAAAACCTGACCGAATTGGAAGCCTGTCAAACCGCCTTCACTCAGGCGCGTGAAGAAGGTTACTACGTCGGAGAATAAACGATTTTTTGAGACAGCCTTACGGGGCTGTTTCTACTTTTTATAGATTGGAGAAAGGGTTGCTTCGCCAGAATCATCAGTACCAAGAAGAAACCCTTCAGGTTTCACCTCTTCTTCTTCCATGTTTTGGAATACTGTAAACTGGCCCGCACGCATCACAACACCAGGTTCTTTTTCATAAAGTTTCCAGCCCACATAAATAAGGCCAGCAGTCAACAGAGCAATAATAACCAAAAGGCCTGCAATAATACGAGATTTATGGCGATGGTAAAGATACACCCAACGTTTAAATTTATGAGGTGTACCATCCTTTTGAACCCGCTCAGCGAGCTTCATTCTGCGCTCTGCAGTTGCCATATAATGTCTTTATCTCTTATTTGTCTGACAAGCTCACCATACTGTGAAACCCATTTATTAACCAAGAGATTTCAATAAAATTTGACAAAAATAATCATGGCATGTATACACGCAGAATATAACACATCTGCCTCCCTTTTCCCGATATGTATAAGGAGTTCCATTTTGGACTTAGAAGAATTCCAAAACAAACTCGGGTACACCTTCAAAAACCCTGATCTTCTTTCTACCGCACTAGAACGCGGCGCGACCAACGAGCCAACCATGTCGGTTGCGCTTGAGCACATTGGTGACGCTATCGTTTCGCTTGTGGTCCGAGAACTACTCACAGCACTGTATGGCAACCGTAAACAAGACTACTATGAACGCCTTGTGAACAACCATACCATGGCCCTGATTGCCCGCCGCATTCCACTGCAAGCCGCTTCTAGGGCATTTTGCCAGTACGAGTATTACCTGATCAACAAAAGCATTGCCAACCTGCTAGAAGCAGTTATTGGTGCGCTCTATCAAGATGGTGGCCTCCTGCCCGCACAAGACCTGATTTGGCGCATCTTTCCCTTCCAAGGGGTTCTGGTGCATGACTTTGTCCCACCTGAGATCAAAGGAAAGAAAAACGCTGAAAACCGCCTTCGTGAGTTTGAAAACTCAAAGTTTCTCATCAAAGATGCTTACGAAGCCTCCCCCTTCAAACGCTCTATTGACTATCACGTTGATATGGCGCAACGCAAAGATGCAAACTTCTCCCCCGGCATGCTCTATTTTGAACTAGAAATGGCGCATAAATGGGATACGCTTTTCATGCCGAATGACATTGTCAAGCAAGCACATGAGGCCTATGGCCCGCCCGTCTCTCTCCAAAAAGAAACAGACGTAATCTCTTGATGTAAGTTTTGGAAGTTCTTACATCATGATGCACCCTTTAACTTCCGCCCTCCCCGCCAGATAGAAGGAGATCTTCCATGGCAAAATCCACTGTTGTCACATTTGTGATCCAAAACGCCGCTGGCCAGCTGATGATGCAGGTCCGCAATTATGTCAACGCTGAAGGCAATAGCCCTGGCCAACTGAGCCTGTTCGGCGCCCATCACCCCGGTGGTGCGGTTGATGTTCCGGCCATTGTTTCTCAGGAGCTCGGCATCAACGTGACCGCTGCTGACGTGCAGTTTGTTGGCCACGTGCTGGATGACAATGTCGCAGGCCGCGTCAATCTGGTTCACAAAATCAATGTGGCCTACGACAGCGCACTGGTTGACCAAAACCCCGCCGGCAAAGACCTGATGGAAAAGATCGCGACCGCACAGGGCATGGGCGTCGTTGCCGTTGGCAAAGACGACCTGAAAGCCGCTCTGGAAGCTGGAAACGTCAGTGCCATCAGCGCTCAGATCCTGAAGGAACACCGTGGCCTGAAGCCACGCGCGTAACCCCCGGCAAACAATCGACTGATTAAAGACAAGCCCTCCATAACGGAGGGTTTGTTTTTTATTAATAGGCCTCTTCATAAAAAAGTATCAAACACTGCGTACCGTTTATAACAGAGTCCTTCCTCTGCAATTGGGTGCGTACCTTCTATGAAACTTCACACAAGGGAGCCGCACCTAAACGTGCGGTAAAATGACATGAAAACTTTTCTGACTTTTGTTGCACTTCTGATGGCATACATTACGGCTACCGCCTTCACATACTTTGTGATTCCATCTGATTGGGTGGCATCCATGTTTGTGACCGGCTATGGGCTCTACGCCTTCATGCTGGCTATGGGGTACTTTCTCATTCTCCTCACAGGTGATGTGGAAGGCTTTCAATCCAGCATGACTGTCATCAGTGGTCTGATGCTGATGGTCACCAATGTTCCGCTGGAGCATGTGGCTGCCATGGATATTAACATGCATGGCACAGCAAGCTTTGCGCACATTGCTGGCATGTTTGCACTGAACTGGCTGTTTGGCTTGGCCATCTTTATGATTGGCACACTGCCTTATCTGTCCAGCAAGGCACAAAAGCGTGGCCGCTATTCGCGCCGCGTCAACCGTAATGCAATTTACGGCTAATCGACTATGAAAATGCAGCAGTCCCTACGGGGGCTGTTTGTTTTTTGGCTAATGCCCTCCTCTATAAATAAGTAATAAACATCTAGCGTACCATTTAAACAGAGCCATTCGGGCTCTGAATGTGGTGCGCGCTTCTGGAGTTTTCCAACATGAAAAAAGTACTCACCATGCTCATTGCAGGCCTGATTGCTGCAGCATTCGTTCTCGCGGGTGCATTTGTACCCCTAAAAGAAAACAATCCGTTTTTAGATCCGGCAGAATGCACAGAGCACCGTGTTGCAATCAGTGTCATGATGCACAATGCAGAAACTTACAATGAACCGTTTGACGGTTTTGTTGCAGGCGCCCACATGGACGACTTGCAGGTATTGGGTTGCAGCAAAGGGGTTACCCAAAAGTTCCTCCTTCTGGAGTTGGCCAAGTTCAACAAACAAGCTGAAGCTTCCGACTGGGAGTTCTTCTATCAGCGTCTTGAACGTCTGACTTGGTAAAAAATCGAAAAAGGGCCGCATCTCGCGGCCCTTTTACTTATTTCCTGAAAGATTAGAGTTTTACAGGCTCGCCTGTTTTTAAGCTTTCAGCAGCTGCGAGTACTACGCGAGAGCTATGCAGGAAGTCATCTAGACTTACTGAAAGTGGTGCATCCCCCTTAACCGCATCAATAAAGCTACGCAGTTCAGCGCCGTGACCTTTATCTTGGCCACCAGTCAGTAGAGCTTTCCACCAGCTTGTTGCACGTACTTTACGTGTTTTACCGCCTTTAACAATGAAGCCTTTTCTGAAGTTATCAATGACACCAACCATGCCGCCACCGTACATTTCAATACGCTCTTTACTAAAGCGTGTGTCCCCTTCACTTGTGTAAACCACAGATGCGATACTGCCGTCTGTAAATGTGAGGGTAATGTTGTAGTTGTCTTGGCCTGCACCACGTGTTGTTTGAATCGTCTCAACACTATGGCCAACAAGGCCAACGGCTAGGTCTGTAAAGTGACAGACTTCACCCAGCAGACGACCGCCACCAATTGAGCTATCGTGCTGCCAGTTGTCACCCGGAATAAAGCCAGCATTTACGCGTACAATCACCTGCTTAGGGCCTGTAACGGGGCTAAATGTATCCATAAGTGCCTCTGTAAATGGAGAGAAACGACGGTTAAAACCAACCATCAGCACTTTACCGCTATCGCGCGCTGTTTTCTCAACGCTGTCTAGCTGCTCAGATGTGAGAGCCAGAGGCTTCTCAACAATCACATGCTTACCAGCTTTAAGAGACTGAGTCACAAGCTCTGCGTGGCTATCATGACGCGTTGCGATAAATACTGCTTGTGTTTCACTATCACCAAGCACATCTTCTGTTTTGCTTGTTGCGTAGCCAAAACCAAAACGCTTGCCTGCCGCTTGCGCGCTTAGGCCACCCTTAGAGATAATCCCTGTTAGGCTTACGTCTTTCATTTTCTTCATTTTTGGAATCATGACACCGCGTGCAAAGGCACCGGCACCAATTACACCAAAGCCGATTGTATCTGTTGCAGTAGCTGTTGGCTGAAGCGTTACTTTAGGTGTGCTACGTGCGCTATCGCTACGGCCGTAAGTGAGTACAACACCAAGCTGAGGTACGCTCTTGTTCACAACAACTTCGTAAGCTTCTTCCGCTTCTTCAATTGGGTATGTGTGGCTCATGAGAGGCGCAATTTTCAGATCACCTGTTTCCATGAGACGGATCGCCTCTGCAAGGTTTTCACGCTCTGTCCAACGTACGTAACCGATTGGGTAGTCTTGACCTTTTTGCTCGTAGTTCGGGTCGTAACGACCAGGACCATAAGAACGAGACACAACGAAGTTCAGCTCTTTTTGCATGAAGTCACGGTGCGGAAGCGTTGTGCCTGTTTTACCGATCAGAACGATATCTGCACGGTCACGGGCCCACGTTGCAGCTTGCTCAATAGGGCGAGAGCTATCTGTTGCTGCACAGATAAGAACTTTGTCAAAACCTTTGCCTTTTGTGAAGCTTGAAACTTTATCATCAAGGTTGCCATCTTCTAGGCTGTGAGCGGCTTCAATACCGCACTCTTTGGCAATATCAATACGGCCTTTGTCGTAATCCACAGCAAATACTTTAGCACCAGAAGCACGGGCAATCTGTGCAGCCAACTGACCCACAAGACCAAGACCCATCACAAGGATTGTATCACCAAGTTGAGGCTTCGCACTTCTAAAGCCGTGCATAGCAATAGATGTCAGCGTTGCAAATGAGGCGTGCTCAAAGCTTACATTCTCAGGAACTGGCACAACCAAATTTTTAGGAATGGCGTTAATTTCAGCGTGGTTGGCAAGGCCAGCACCCGCAACGGCTACACGGTCCCCTTCTTTGTAAAGGTGTTTCATGTCTTCACTTACGGCAATCACGCGGCCAGCAGCACTGTAACCAAGCGGTAGTGGCTGCTCAAGCTGTGCGTACACAGCGTTCATTGTGCTGAACAGGCCATCACGTTGCATTTTATCAACCACTTTACTCACAAGGTCTGGACGCTCTTTGGCTTTACCAAGCGCGCTCTTGTTTGCAAAATCGATCAGCATTTTCTCTGTTCCTGCACTAATAAGCGACGCTTCTGTCGCCACAAGAACTTCACCACGGCCGAGGCTTGGCGGAGGAACATCTGCAAGTTCTGTTTTACCTGTACGGATTTGCTGAACAACTTGTTTCATGAGGTCTTAAATTCCTTGAATCGTTAAACACGCCACATATTTGCAAAAAACAGCAAATTTGTCGAGTGATTAGTTTCGGTTTGCTCAAGTATACACATGCTGCTATATTCCACGTAATTCTTATCTTTTCCCTCCCCTTTTCTCTATCAAATGAGGTTTACCCATGCCCAGAACACCCATGCTGGACCTTGGCGATATTGATGTATCTCCTCGTCCTTTCCGCCACATGCCCGGCGAAGGGCTTTTTATTGAGGACATGAACCTGTTCGCCTATGAAGACATCGCTAAAGCGGCGTCATCTCGTGAGCAGGCCCGTACGACAATGCTCAAAGCAGCCATCAAGGCGACAAAAGGCAATACACCTGAAGAGCAAGTTGACTATGTTGAGGCTTATTTGCCTGTGATTGAACAGCGCATTGAAGAATCCCTCAGCAAAGCAGCGACACACTTGGGTATCCGTGCTTCTCAAGCAGCTGAACGAGAGTTGCGCAAAGCTAAATCCAAGCGCAAAAAGCTGATTAAACTACCTGTTTACAAGTTTGTTGAACACCATGGCGGCAGCGGCCCTTTGTTGCATGACACACAAAACTGCTACCTCGTCTGGGACAACTCCCATATGAATTACATGGTTGCAGGTCTGCGTGAGCAATTTGGAAACAAATTCAGCACCAGCTTTCAGGTGATGCCCCATGTTGAAAAATGTGATGGCGAAACCTACCGGACCAAACAGGTTTGCCTGGTGATCCGTTTCATGCAAGATTAATCGAACACGCAAAAGCCCCCAACTGGGGGCTTTTCATTTTTTTATACAACTCGCTAGATGCGAGCGAAAATAATTGATTGCGAGAACCGCAGCAGAACGTACTGAAGTACTTGAGCAGCGGAAGCGCAGCGAGCTATTATTTGCAGCCGCTTATAGTAGAATTGTATAGAAAAATTTTATGACGTATATCCAAGCACTCTAGCTCTAAAATCAGCGGGAATATTTTCTCGTTTAGTGCAAGGTACAAGCACCGTATGGAAATGCGCTTTAGCACTTTCTACAAGTTCGTCTTCATCACAGTCAAGCAGCGCTACAAAAGCTGGTGAGAAATGCCCTTTGGCCGCAAGTTTAAAGCTGTCTGCCTTAGCTGCCATATCATCTGAGGCGTTCACTTTGCAGATCATGTCTACACCTTCAGGTGCCTCGCCCGCTTCCCAAAGGTGAATATCACCACCAATGTTCATGGTACCGCTGCGCCCAGCAAAAAGCTCAGCAAGCGTAATGCCGCCCGTCTCTTTTGAAAGCTTAATATTTACGCCGTTACGCTGGCTCATGCCCATACTCCTCGTGTATCTACAATAGCTTTACCGTCTAGCTCAGCAAGTGTAATTCCCATAAACTCTTTATGGTTTGTAAGCATGGCAACCACGCCTGCCTCTTTAAGAGCAGCTTGCGTATCCACCACATCAAAGCCGTCCATGCTGTCAACGTATGGTTCAACAATCAAAATTTTAGCATCTGTCTTCTGTTTAAGAAGGTGCGCAATTTCTACACTTGGAGATTCACGCAGGTCATCTACATCAGGCTTGTAAGCCATACCAAGTAGAGCGACAGTATCTGTGCCTGTTTGCTCAATCCCTTTCAGGATTTGCTCTACCACGTAGGCAGGTTTGGCATCGTTAATGTTACGCGCAAGGTGCGTAAGTTTAGCTGTTTCTGGTGCGCCAGAAACAATAAACCAAGGGTCTACGGCAATGCAGTGTCCGCCAACGCCTGGCCCTGGGAAGTGCACATTCACACGCGGGTGACGGTTCGCAAACTGAATCACTTCCCACACGTTCAGGCCCTTCTCATCACAAATGGCACTCAGTTCATTAGCGAAAGCAATGTTGATGTCTCGGTATGTGTTTTCAGTCAGCTTCACAAGTTCAGCTTGCTCAGCAACCGTTTCAAACACAGCACCTTTTACAAATGTTTTATAGAACGCTTTGGCTTTAACAGCCGCTTCTGGTGTAAGGCCACCAACCACGCGGTCATTTTCAATCAGTTCCGTTAGAATTTGCCCCGGCAAAACACGCTCTGGGCAGTAGCAGTAATGTAGCTTGTCTTTCAGCTCTGGGCGCGCCGCTTCAATCACGTCAGCAACATTTGCGCGTGTGGCACCTACAGGGCTTGTTGATTCAAGAATAATCAGGTCATCTTCTTTAACCAGAGAACTAATAGCATTCGCTGCGCTTTCTACGTAGCTCATATCTGGCTGAGGTACACCGCCCTCTTCACCTTTAAATGGTGTTGGCACAACAATCACGTAAACATCTGCGGCTTGTGGCGTTGTAAAGGCTTTAAACGCACCAGATGACACAGCGCTTTCAACCGCTGCATCCAAGTCTGGCTCAATCACATGAGCACGACCACTATTGATAATATCAACGGTCTCTTGGTTGACATCACAGCCAAATACTTTATGCCCATGGCTGCCCAATACAGCTGCCGTTGGAAGACCAATATACCCAAGACCAATAACGCTTACGTTTGCCAATTTATGAATCCTTTATTGTTCAGCGCCACTGTAACGCAAGTATTTACGTTTTGCGAGTGCCTTTTTAAGCGGAAGTGAAAGCAAGCCGAGCACGCTTATCAGAGCCAATAAAATGACACGCTCTCGCGAGATATCAAACACCCCGAACGGAATGGTTTCTATCCAGTACGACCATCCAATCAGAAGCTCAGCCCCCCACTGAGCCATCCACCAAAACGGTGCATCTAAACCAAGCGGCATCAGCACCACAGCCAGTAACGCCATTGGTAGAATAATAAGACCTGTGAGCGGTACTGCTACAAGGTTTGCAAACAAACCAAGCAGGCTCACCGTACCAAAATGCCAAGCCACAAACGGCATTGTGGCCAAAGCTGCAATAAGGCTCCCAATAAATACGCCTTTCATATAACCAAACGGCATATGCCACCAGCCCATGCTCCAGTGATAATGTTCTTTATATCCCACACGAGAAAACAGCATTAAGGCAAACGCTGCCACAAAACTCATCTGGAAAGACGGGCCTGCCACACTGTAAGGCCACAGTGCAACGACCACCCAAACAGCGACACAAAGCAGACGCAGCGGGTTGGCATTATGGTTAATCAGAATAGCTGTTAAAAGCAGCCCAAGCACCACACTTGCACGCACTGTTGGCAAACTTGCTCCCGCCATCAGCATATAAGCGATACACAAAATAAGTGCAGGCACAGCGGCCCACTTTTGTGTATTGATGCGGTTAATAATTTTAGGATGGAAACCAATCATACGGCGCAGGCCAAAGTAGGCAAGCCCAGTAACCAAAGCAAGGTGCAAACCTGAAATGGCAAGCAGGTGTGAAAGCCCTGCGGTACGAAATGCATTTTTGGTTTCATAAGAGACACCATCGCGGTGACCTGTCATAAGCGCTGTAAGTAGTGCACCACCCTCGCCTGATGTGCGAGATTTCACAAGATCGTAAAAGCCTTGGCGAATTTTCCAGTATGTAAGTTTTATAAAGCCAACATCTCTTGCAGGTGCACTTTCTAAGAGTGATGAATTTGAAATAAGCCCTTGGCCATAGCCTCTGAGTGTAGGGCCATAAAAACGTGCATAACCAATAGCGTCAAACGTGTCGCCTTCTTTCATCGCTTCTGGTGCAAAGGCTTTGCCTTGAATACTGGCGCCCTCACCCACCTTTAAAACTGAGACCTGATTTGCCGCCACACTGAGGCGTGCAGATGGCACATCCACTGTACCGAGATGTGTAAACAAGCGAGGCTCTTCTAACCATACGTTATAGCGGCCATTCGAACGCTCAGAAATACTCTTCACAATACCGTGTGCCCAGAGTGTACGATCACTTAAGCTCTCTGGCGGCTGAGGTTGAAAAGAAAGATGAAATAGCGTACTGGTGAGCGCAAAGGTGAGCGCCACAGCGTAAAGTGCCTCTTCTCTCCAAAAGCGAATGAGCATTCCTAGAGAAATAAACAAAGCTCCCAATGGGGACTTATAAGTTACCATCCCTTCTAGCTGCATAGCCACACTCACACCCAGCAGCAGTAAGACCGCACAAATGAGCGGTGTTTTGGTGACTTTGAGAATGTTGAGTATGCTTGGCATGTGGTCCTTTGAAGCAGCTTTATCGCATATAGCTGCGCATATGCGCTTATATTGTTTTTCGCTTTGCTCAAAACGTACGTCTTGGGCTTCGCCCGCTCAAAACCCTCCACTTCGGGTTTTGCTCGCGCAGTCGCGCTCGTCGCATATTATGACACACCTACAAATCCTCACCAAGACACTTCACCTCCTACACGTTTTCATGTATAAATTCCTCAATGTAATTTTAAATATAAGGTGTTCTTCATATGACAAAACCGGTTAAAACACGTTTTGCCCCTTCTCCAACAGGCATGCTGCACATTGGTGGTGCACGTACTGCGCTTTTTAGTAAGCTTTATGCACATCATGCTGGCGGTGAATACGTGGTCCGTATTGAAGACACTGACCGTGAACGCAGTACTGAAGAAGCCGTACAAGCCATTAAAGATGGCCTAGACTGGCTTGGCCTTGGCCCAGATAACGGTGAGTACGTTTTCCAAACATCTCTTGTAAAAAAGCACACTGAAGCAGCGCATAAAATGCTGGCGAACGGTACAGCTTACAAATGCTTTGTCACACCTGAAGAACTCGACGCCATGCGTAAAGAAGCAGAAGAGCGTGGTGAAATGCCGAAATACGACGGTCGTCACCGTAACCTAAGCGAAGAAGAAATCGCTGCATTTGAAGCAGAAGGGAAACCTTTTGTTGTGCGTATTAAGATCCCTGAAAGTGGTAGCACGGCTTGGGAAGATGACGTACAGGGCCGCATTGAAATTGCCAACACACAGCTAGATGACTTTGTTCTTCTCCGTAGCGATGGCACACCAACATACAACCTTGCTGTGGTTGTTGACGATGCTGAAATGGGCATTACACACGTGATTCGTGGTGATGACCATATTAACAATACGCCAAAGCAAATCCACATTTACCAAAATCTTGGTTACGATGTACCAACATTTGCGCACCTGCCGCTTATCCACGGTAAGGACGGTAAAAAGCTTTCTAAGCGTACAGGTTCGGTTGATGTCATGCACTACAAAGACATGGGTTACCTATCTACAGCTCTTAACAATTACCTGATGCGCCTTGGTTGGGGTATGGGTGATCAAGAAGTGATTTCATGGGATGAAGCCGTTACAGCATTTGAGCTTACAGCTGTCAACAAAGGTGCGTCTATCTTTGATTTTGATAAGCTAGACTGGCTCAACGGTGAGTACATCAAACAAATGAATAACAACGACTTATTCAACAAAGTAAAACCATTTTTTGAGCTTGACGGTACACCAATGCCAGCAGCAGCTGCTGACCGTGTCAGCAAGCTTATGGACGCCCTTAAGCCACGTGCACGTCGCCTGACTGACTTTGTCGATGTGGCTCAGTTTTGCCTATTTGATGGCCGCCCAGGCCTTGCTGATGCGAAAGCGGAAGAAGTTCTTAAAGCGGGTATGGAACACGTTAACGGCCTTGCTGATGCTCTAGACATGCAAGACGACTGGAGCGAAGAGTCTCTAGACGGCGTTGTAAAAACATACGTGAAAGAATCAGGCGCCAAGTTCCCTGCTGTGGGTATGCCAGTACGTGTGGCTCTGACAGGCACAACACAGGCACCAAGCGTTGGTGCTATCCTCAGTGCTCTTGGCAAAGAGGAAAGCCTAAAACGCCTTGGCCATAACCTATAAAGGATCGCTCATAATGAAAACTCTACTCATTACCGCCCTCACCCTAAGTGCTGTAAGCGCGCATGCCTCACAGTATCCACTTCAGCCTACATGTGACATCACAGGTAAAGTGCTCAAGGTTGAGAAACGTAATGAGCCCGGACGCGGCATCTCTGAAGGCCATACACATAAATACCTAGATGTGACTGTACGTGTAAAACAAACGGCGCACCCTGAAAAGGATGAGTGTGGCAACATGGTTGGGAGTGAGCATATTTACCAAATGCATGGTGGCATGCTGAACGCCTTGAAAGCCCCTAAACCTGAAACCTGCATAAAAACTAAAACCAATGTATCCGGCGATGGTAACTTTATGTTTGGGAACTGGCTCAGCGAAATTGAAAAGCTTCCTATGGACACATGCATCGAACTCTCTAAATAATAAAGCCCCCACATGGGGGTTTTATTATGACATTTCAAATACGTATCCCACATTGACAGCCCCCTTACAAACAAGGTATAGAATAAATATTCCGTATCTTGTATGTTCTTTTTTCTAAGGATTTCTCCTATGCGTAAACTTATTTTGGCAGCATTAGCTGTTCTGTTAACCTCAATTTCTTTTGCTTCTGCCGAAGAAGATGCAACAAGCCCCGCATTTGAGCGCGGTTTCTTTTCCAATAATGTGGAAATGATTGTACAGGGCATGGCACAACGCAGCCTGCCCACCGAAGAGATGACCTTCACAGAAGGCTTGGACTTCATCGCAAGCATTGCCATCAATCTGTCCATTTTGGACCATAGCCTTACCACAGGCAAAGAGACTTCCAAGTTCAGCTATGTGCAGCCGGATGATGGCCTTCGCTATTATCTACAGGCAGACTTGAACCGGGATGAATATCGGTACTATACACCTTTGTACAATGTTCTTGAGACCGAAGGTGGCGTAGAGCAAATCAGAAGTGTATTGCGCTATGATACTGTAGACACCAACAGATGCCATTATATTTCCTACCAGTGGGAAGACTACGACCCTGCGGCATTTGTCATTTGCGAAAATGCTCTTAACAACCCCTCAAACGTTGTTTACTACATTCAAGAAGTTCCTGTCCTGCAGGGACTTATTGACCTGATCGATTAAAAGCAAAAGGCCCCCGTTTGGGGGCCTTAGCTATTTTCGTGTTACTGGACGGTGATACGTCCGGGTTTGTCGCAGGTGGCGCCTCCTTCCAGCTGGATATACTCCAGCAGCGCCCAGCTTGCTTCTTTGGTCCACAAGATGTAATCTTTGTTCACATCAACCACCAACACCGGAACTTGATTGACCTCAACCACGATATTGTTGGTACCGTAGTTTTCAGAGGTGGTCAGAACAACGCTGTAGCCATGCGGAATCGCAAGGTCAGAGTTCGACACCCAGACGTCATCAGAACGGATAGCCAAATGCTCTAGCAGAGCATACAGCGAAGCCCGCATCTGTACCTCATGTCCACCAGACCAGCGCATATTGCTCGGCAGGCCGCAGTCATAGTGTAGAAGAGCAAGAAGCGGCAAACGGCCCGAGCGATCCATCTCGCTCAAACGAGATTGAACTTTCTTGCGCGCCTTCTCAATCATTGGAACATGAACACCTGGCACTTGTGCCAGCTCAAAAGCCAGCAAGTAATGGAACCACAATGTCCGACCTTCCTGCTTAAAAGCATCTTCCAGAAGATCGAATGGATTGTCATAATCTAAGTGAACGGCTTGTTCCACGGTTTTCATGTGTTCATCACCGTATTGGTTCTTTTGGGATCGCGCGAGCTTGGCACAGATGTGCGCACGCATTTCCATACGCGGCGCTTGGCTCCATTCATTTACCAAACAATGCGCAACAATGGCATGAGCCAGAATCTCATCAGCTTCATAGCCCTTGGGAAATTCATACAGTTTGATTTTTTGAGTTTTCATAGGTATTGCCTCCATTGGCAATGTGCGCTGAACCATTACAGCGTCTCAGCATACGAAATGCTATCTCATGCAAAAAAGATCCTGCACGGCTAAAAAGGAATGCCCACACGGGGCTTGCCTTTGTAGCAACCCACCATGGGTAGATAGGGATTCCAAGAGAGAAATCCTATGCTTAAGGTATATTATGGGTATTAAAAACACCTTTTTCAAGGCATGAAAAAACCGCCCGAAGGCGGTTTTTATGAAGATATCAATTCGCTTTCAGCTGACGAAAATTCTTTTTGGGAGAGCACACGAAGCGGAGTGTATTAAAAATACATGAGCATCGTCGCGCAGGCCAAAAGGGATTTGCAGACGCTGAAAGTAGAATTAAGACGCCTTCTCTTCTTTCACGTCTGACGCAAGTTGCATCTTAATGATTGTATCAGGATCGTCTACTGAGCCGTTCGCCCACTGGTCGCCCTTCTTAATGCCATCAACGTGTTCCATACCATCTGTTACTTGGCCCCATACAGTGTATTGGCCGTCTAGGTGTGGCGCTGCTTCAAGGCAGATGAAGAACTGGCTGTCAGCGCTGTTCGGGTCCATAGCGCGTGCCATAGAAACTGTACCACGAAGGTGTGGTTTGTCGTTAAATTCAGCGTCTAGGTTTTTACCGCTACCGCCTGTACCGTTACCCTGAGGGTCACCAGTTTGAGCCATAAAGCCTTCAATCACACGGTGGAATTTAAGACCATCGTAGAAACCTTCACTTGTAAGTTCTTTAATACGAGCAACGTGGTTCGGTGCTACTTCTGGGAAAAGTTCAATTGTTACGCGACCGTCTTTAAGGTCTAGGTATAGAGTGTTTTCCAAATCTTTTGCCTCCGCTGTTTGGAATGCTGAGCCTGCAAATAGTGCAACGGCTAGCAAGAGTTTCTTTAAGCTTGTCATGGGTATATCACCTTTATTCTTATTATGCAAATGAGCTAGGGCTTGCCAGCTCAAATGTGAAAGCATGTTAAATGAATTCGCCCCCCTTGCAAAGCAAAAGAAACTCCCCCATATATATCTTTATGCAAGATCATCTTGCGTTCCGTTCCCCCCCCCTTTTAAAGGAGGACTATATGTCCGTACAAGGCTCTTCCAACATTCTGAAGATCAATCCGGCAACTGGCTTGGCTGGCGAACTTGGCCGCACCAAAATGCGCTATGACGCCCATGCCACCACACGTCGCGATGAGGAGAGAGACCGTCGTCGTACAACCAAAACCAAAACTCTGCGCAGCCACCGCAACAACATTGAAGCTGCCCCAGAAACCCGCCGCGTGCTTGACCAACAAGCCAAGGCAGGCCGCCTTCCCGTCATTGACTTGATCTACAAGGATCATGACATGGACTGGGTGGCTGATATGGGAGAAACACCTTCCATGGACCAGATGGTCTTTGAGGAGGACATCCCCCGCTCGCGTCCGATCATCTGCCCTGAGGTAGAAGAAGCCGCTGCCGAGTGGAATGCCAAACATGGCGTTTGGGATGAAGCCTATGAAGCACGGCTCGCCCAAATGGAGGAGCAAGACCGCATTGATGCCATGGAAGCTTGGCATTGGGGCACAATGTATGACAACCCTGTACTCCATGACCCTGTGGGCGAGTGGCTGGCAGGCACTGACAAATCGTACTTCATCTAACCACAGAAGGACACTCCAATGACACACTTCGATCTCCGCGGCCGCATGACTTTCCGATTACGTGCAATGTTGCACGGTCATCAGAAGGAAACATGCAATGTCCGCACAAGGCTCTCAAAACCAGCGTAAGATTAACCCTCACACTGGTACCTTGAATGACTTTGGCAACGCTGAAGTGGAATACGGCGGCTGGATGGATGCACGCGCCTGGACCTGGAAGGTGAAAACCAACCACAAAGGCAAAACGCTCCGTACCCACCGTGACCACACCCGCTGCGCCAAGCGTGAACGCAAAGCACTTCGCATGATCGCATATCGACTCTGAAAAAGAACACTCTTGCTTGACGGCAAGAGTGTTTTTTCGTTTGACGGACAGTCATCCAGTGTATACAAATAGAGGTAATATTTCATCTTTTTCACTTTTCCCCCTAGGAGTCCCCTCATGGAAATATTTGAAGGATCTTATTCCCTTGGCCCCACCACCCCAAAGAAAAAGGCAGCCCCTGAAATGACTCAGAAACCTGAACTGCAAACGTACAGCGAACTGATGGACGGCATGATTATCTGCCAAAGCGATGAACAGTTTACCGCCCTCACCGAAGGCAAAAGCAAAGTGCCGCTTGGCAGCGAATCACACGACGGATATGGTGGCGGAAACTATTCTTCAACCAACTTGAAAAAGCTTGGATGCGACCCAGAAGCCTCCCAAAAGCAGGAAAACTTTCTCTACCCTTCCAAGTACCACGTGTCGATGCTCTACCTCGTCCTTGAAGGCAAGAAAAGAAAAGCAAACCTGATGCGCATTGTCACAGAACAATTCCGCGACCATGACAAGTTCCTCATCCGTGTGGAATACTGGCAAGTAGGCCCTAAAAAGGGCACCTAAACCATTCAACCGAAAAGCAAAAGCTCTCTCCATGTGGGAGGGCTTTTCTTTTTGTCAGATTTTTGAGTCTCAGCCTTGCCTTACCCTTCATAAAACAATATGGGTTTTAGGGAGGATTCATACACACATGAGTATTTTTAGCCGGTCATCAGCAAGCTCAGCCTTAAGAGGTACGCTTATGGCGCTACCTGTTATGGCAGGTTTAAGTGCAGGCCAAGCCATGGCTCATGCACCTGAAACGAGCCTCCGACCAGAGCCTCGTCCTTCTGACTTAATGGAAAAACATGATATAGCGCAAGAGCAAGCCACTCAGGATGCTTTAGCTGCAATACGTCCACAAATGCGCCCCCCTACCCTAGGTGCAAGTGAAGCATTTATGAGCATTTACGATGCTGAGGGCACAGCAACACTTCAAGCCAATATGGATGCGACACTCGGAGGTACAAACCATGCCCTTGTTGTAAATTTTGATAAATTTGACAATAAACTTTTGTCAACTGAAGAGCTTTATAGGCTTTCCTATGAACTTGATAATTATGCGTCTGCCAAAATGAATGGCAGAACATCCTTTACGGATTATCACCGTGACAGGAATGCCTTCATGCCTGAGGTGCACGACACGCCTGAAGGGCGATTAAAGGTGATTGAAGGTTTAAAAGAAAATTGGGAAAAGTCTTACTTGCACCCCAGGGCTAATGATTCAAACGAAAGAGTGGCTATTGCTGGTTATGGTAATCTCTCTACTGCTGATGAACTTGCAAACTTTTCAACACCTGTTACATACTTTACAGACGAGCAACTCCAAAAAGAAAATGCCATGTTCGATGACTATGTGAAACGTCATGAAATGTGCCATGGTTTTGACCCTTCTATCTATGAAGGATTACCCGATAAATATGCAAATGCAAACTTTGACCTTGTTGCCCCAACAGGCGAAGTCACATCTCTAAGAGACAGCTACAAAACCTATTTTAAAGAGCAATTTGCTGATGGTTGTGCCACGTTAGAGTACGCCCTTGAGGAGGATTATGAATCACTAGAGATGATGGCTGATATTTCTCAATTCAGAGACAGTGCCTCTTTAAACAATACCAGTATCGATTTCCAGATTGCCAAGACAGATGCCATAAAAGAGCAAGTGGCCTCAGATACAAAAGTCACATCAAGAATGGAAAAGTACTTCCTTGGACATGATACAGGCCCGACGATTCGCCAAATCAGTGTTCTATCTGAGCGTTTGCAACCAACAGATAAAGCAATTCTAGCAGCAGACCCACAAGCCTTTGAACAATTTGTGAAAGAGGTGATTGAGAATTCAGCTTATTCCCCAGAAGAATATATGCAAATTGCACATGATTCTCTTGCTATGTCTCAAAACGTTGATGCCCCTATTTCTGACGTTACACGAGAATTTTTAGGCAGAGGTTATGACGGACGTACACACACCATTGAATATAACCTTCAACTGCCAGAAGGCTCTATTAGAGCACTCCAAGACGCAGCGCCAACAGCAGTTCAAGATCAAGCAAGAGAAGCTGTTCTTCTGTATGCTGATAATATGGATAACCCTACAAAAATAAACATGCTCAACTTCCCAACTGAAGAGCTCAGCAATATGCCACTAGAAGATCGTCTTCTATTTGGAAGCAGCTACGACCTCATTAGTGGAACAGACACGTGGAAAGGTTTACACCAGCTTAGCCCTGAGCTTAAAGATATGGGTACACGTGAAGTAACGCCACACATGGCATCATTCCACTTTAGAAATGCTGGACTTGTCGCCCAAGAAGCTGGTGATAAACTTTATGAAATTGCTGACCCTGAGTTTGATAAAGATTTGTACGAAATGGAACAAGAGGCTTTAAAAGGCTTTGAAATTAAATTCTAAAAAAAACGCCCGCGATTGCGGGCGTTTTTAGTTACTTTTTTGGCTACACTTCGTTCTACACTCTACAAGGCCAACACATCGGTGCAACCTCATACTTCGCGAGCGTATAGCAAGCCTATGCTTAATTAAGCAACTTTCAGCTTAACTTTGCCTTCACCTGGCGCCTTAAGTGTGACTTTACCGTTCTTAATCCATGTTTCGATCGTCTCTTTGCCTTCAAAGCCCATCACTGTTGTTTCCAGCAGGCGGTTAGAGATCGTGTAAGGGTCAGCGTTTGCACCCGGACGACGGTCTTCCATGTAGCCGTAGCCTTTTGTTGCCACAGGGCGAGGAATACGGATAGACGTTGTACGGTTAGCCGTGCCCCAGTTGAACTTTGTCATAGAGCTTGTTTCAAGCGCACCAATTAGACGCTCAGCAAGGCCTTCACCGTAGTGGTCCGTATGCAGCTTGTGACGCTTCTTAAGAGCTTCACATGCTGTTTCAATTGTCTTCCAGCCCTTCTTAGGGTCGCGCATATCTTTTGTTGAGTAGTTTGTGTGCAGACCAGCACCGTTCCACTCACCTTTTTCTGGCTTGTTATCAAATGTCACAACAACACCTTCAAGTTCAGCAAGACGATACAGCATCCAGCGGCCTAGCCATAGGTGGTCACTCATTGTGAGTGGATCCGCGCTTTCGCTATCTACACCACGGTAACCAATTTGGAACTCCCACTGTCCCGGCATAACTTCGGCGTTAATACCGTAAAAGCAAAGGCCAGCTTCCATACAAGCCACCATGTGGTCTTCTGCAAGCTCACGGCCAAATACGTTATCGGAACCCACACCACAGTAGTACTGACCTTGTGGTGCTGGGTAGCCGTTTTCAGGCCAACCAAGTGGACGACCACCTTTATAAAGGGTGTACTCTTGCTCAAAACCAACCCAAGCGTCTTGCGCGTCACCGCCCATATCCATAAGGGCACGTAGGCGTGCACGCTGGTTTGTTGCGTGCGGTGTACCATCTGGGTTTAACACTTCACAAAGCGCAAGGTAGTTCCCTGGGCCACGGATTGGGTCTTCAACCATACATACAGGCTCAAGAAGACAGTCAGAATCTGTCCCTTCTGCTTGCAGTGTTGATGAGCCATCAAAGCTCCACTGATCTAAATCTTTAAGAGTCAGCTCTGTTTCTGTTGCAATGATTTTAGTTTTTGAGCGCGGCTCTTGTGTTTTGCCACCATCTAGCCAGATGTATTCTACTTTTGCGAAATGCATAAGACATGTTCCATTTTTATTGGTTATTGTTGCCGTGAGAGGCTGCTTTGAGCGCAGAGCCGCTAAAATAAAAAAGTCCGTTGACGGCTGCCTCTAAAAATAGGTCTCTCAACGGAATTTAATTCTACGCCTTCCCTCTGCTCTTTGCACGAAAAAAAATAAGAGCAAGTTTCCTTGCTCTTATCAATATCGCTTATGCCGGTTAATAATCCGGCGTGCTTCCGTGTACTCATAGCCTGATCCTAGCAGATAGATCAGCGCTTCTCTGTTACGGCGGTTCTGCAAGGCTCTCACCTTTTGGCTACCGCTATTGCGCACAATTTGACGTACAACTTGCTCATGGTCTTCTTCGACAAGATGTTCCCACAGTAGCGTGGAGTTACTCACAAACACAGGATTATTATAATCCAATGAAATAAGAGCCTGAAGCTGCTGGGCTGTAAACGTGAGCCCATCTGCTTCTGCACGCTTAAGAATACGGCGCTTTGCTTTGTAAACCTGCTGATCCAGAAGGTTAAACGCTTGGACACAGTTCAGTGTACAAATGTCATCTTCATGGTTCAATGGGCAATAATTCAAAGCTTTCTTGCTCCGTTTTGCATGCCAGCTTTCCAAAGGGCTTGTACTATACCTTTGAGAACAGATCAGCGCCTTACGGGCTGGCATTATTGTTTGCAAATCACGATAGGTACGAGGCTGCCGCCGAACGCCCATATCGTAACCAAAACCCTGTGTGCATCCACTTTTATACCCGGGGTAATGTGGATCTACGCGCGTTCCTACAAGATCAACCGAACATTGCTTCAACAGCTCACGGTGCTCAAAACCAGCAACAAAGTCACGTTCTTCATCCGTGACACCATAGCTTGGGAGCAAATGACGCCCAAAGCGCTCTAACTGGTAAGCAGAGTAGCCGGGCATATGTTGCTGGAGCCAAAGTTGGTCAAAATAGTAGTAAAGCGGTGTTGCTTTAGCAGGAATTGCAAAGAGGGAGAACATCAGGAAGAGTGCAGTAAAGGCAGCTTTCATTGCCTACTCCTGATAAAAAGAGAATCACAGATTTAATTGTGCAAAGATTGTATTCATACACCCCACTCTCAGCAAGTCATTTTTTTGTTCAGGAAAAACTTCCCCTCTTCTCTATAAGAAAGTATGAGCCTTCGGTAGTACTTAATAATGCCCGAAAGGCAAACCTACCGTACCGCTTTATCCTGTTCTATGAGGCAGGCTTCGTTGCACTGTTCTGGTGCATTTTTGAATTTCATCGAGCTTAAAGGAAAACCTAGAGATGAAAACTGTACGTATCTTCGCAATCGCCGCAATTGTTTCCGCCGCTGGCTGGGGACAAATTGGTAACTTTATCAGCAAGGGGGAACCTCTTGCCATTCAGGACTACCCAGCATACTACGCTGGCATTGTTCAAGACTTTGATGACGCAACCGGCGTAAGCGATCGTGTGTCCACATGGTGGAAGCATGAATGGAGGGGCTTGCGCATGACCGTGACCAACAACATCAACCACTATGTTGAGGTTGCATTCACTGCCCGCGCTGGCGACACTGCTGAAGACATTCAGCCAGCTGTTATCACCAATGCAAGCGGTGCTGTCACAAGGTCTCTGCGCCCTGTAATGCGCCCTGCTGTAAGCAGCGCGCCTGCAATCTCCAAACGTCCTATGGCTCGTCCTGAAGGACTTGCACAAAAATTTGCTATTCAGCAAGCTCTGCAAGAAGCTCAAGGCTGAGGAAAACGAAACATTTGAGTAGGCCCCTTCGGGCCTGCTCTTTTTTTATATTGCCATGAGGGAGCCTTACCGCTATAACAGCCCTTCGCTTTTACCCACCTTTCCGTTTTCTGGAGGAATACCCTTTGACAAACCTATCCACCAAACTGGCTGTAGAAGGCTTGCTCGCCAACCCTGCCGTCACCGTTTATGTTGATGCAAATGGTTTTGGCTACATGATGTACCGCGGTTTGGAGAAACCTGCGCTCATTGGCGCCCAAGAAAGCATGTATCTGCAAGACGCCCTTGCCATTGGCACTGCCGTTAAGGTGCTTGAGCCGATTTTTGAATCGGAACAGTTTCCGCTCGGTACTCTTGTGGCTGTGGTTTCAGCTCAGTATATGCCCACAGCAAACAAGCTGTATTGCAAAGACCTCAGCGCCAAAGGCTATAGCCTCAATGCGCAGGCTTTCCTGAAAGCTTTGGATTACCACAAGGAAGATTACACACCGCCAACCAAGGTGTTTGCCACTGAAAATAATGCCCAAACAGCAGACTTTTTGTGGGCAGCCTTTGGCATTGAAGGTGATGTAAGCCTCAGAGAACTTTCTGATGCAGAGTCTCAAGGCTTGAAAGAGCTCATTGGCAGCGGAAAGCTCTCTATCCAGTTTGAAAAACCAACGGGTATCGAAACACCGTGCTATCTCGCACAAATCGAAAGATAATCAAAAAAGGCAGAGTTCAACTCTGCCTTTTTTGTTGCCAGCACATAAGCCTCGCTCTATAAAAAAGAATCCTTTATTTTTCTTTCCTTTTTTACGTGAGGTTTGACTCATGAAAATGACAACCAAGCTGCTTGTGGATAGCTTACTATCTAACCCAAACATTCAGCTCTACATCAGTACCAATGGCGTTGGTATTTTTTATACGGGTCTTGCTGGAGAAGTGCCCCAGTTTTTGGGAGATGAAGAGTCCAAATATTTGCAAAAAGCCATTATGAGTGGCACTGCGATTAAGGTTCTCTCCCCGATTATGAATGTTGGTCACATCCCAGAAAACACCTGCATTGCTGTTGTTGCAAGCCATAGAAATCCGCCAGCAGAGCTCCGCTATTGCCATAAACTGGCAAAGGATGGTTTTACGCTTTGCGAGCAACTCATCATCCAAAAGCACCGCAATATTCCAAAATGGAATTTCGGCCCTCTTGGTATTGACCGCGTGGATTCCCTGCATAAAGGTAATCTGACCCAATATGTATGGGTCACAAACTCTGGCGCTGGGCATGTAGACTTGCATCCCATGACAGAAGACGAGCTGAAAGGCATGGACACTCTGGTGCAGAAAAAAGTCTTTATTCCAGCAGAGTACCCCTCTCCTTTTTATAGTCTGCTGCTCACAACAATGACCCCTGACAGAACCAAGCTGCCGAGTTATATTTACTCCAGCTAAAGCGATTTAAAAAGGCTGGTCATTCCAGCCTTTTTTGTTGCGTGAGAATTTTGACAGGCGTATATTTTTGCCCATCAAACACCTTCTATTCCTTTCCCCTTCTCTAACAGGAGAGACATATGTTCACTGAAGATGAACGCGCCTTCATGATTATGTACCAACGTCGTGTGACCCAACCTTCGCCCAGCTATGCTCGTGCGATTCCTCAGGATGAAAACCCGCATGGTTTTGCTGAATTTGTTTGGGAGTACTACGCCGGCATGGGCAATCAAGATTTTATGGATATGCCCAAAGCCCAGCGCCGCGGCCTAAAAAGCCTGATTGAAAAAGGCTACGCAAGTCTTGGCGAAGAGCATTACTACATGAACTTCCCCTACCTTGAAGTGAATGTGCATCTGGATAAGATCCTTGCCAACTGCCCGAAAGGTCGCCGTGATGTGCCTGCGCATGTCATGATTTTGAATGGCCTGCAAAGTGAGACCTTAAGTATCTACCAAAACAGCCGCCGTGCGACGTTTGTAGATACCTTCCTCGGCAAAAAGCTGGCTTACCGCCTGTCCCAAGGTGAGGAAAAGGCCCTCGCTTTTTTGCTGGCAACAGGCCTTCTCGTTGAAACCATTCATGAATCTCATGTGATGGGATCAAAAATGAAACAGGTGATTCTGTCGGCTAAGTCTATGCCCGCAGATCTGAAATAAATAAACTGGAAACGATTTAAAGCCCGCCCTTGAATGGGGCGGGCTTTTGTGTAACTCTATAAGAAAATGATAAAGATAAAAGGTCAATTTATGCGCATCCTTCTGGCTTCTTTCCTGCTCTTTATGAGCGCTTCTGCAACTGCTGAGGACTCTCTGATTCAAGAAGAAAGACTCGCCTTTCTATCGATGCCTAGCCTCAAAGGCTTTGACCCATGCTACCGTCTTTACCATCAAGCTGAAAAAAACTGGTCAGATGCAATAGAAAACAAAACAGAAATCCAAAACCACTGTAAAATGGCGAAGTACAACTGTACCCTTGCCAAACTCAGCTTTGATAATATTCTAGAGCCTTACAAAAAGATGTCTAAACGTTGCGCACGTGAGGATAACAATATCAAAATGCGTGAAGTGAAGAACCTACCAAAGTTTAAGCCGATTGGTAATGGTTACTACTGCTGCTTTGGCTTTGACCTGCCTAAAATTAAAGAAGAAACATCTAAATAATGAAATACCTGCTTTCAGCTCTACTTTTACTGCCAAGCCTTGCTACGGCTGAAAGCCCTCTTCCTATGCCGGTATGCTCTCAGCTCTCTCACCTGATGAAGTACCAATGGGATACAGCTGTACATATGGCTGAAACAGATAGTGTTCGAAGAACCCCTACGGACTGTGAAAAGCACACTGCCGAATTTAATGAAATTTTAGAGACCTATCACACACTGCTTCTTGAATGTGAAAGTGGCTTAGAAGTGTCGATGTCTGCAATGGATATTCCTGCTTTCTCACCTTCTGTGAAATACTTTGCCTGCAACAGCAAAGAATTGCCTGACCTTGTTAAGCCTTTTCTAGAAACAAACTAAAGCTTACCGCAGGCGTTACCGCGCCACGTTACAGATTCAATAATATCATTTGGTAGAACAATAAAGCGATATTCACAACGCTCATTTCTCATCCTTGCAGGTGTGTACCCTCGTCTCACAGGCACAATATGCCCGTCGACATTATCAAACGTACTATACGGGTGTATTGCCTCTGTTTTAATCGTACGGCTGTACTGGTACATGTAAATCTCTTTATCTTTTGCGTATGGCTGCACCATCACAGGCTGGCCCCATACACGTAAAAGCTCATCACGATGTTTGCCATGCCAGTTATGCAGGCGTTTTTCATAAAGCGTTTGCTGCCAGGCACAAGCAGAGAGGGAAAATAGAAGAATGAGGCTTAAAATATATTTCATGCAGATGATAATGCTGAATTTTGAAGTGTTTCACAAGGAGAAATACAACGGCAGCCGCCTACCCGAGCGCGAGGCGGGTAGCCGAGCCGCAGGCCTCAGGGCCTGCGAGCGGTTTAAAGCAGCTAAAAATAAGACGGAGTATTATTTTTGAATAAAATATGCTTTAAACCAAGACAAAAGCTTGCGATGGATTTTATTTTGCAAAATCTATGATTTTCAAAATGAAAGACAGGCAGCAAGCAAGAATAGAAAAAACAAAAAAAACACCCCCCAATTTCTTGGGGGGTGTCATGTTTCTTTATCGTTTTCACGCTCAATAACTGTCAGGATCACAAGGGTGAACCGTTGACGCTGCAGCAATGGCGATGTCGTCATGGAAAGGTTTTGAATCAAGCTCATCAAGAAGCTCACCCAAGTACGCTTCCACGCCTTCTTCAATAACCGTGGTCGCCAGTGAATCAACTTCCAGAGGATCAAAATGGGGCCAGTTGGCACCATCTGTGTAAGCAATAAAGCCGGCCACATTCTCCATGGAGTCACGCCCAGACCATTGAGGCCGCTGGATGATGTCGTCAAAGATTGCCTCCCCATTAAGAATGGGATAAACGGCATTGTGATATCTAACACGATCTTCATACAACTTTTTCAGCACTGGGTGATTCATATCAACAGAGCGGCCTTCGGCTTGCTCTATTTCTTTGCGCTTGGCGTGGCGTTCCGCTTCATGCGGCTCACCAGCATACTGCTTACGCAATTGCGTGTAGTTGCCATCATGGTCATAGACGACAATTTGGCAATCACCTGCAATGGCCCAGCTGTAGGTGCCATCATCATGAATCCGAACAAGGGCCGCTGCCGTTACCGGGCGGTGGTGCTTTGGCGGATCAATTAGGCCCTGCTTCATAAATTCGTCTGTAATTTGCGTAGCAAGCAGACGATTGGCTTCAGCAAGCAAATCTGCAGCTGTGCCTTCAGGGCTTGCCAGCAGGGAGATTTGCAAAGAAGCTTCGGTAACCTTGGCAGCATATTCCCCAGCAGACATACGTCCACCAAGAAAGCGAGGTGCATCATCAAGGCTCGAGGCCCCATCAAACACCATAACCAATTCATCGGTCGCATCAGCACGATCTTCACAGGTCGCTTTTGGACGCCCTGCGTTGGAGCCGCGAATAACGTGGGCCCCAGTATCAACAAGAAAATGTCTCATGTTGATATCCTTTTCCTAACTCGGGAAACTCCCAACTCCTTGAGTGGTTTGGGGAACTTCGTTGGCAGTTGTAAATGAAACCACGGTAGCAGACCCGTGGGCTAAAGGTTAACGGTTCAGAGATTGTTTAACCAACTTCATATGGGGTAAAACAAAGCCCCCGTCAAGGGGACTTTCAATCTTTTATAAAAGTTCTATCTGTTACAGAATGTTATGAAGCTTTTGTTGTATCTTTTTTAGCTTGCCAGCTATCAATAATTGTCTTCATTTGGCCGCGCACAACATCGTTGATGTTTACAAATCCTTCTAGGTTTCCACTCTCACTCACAACAGGCAGACAGCGAATTTTATGAAGGTTCATGGCACGTAGCGCCTCTTCCAAAGTATCGTCAGGGCGGCAGCACACAAGGTCAACAGCCATAACGTCACCAGCTTTCATGCTCATAATGTCTTCGCCATGCTTACGAATGGCGTGAATCACGTCATACTCTGTAATAATACCCATGGCTTTGTTAGAGTTCGCACGGACAAGAACCGCACTTGCATGTTTATTGAAGATCAGGTTTGCCACATCAAATACGCTATCAGCGGTATTTGCAACCTCAATAAGGTCTGTCCCCTTACCGAGAACAGATTTAATCAAATTTAAATTTTTTGCAGTTGGTGCTGGCATTGTTTCTTCTTATTCTTTCTGCCTTAAGTATAGCTTAAAATCTCGAAACTGTACGAATCAGTTGTGCATTCGCAAGTTTTTCGATGTCGCTATAGTTAATGCGGTTTACTTTTTTACGTAAACGGCGCTCTAAGTATTCTACTGTGTGGTAAAACACTTCACGTTTAAAGGCTTCAATAATGCGCGGGTTACCATGCATATTAATTTTCCATCCCACATTGTTTTCTTTCGTTTCACAAATTGTGACACGAATTTCACAACGCAGTGAGTGCGCAAAACGAATCTCCTCTTCACGGCTTTGAGGATCCGTATAATAAATTAGCTCATCACTAAAGGTTGCAGTTTGCATAGCACTCTTTTCAATTCTTTTATTTTGTCATACCTATTATCTTATGATGGATCGTATAAGGTTTTCGAGAAAAATCTGACAATTATATAGGGCTCTAAACCCTGTTTTATCAGACCTCTGTGGCAAAATGAGCCTTAATGTAGGCTTTTTCCTGCACAGTTGTAAGGGTTTGCGATGTGTTTGAAAATCGGACATAGAGCTTAGGTCTCTCGCTGCCCCACACCATAAATACTGGGTTTGGGCTCGGTCTGACTGCAACAATACAAACAGATTTACCTTCAACTTTTACAAATTTAATCTTTAATAAACGCGGATCAAACGTATCTAGGCAGTCTCCACAGAGCTTAAGAAGCTCCGCTTTAAATTCTGCTTCACCACCTTTAAGCAGGCCGTAATCATTCTCAAGGCCATAAATCTGCTTATCATCCTCAACACCAATCAGGAGAACACCACCATCTGCGTTCATAAGGGACGCAATGGCACGTGGTGGCGCCTTACGAATATGCTTGTTCGGCTTATTTTCATTCACCCCCCAAGCAAGTGAGCTTTTAAACTCTAGGACTTGAGACTCACGCTGTTTAAGTAGCTCTTTGATAGGGAGAGCCTGCCATTTGTCATCTACAACACGTGGCCAGCCAGGAATAATCGGAATAAAGCTCGGCATACGGACACTACGGATGCACTTGCGGCCATCCATGTAGTGAATTTTACGCTCAGTATAGTCAAACAGACGACGAGGAATTTTTAGCGCCATGTAAAGTTTATGCGTCCATATCTAGAATAAATGTAAGGTTTGTGTCATCAGAAAGGTCTGGCATGTAAACATAGCCCTGCTCTTTAAAGGATGTGAGCGCCCCTTCTCTCTTAATTTCGTTTTTGATTGCCCAGTCCGCAAAGGCACCGCGTGCACGTTTTGCCATAAGGCCGATTGTTTTCAAGTCACCGTTCTTCACTTGTTTGAAGTTCACGTTCACCAGTGGACGACGCAACTTTTTAGCATTTACAGCCTTAAAGTACTCACCTGAAGCCAAGTTCAGTACAAAGCCGCCATCTAATGCCATTGTTTCTTGGTTAATCTTCTCAGTCAGTGTGTTGCCCCAAAAGTCATACAGATTTTCACCATGTGGATTTTTAAGCTTCGTGCCCATTTCTAGGCGGTACGGCTGCATCAAATCCAGTGGACGTAGAAGTCCGTATAGACCACTTAAAATACGGAGGTGCTTTTGTGCAAAGTCTAGGTTTGCAGGTGTGTAATTCACCGAGTCCATGTTGTCATACACATCCCCTTTAAAGGCAAACAGTGCAGCACGGGCGTTATCGTTCGTAAAGATGCTCTCAAACCCTTGGTAGCGGGCATGATTAAGTTCAGCTAGCTTGTCAGAAAGTTTCATTAACTCTTTGATATCAGAAACACTCATTTTCTTCATCACATCCACAATTTCGAGCGTCTGATCTCTAAATTCAGGACGTGTTGCCGTGTGTGCCGGCAGTGCGCGATCGTAATCTAGTGTTTTAGATGGCGATAGAAGCATCAGCATGATGGGCGTCCCTTTTCTTAATATCCGGTGTTAATTTGTGTTTCGCGCGTATCTACATTAAAGGCGTTCTCAACTTGAGTAATCACCTTATATGTACGCTGAGTGAGTTCTTTTTTGTTTTCGGCAGTTCCGCTTACAAAGCCACCAATACCACGGCAGTAACCGCTACGGAAATCTGGGTGTAGAAGTGCGGCATAAACAAGAGAGCGCTCTTCCCCTTGCTTAAAGCGAGAACGATAGACCTTTACAAGAAAACCATTGTTAAAGTCTGCACGCTCAAGCTTTTCATCCACCTGGCGCAGCAGTTTATCAAAGTCGCGCAGCTCATGGCTTTTACAAAGGTTAAGCTTTTGGCGATATGTACCAAGGTCCATAGCAAGCTCTTCAAGCTGGTCTAAACGGCGAATATGCGTTGGTGTAATGGTAAATGTCTTACCGCGCATTGTGTCAGATACAGCAGGAAGGTGCACAGGCATATCAGCCGCCTGTACGTTTAGGCAGGCAAAAGTAAGTGCAGCTGTGGTAAAAAGCTTAGTGTGCATCGATCACCACCGAACCTGTATCTGCAAGCCAGCCTTTCATTGCGCCTTCGGCAATAATCGCTTCAATCTGTTCACGGCTGAGGCTGTATTTAGCAGCAACTTCTGCTTCACGGGCAAGAATACGGTTTTCCTCTTCAATCATCATCGCACGGAACTTATCTGCGTAAGCTTTGTGAGACTTCACACCAAAGTTTGAACCCACACCTGTGTAGGTCTCAATGCCCTCTTCCAGCTGAATGGCCATAAGTTCATCAAAAATCTTTCTTGTATCGAGAGGCCCTGCAGAGACATGTTCTGCATTCGGGTCGCTTGCGTAAGCATCATGGTATTTATCAGTTGGCTGCATATACCAAGCAATTGCTGGGATACCTGCAAGAATAAGGAGTGTAAAAACGTGCTGTAATTTCATGAATCTTATCATCTTGTTTTTCTTTTGCCACATGATACGACAGGGCAGGTTTTTCTTCAAGGGGAGTTTACGGTATTCATACTTAGATCATACCCCTGCTTATTTTTAGATGCTTTAAACCGCTCGCAGCCCCTAAGGTCTGCGACTCCGCTTCGCTGCGCACGTGTGTAGGCAAGCACCTCGATGCATCCCCATGCAGCGTGAAGCGATAGCGTCAGCGCCCCACCAAGATATGAATACAGTGTATATGGCTGAAACAGCGCCTATGAACAAGGCACACAAGCAACCCAAACAACTGGTAAAACCATTATATATCAATCACCTTTACAGCCTCACTTGATATTAACCTATACAATTTGGCACACCTTATGCATTGTATACAACACCTAAACAAAACGTACCTTTTAGAAGGGAAACAAACTGAAACTGAAAAAGCTTTAGGTTCGTCGAAAATGGGATTTTTGATGAAGAGGCGAGCGAAGTGAATATGAAATTCATGAGAAAGCCCCTGCAAGATAAAAATACATGTGCAGACCTACATAGAAGCTTTTTGAATGGGGAAGAAAACAATGAAACCATTAGAATATAACGAAAGCAGACCGAACATTTGGGCAAAAACAGTCACAATTTCTCGTCCTGCAACACACCAAACGATTTTCTTGAGCGAGAACTTCGACAAGATTAAGCTTGGCTTTGATCCTGATAGTGCCTCTCTCTACTTTGACGGCTACACACTGCACATCTGCTTTGATGATGGTGCCATCCTTACGCTTGAAGGCTTTCTAATGGCCGCTCACCTGATGGGCTACGATGGCATTGAACTCATTGATGGTCGTACAATTAGCGCAGGCCACCTGCTGAGCAGCGCCAAGCGCTCAGGCCTCCCACAAGACAGACAAACGAAACTGCGCGAACCAAAGCTCGAAGAGATTATGGTCAGCCCAGACGATTTTGTGACTCATCGCGACTAGCCCAACCTCTAGCTCCAGTCTCACACACAAACCTCACAGGAGTCACAAAGTTCAAACACCCGTCAAGTAGACGGGTGTTTGTTTTGAGTTATTCCTGCTCTCAACCTTGGCATATTATTGTATGTGCCCTGCATACTGATGCTGCGCCTGCCACATGCGTTGTCTTTATATTTAGCTTGGATGCCACACGCTCCCTCGTGCTCTTGCAGTAAACACTCCATCCAAGCATCGCAGCCCTGAGCTCTGCGGCTCGCTATTCACTCGCAGTGTAGAGGGAAACGCCCGAGATGCCTCCTTATGAGAACATGGAGCACGGACGTGCGACCAAAAGCCCTGAGGCTTTTGAGCGGTTTAAAGCATCTAAAAATAAGAGGGAGGATTATTTTTGAAGAGAGAAGCTTTAAACCAAGATGGTACTTTGCGGGCTATCGCCTTTTTTAAGCAGCGAAGCGGATGAAAAAGCGAGAGAGTAAAGCAAAGAGAAAAAAATATATTTTCTCAACACGAGACTAAGAGCAAACATAAAAACAATTCAAAACACAACTTGGCACACCCTTTGCAATTTTATTTTTGGAAGTTAGATGACAATTGAATATGACAAGTTTTACAGTTTCACGCATCCCCGCGTGAAGGGTCGCGCCCCCGAAACCTCACACCCCTGACATCCCCTAACCTCCCCTTGAGGTTTGCGTGACCCACCTTTTTACCCAAACCATGAGCCAGTCCGGCAAACAAAAAATCCCCGCTAGAAATAGCGGGGATTTTTTAGTTTCGATTCAGCGAGTCAGTCCACAAAAAGTGGAGCCAGCAAAAACAAGATGCCAACAACAATGGCAGCCCATATGCCAACAAATGTCAGGCCGAACAAAAGGGCCGCGCCAATAACAGTGAAAACAGCGCTGCCCAGTATTGTAACGGGCCAGTTTGCAGTTATAAGGGCTTTCCTTTAGCTATTTTGCTGCTTTACAAGCACAGAAGGTGCTGCAAGGAAGGCAACGCCCAGCAAAAACGCCAGAAAATTGCCAACAAAGCTGACAGCAAACAGAATGACGGCCGCAATAACAGAGATGATAATCATGACCCAAACGGCATCACCATCAATGTATTCACCCATGCTGTTCATAGCAACACCAATCATCGCAGCTTGCATAACGATGTAAATGACAAGCGATGCCAGCGGGGCTGTAAAAATTCCTACAAAGGCAATCACGCCAAGCAGAGCAAATACACCCCACCAAAAAAGTTCAGGTACTGATTTTACAGACCCTTGATTGTGTTGATCAGCCATAGAAACCTCCGTTAAAAGCTGAGAGAAAAAGAACAAATCAGATATAGATGACTTGGAGGTATACCATTTCGGTTTAACCATCACAAGCAAAAAGCCCTGCAAAAAAACAGGGCTTTTCGATTTAAGCTTTCTGCGTTTTGCCTTTTGGAGCAAGACAGATTTGAGCCAAAAGAATAGCAACCGCAAGACCCGCAGCAATGGGCAGCGACACATAGGCCGCCATATGCGCCACAGCAATGCACAGCACAAACGGCGGGATAAAGACAATCCACACCGCAGCAACCATGCCATGGGTCAAATTCTTCGGAAAGTTACTGAGCGCTTGGTTGATACGCCCCAGAAAGGCCGTACCTCTCATGCGGTACATCCAGTACACATGGGCCATTAGGGACAAGGCACCAAAGGTGAGTGTTAACAGGTCTACATACATAGATGTCTCCATAAAAAGGGAAAGGTAGATAAGAATCGCAAGTGTCTTACCACCCTCTCCCCTTTAAAGCAACTTAATAGCCTTTTGCCACGTAACTCAGCTCTCGGCTAATGGCGCTGTTTGTACTGTCATACACATTCACATCAAAGCCTGATGCTGTGAGGTTAGACAGGGCAAAGTAGTCTCCACTTACGCCATTTTGCAAAGTAATGTTAACCGCAGGTACCGTGTAGAAGCTCTGGTTAAACGTCACTGACACTCCACCCGTGCCGACAGAGATCTGTTCACTTTGAATCTTATCAGGCATATCGACTGAAATATTCAATTCAGAGATGCTCACGCTATGCGCACTATTTGAGCTACTCACAACCACACGGAACGCAAATGCACGTGCAGTGAGGTCTGCAAGGGTCAGCGGTTGCCAAGCGGACCAAGTTGCACTTCCACCCGCAGGGGCATCATTTGTACTACGGACCTGTACACTTACATCAATGGTTGCCAGATCATCACCATCAAAGCGTCCTGTGCGATCATCAAATACTCCATCTGTCACATCAAAGATATTTCGACCATCTGTGGTAGAAGCAATAAAGCTGCTGCGCACACGTGAAGTATAAACATCTCCAAGGTCAATCATATCCTCTACGTCATAGGTTGCTGAGGTGACAAACCCACCGTAACCATCAAATGATCCTTCTACATCATCAAAATCTTCTGCAGGATCTTCAAATAAACCTAGGCCTGCAAGGATAAGATTTTCTCCATCTGCGACAAGACCTGTCAGCGTTCCTGTAAACTCTGGTGCAGGTGTTAGGGTTTCAACAACATTCATATCTGCCACTTGAGGTGCAGTAGTCACAACTGTGGATGCAGTCACACTTTCATTCCCGCTACTATCTACCGCTTTCACCATATATGTCCCTTCTAGAAGAGGCACAACAGCGTGGGTTGTGATCCCTGCAAGAGCTGGCACAAGATCTGTGGCATTACTCCATGTTGCTCCAGAGGTAAGTGGTGTATGGCGGAGTCTTATACGTCCCCCTATACGCACATCTATATCTGTGGCTTGTGTCCAACTCATATGTGCCTGACCGGCTTGAGCGCTTAGGGTAAAGTTTTCTATATCTGCTGGAGGGGCAGTTAACCCTTCTACAGTCAGTGTTGCCTCTACAGGATCACTCTCTATACCAAGTGGACTGACTGAAACAATCGCAACGGTAATATCCCCTGGAGTCATATCTTCTAGAACCCACTGCGTATGAGATGTTTCCCCTAGGGTGGTATATTCACTCTCCCCTGCCTTTTTAAGCTTAATACGGTAACGTACAGCAAAGGCATCATTCGCATCAGCCCATGTGGCAAGTACGCGTGCCTTTACCCCACTCCCGTCTGTCGTCACATATAGATCTTCTGTAAGTTCTGGAACACCCGGAGGCGTTAGCTCTCTCCCTGTAGGTAGAGTCATCTCTTCTGTAAGGGTAAGCGTGGTTGCGGTTTGCGCGTCCCATATATAGGCATTCGCACTCTCTTCCTTCAGGTTAATATCTACACCCCCTTCTTCACTCAGTTGCCAATGGGTAATACGGAAAGGTTTATTCTCCCATCCAAGCTCCGGAAGGTTTAGGTTCACCACATCCCACGCTTTAAGAGACATCCCCTTCAGGTTAAGTGGCATTGTAAGGGAAATTGTCTGACTGGCTCTTGCCAGCATAAGGGCTGCAATACGCTGTGCGCTCTCTATATGATCTGTTAAAGGAAGTTCTATATGACTGGCAACTGTCTCTCCCCCCAGTGCGGTAATAAGATCTTCATCTTTCACCTCAGGGAAATCTACAATCTGATGGGATTGTTCAGGATCAGCAAAAACTCCCCTTACGGTATTAAAGCGCTCTTTAAGAGAGGGCGCAGCATGAATGTTGACTTCCCCTCTAAGCCAATCGGCATCAATGGTGGTGGTTGGCATATCATATACCCCAGCAAGCACACGGAAGGTTCCATCAATATATGGCAAGGCACCCGCACCTGCCCCTGTAAGAGTTTCAAGGAGCATAAGCGGTGTATTCCCTGTATCCAGAACACCATTCACTGTGTAGCGCTTAATCGTGCCTCCTTCTTTAAGGGGGATACTCTCATCTGAGATATTTGCACTGGCGATAATAGAGTCTTCATGAATTTCATCGATATGACACCCAAGGCCATATGTAGGGTTCGTTAGATAGTCTCTTACAGCAAGGGCCCAGTTATCTGAGTGAGCCGTACTGCCTGTGCGTGGGTCATAAAGCTTCTTGCCTTTAATCTTAGCGGTAATGTTTGGAATACCGTTTGGGTAGGCTTTATCATTATAGATAAGTCTAATACGGGCATAGGCGATACCTTGCAGACGGTGTGCGTCTGTCCACTCCTCTAAATCACGGATCATATCAGGATCTGCGGTTTGAGTACTCTCCCCTGTATAGAACTTCACATTCACAAGATGTTGATCTGTTGGGCCAATAAAGTCTGTATTGGTCACATTTCCTTCTGCATCTAATGTAAGGGGAATACCATCAAGGTAAATCGTCTCTAGACTCTCAACCTCATGGCCTGCAAAGGCCACAACCATATAAAGGATACCGTTGGTACGCTTATATAGGAAATCTTCTTCCTCCCCCTCTATATTCATAACAGGGTACACGGTTGAATCTGCCGTATTAATATGCACAATCACGCCACCGGTACGGGCTGTTCCATAAATCACCTTATGGCTCTCGGTGCTGCTTCTAAGTGTTGTTGAAAGGCCAGGATTTCCAGTTAATGCACTTCTGCTTGGCGCCATAGAGGCTGCAACCACAGTACTGGCAGCAGTAGCAGCAAAAGCAGCAGTGGCTGCACTGAGTCCAAGAGCGGCAGCTCCTTGAGCAGCTGCGTATCCAGCAGCCGCAACAACAACAGCAGGCATATGTATTCTCCCTATCTTCTTACATCTATATGGTTGAGGTAACCCTATGATGAAGATAGGCACACAATCTGCGAAGCCCTTGCAAAAAAGAGTATTCAGGCCTATAACACTCTTAAATACACCTATCTCTTCTTTCATTTTTCAGACAAAGGAGTGCATTTCATGCGCTTTTTGAGAACACTCACAGTGCTTGCAAGCCTGGCAACCGCATTCATTGCAACAAGTGCTGCCGCCAATATCGGCAACAACGGCATCTACAACTGGCGCCTTCATTCCAATCACCAATTGATTCGGCAAGAAGGGTATCGCACGTTCAGAAGCTCCACAGACGGCAAACGCTACGAAACAGCGCATATTGTTTGGGAGCGTCCCAATGGGTCTCGCTACAAGCGTTACACATGGTGCCAACTAGACCAACCCCGCCGCTGTTCGGCCAAAAATACCGTGGTAGAGCTTCGCGGCGCAACATCTGTACCTGAGCCCACGCCATACACTGGCAACGGCACCGTGGCCCGCAAGCCCATCAATACAGATGACCGCTATATCAGCCAACGCAATTATAGGATTCGCGGAAACCGTGAGTCTGCGTGGGTCAAGTTTGCCCGTCGCAATGGCAACCTCTATGAGGTGCGCACCAGCTGCCGGATCAATACCACCAACTGCAGCAATGGTGAAGTTCGTGAACTTGGCTATGACCGTCGCTACGATCGCAGACAGCGAGGTGGCAACTATGGGCGTTGGAATAATCTGACAGACAAGCAGAAAGAATGCGTTGCAGGCGCAGGTATCATTGGCGCTATTGATGACAGCGTTTTTGAAAGTGATGCTTTCAAGTTCATCTTGCTTCTCTGCCTGATTGGCAACAAATAAAGCCTGTCAGGAATCGAAAATGCATTAAGCTCCTCTAACGAGGGGCTTTTTGCATACATAACACACACCGTGAGTTTTTCATTACTCTCTACCCCCATAAATATATATGGAAAGATTGTCATGCCGTCAGGGGATGCTACACTTTCAGAGTATTCAATTAAATAAGGTCGAAAACGAAGCATGGAAGCTGTTTTCAGGAATCGTCTCAAACGTGTTGAAAGAACTGAAACTATTCAAGTTGAGTTCAAACATGGCTTTGATGCACCTGTTCGTACATGGTTTGAAGAATGTAATAAAAATCCATTCGGGTGGATTATGCAGTTTGAATGCAAAAGCGACGCCCTTTTAAAAGAATTTAAAGAAGATATTTTCCGCCGTGGTATTGGCTACATTGAAAAGCGTGCCGACGACAGCGTTAAACAAATTTCATTTTCTGATATAACAAGAATGGCTGATGCCCTCGAAGTAAAAAGCGCAGAAAGGTAAACGCGTCAATGAGTACAACTCTCGACCAGGTCCTCCAAAAACAAAATCTGGGCCTGATGACCATTAATGAGCATAAGAAGCTCAGCGATATTATCGACAAACTTCTGGACACGAAGCGTAAGGCTATTCTTGTAACTGAAAACAACGGCGACCTAGTTGGCATGGTCAGCGAAAGCGACATTGTAAAAGCCGTAGGTAAGTTTGGTAAAGAAGCTGCCGAAATCTCCATTCATGAAATTATGACAGAGAGTTTGATTGTTGCCCCGCCTTTAACGGACGCACAAGAAGCTCTTCTTCTGATGTCTAAAAATAAAATTCGTCACCTACCTGTTGTAACGGAACACGGCCATATGCTTGGCGTTGTTGGCGTTGTAGAACTCATTAGTTCTGTCATGGGCGAATAATTAATTTTCATTCCTCCCTTGTAATTGTATTCAACATAGCCTATACACAGAGTCAGTAGAGTTTTTTCAGGCTCCTATTTTAGGAAAATGATCTCAGGGTAAAGGTAATCCAAAAGATCAAGAATAGACTCATCAATTAAAGATCCGCAGGAAAATACCTCTCCTGCAAAGAAAGTACTAAGATAATGTCTACAACTGGCACAGTAAAATGGTTTAACACAACTAAAGGCTACGGCTTCATTCAACCTGAAGACGGCGGCAACGATGTGTTTGTGCACATTACAGCTCTAGAAAAAGCTGGCCTGAAAACTCTAGAAGATGGTCAAAAAGTATCATTTGAACTTGAAGAGAGTCGCGGCAAAACTTCTGCGACAAACCTACAGGTAAACTAATTCGTTTCCCTTTGTGAAAAGGCGGGAGCAAGTGCCCCCGCCTTCTTCAACAAAAAATAATTCCAGTCGGCAATAGATGCCACTGATGCCACCGCTTGCGTCTTAATAAAAATCGTTTTCGCTCTCGGTCGCATACCCCAAAACTGAGACATGCCGCAGGGAGACATCCTGCCGCACATGAAAGAAAATTGATATGACGCAAACATTCGCCCAACTTGGGCTTTCTGAAGATTTGACTCATGCCCTAACAAAACTGGGTTTTGAATCTCCAACTCCAATTCAAGAAAAAACAATTCCTTTCGCGATGCAAGGTCGCGATATCCTTGGTTCTGCCCAAACAGGTACGGGTAAAACAGGTGCTTTCGGTATTCCGATGGTGAACCACCTCCTTGAAAACGAAGAAGACACAGCTATTGTTGTGACACCAACACGTGAACTTGCCGCGCAGGTACAAGACAACATTAAAGGCTTCCTCCCTCACCGCTCTGGCATTAACACATGCCTACTTATTGGTGGTGACTCTATGCACAAACAGCTGAAAAGCCTTTCATTCCGTCCACGTATTATTGTTGGTACACCAGGCCGTATTAACGACCACCTGAACCGTCGCAGCCTCAAGCTTAACAACTGCCACTTCCTGGTTCTTGATGAAACAGACCGCATGCTCGACATGGGCTTCAGCATTCAGATTGAAGAAATTGTGAGCCACATGCCAGCCGAGCGCCAAACGCTTCTATTTAGTGCAACACTTCCAAAGAACATCATGTCTCTTGCGAAGAACTACCTCAACAACCCTGAGCGTATTGCCATTGGCGCAACAACAAAGCCTGCTGAAAACATTGATCACCAAACAAAACGCGTGACTGATGCTGAGAAGTACGACGACCTGCTTGGTGAACTCTCAGGCCGTGAAGGCTCAATCATCATGTTCGTAAAGACAAAGTACGGCACTGAGCGCATGGCTGATAAGCTGAAGAAAGAAGGCTTTAAAGCAGCTGCAATCCACGGTGACCTTCGTCACAACAAACGTGAGCGCGTAACAGATGCATTCAGAAAAGAGAAATACCAAATCCTTGTGGCAACAGACGTTGCGGCACGTGGTCTTGATATTCCTCACATTCAGCACGTGATTAACTATGACCTTCCACAATGCCCAGAAGATTACATCCACCGTATTGGCCGTACAGCACGTGCCGGTGCTACGGGTCACGCTCTGGCGTACATTACCAAGAAAGAAAACGGCAAGTGGAAAGCAATTGAACGCCTTGTATGGGGTGGTGAAACATCTAACGCACCAACATCTAAGCCTCGCAAAGAGCGTACATTCCAAGATCGTAAGGCAAAATCACACCGCAAAGGCGGCTACGGCGCTAAAGATGGTAACCGTGATTCATACGGCGATAAGAAGCGTAGCTTCGGCGATAGAGATGACAGACGTTCATTCAAAAAAGACGGCGAGCGTAAGAGCTTCCGTAAAGATGGTGAGCGTTCATTTGAAAAGCGCGACTTTGGCGACAAGCGTGAGTTTGGTAACAAGCGCGACTTCGGTGATAAGAAGCGTAGCTTTGGTGACCGCGATGGCAACCGCTCTTACGGTGACAAGAAGCGCAGCTTTGGTGACCGTGATGGCAACCGTTCATACGGTGACAAGAAGCGTAGCTTTGGCGAACGCGATGGCAACCGTTCATTCGGCGACAAGAAGCGCAGCTTTGGTGACCGTGATGGCAACCGTTCATTCGGCGACAAGAAGCGCAGCTTTGGCGACCGCGATGGTAACCGCTCTTTCGGCGATAAGAAGCGCAGCTTTGGCGACCGCGATGGTAACCGCTCTTACGGCGACAAGAAGCGCAGCTTCGGCGACCGCGATGGTAACCGTTCTTTCGGAGAAGATCGCAGTGAGTCTCGCGCACCAGCTAAAATGCACGACAAGCAGAAGAAGCGCATGACGCAAACAGACTCAACACGTAAAAAGAGCCCATTCAAAAAGGATGATGGCGCACGCACTTACGGTACACGCGGACGCGGTACACCAGCTGGTAAGCGCATGAGCGGTGGCTTCAATAAGCGTGATGGCGATGATCGTTCATCTGCTGGCAACAAGCCATTTAAGGGCAAAGGCGGTAGCTTTAAAGGTAGCAAAGGCGCTGGCTCAAACGCAGCTTTCAAAAAAGCACGTTTTAAAGGCGGCACAGGTGCCAAAGGCCCAACTGCTGTGTTTAACTAACGGTTCCTAAACCCCAGAAAAAGCCACGCCAATTGCGTGGCTTTTTTATATGTTGGAGATCAAGCCTGCACCTTGGCGCTTCCTAGACTCTCTTTTTCTCTCTTTGCTTTACGCTCTCGCTTTTTTCATTCGTTTCACTACTTCAAAAAGACGATAGCCCGCAAAGTACAGTCTTGGTTTAAAGCATTTATAGTAAAAATAATCCTCTGTCTTATTTTTAACTGCTTCAAACCGCTCAAAACCTCTTAAGGTTTTGGCTCGGCTATTCGCCTCACACTCTATCAGGCCAATATCTCTGTTATCTCCTAGTACTTCGCGAGCTGAAAAAGCGAGCCGTAGCGTTCAGACGCTACGGCGGTGCACAAGAGCTATTTTAGGGATGTAAGCAGACCTAAAATACTTAAAAACTTGCGCACCAAGACTTACTTCACGGGGTCCACCATTTTACAAATTTTAAATTTGAAAAATGGTGGAATGAAAGTGAAGAGTAAAAAAACAACACATCTTGAATAAACACCTCACCATCACCATAATTTATTCACTAGAACTATCTTTAACTTCACTTTAGACACAGGAGGCCGCTATGGCTCTCATGAAACTTTGGTCTGGCTACGGCCAAACTCAGCGCGCTCTGGATGAACTTCTGGAGGAAGCCAAACAGGCTGTTACGCAGTTGCCGGAGAACACCGCAACCTTCACCTACTACGGTGTTGAAGTGTTCTATAACGCCATGAGCGTTCCGGATAATACCAAACGCCAAATCATGGCCGCACTGCGCCGGCTGTCGATGCCCACTGTGGTGCCAACCCCGTCTCCCCTCTCCAATGCTATCTGCGCACAAATTGCAGATGACATGCAAGAGAATGAAGACACCCGTCGGGCGCGCTTGCTTGCTGAACAGAAACGCGTTGATGCCGCCATGGCCGCACACCTCGACAAGTACGAGAACCTGATCAGCCGCAACGACCACACCATTCCCTTCATGTTCGCCGACTGGGTTGCTGATGCCATGGTGCATCTGGCCAACCCCATGATGTCGTACATGATGCGTCAGCGCTTCAACTTCGTGATGACGGCTTACAGCCGTTACACACAACAGTTGAGCTCTGATGATGAGTGCATCTACAACGCCAAAGATCGCAAGCCTCACGTCCAAGCACGCCTGGAAGCTTGCCATCTGGTGCACGATGCCGTCCGTTCCAACTCAGAGAACCGCACGACCTATGGAGACCACGTCTTCGGGCCGCTGCTGGAATATCTGCGCAAAGAACACTTCGACAGCATGCACGCTCAGGCGGCGTAAGCGATATAAAAAGAAAGCCACCCTTCGGGGTGGCTTTCGCATGTTCTGTACTTAGTCTCTGTAAGAGAGCCAGTTCCACACGCTCTTTTCTAGGTATGGGTATGGGTTATAGAAGAGCTCTGTGCCAGGTTCAATATCCACACTTCTAAAGTCCATAAGGAAAGGGTTCACAACGAGGCTATTATCTGAACCTAGAGCAAGTTTAGCAAAGCTGGCATCTGTTGGCGCAATGCGGCTTACACGTGCACGCCCTGCACTCTTAAGAATCTCAAGATCTGGTAGATCTGAAATGGTTCTTACAAAGCCACCAGATAGCGAGCGACCCGCACGGTTAATTTGCGTTGTTTCATATCCAGTAGATGTGGCTTGAATAATGGTTTCATACGGTAGAATAAAGCCGTTAAACAAGTGTGGGCCTGCACCAAACTGCGTAAACTGAATCTCTTTTAGAGCATCCAAGCCGCCAATACTATTCACTTCACCGGTTTGGTCACTGTTTTCTGCTTGGAGTGCAAAGCTGTTTGCAAACAATTGACCTGTGACGCTCCCTGTTACATTAAACATCACATCCCCAGCGCTGAGAATATCACCATTAATATTCACACCAAGAATATCTACGTTACCAGTACTGTTAAAGTTAGAGCCAAGGCTTGTTGTTGCACGGCCAGCTTGCTGGTCAAGCGCTGCAAGGGTCACATCGGCACCAAATGTAAGGTTGCCTGTATCTGTAATTGTCAGCGTATTCAGGGCAGAACTATTCCCCACATTACCTGCAAAGCTAATGTCACCTGCTGAACTTTCTACAGTTAGATCTTGTGCCCCATTAACGGTATCGTTAAAGGTAATACCATTAGCTCCTACAACAGTACTTGCACCCGCAAGCGTTAGGGCGTTGTTAAATATGACCGTATCTAGAGAGTCCACACGTGCACCAAGGTTGGTATTCAGGCCAAAGCTGAGAGCATTCGCTGTGTAGATATCACCGGTAAGCTGTGTGTTTGCTCCATTTAAAGTAAGGCTTGTAAGGCGTGTACCGCCCCCAATTGTTGCGCCCTGATTTAAAAGCCCACCTGTTGTAACCGTTAGGTTTTGGGCACCATTAAGAGTGCCGCCAAGCGTTACAATACCGCCGCCCGTACTTTGGAAGACTGTATCAGCAGCAAGCGTACCTGTACCTGATAGATTTAATGCGCCGCCAGCGTTAAGGTCATCGTTATATGTTGTAATACCAGAAACTGTAATGCCGCCCGTTGTTGTCACTTCTTGTAGGTCGGCATTGGCTGTGCCCACATTCAAAGATGTCAGTGCTGCACCGCCACCAAAGTCACCTGTCGTAATCAAATCACCAGATGTCGAATTTAGCACAAGCGCTTGCCCACCATCAACCGTGCCGCCAAAGTCAATATCTCCAGTATTGGTTGTGATGTTGGTATCCGCACCCAACGTAACATTATTTACAAAGCGCACATTACCTGCACCCGTGGCAGCAAGGTCGCCATTGGTTGTGGTTGCACCCGTATAGTTTTGATGCCAAACCGTTGTCACATCATCCAGCTGAATAGTAGAACCTGTTGCTGTGAGGCTGGTTAGAGCTGTACCACCACCAGCTGCACCACTGAGGTCAATATTACCAGCGCCAGCGTTTAAAATAAGTCCTTCCGTACCATCAAAGGTTCCAGAATGCGTAATATCACCACCGCCAGTTTGAATCGTACTTACCCCTGCGCCGCTTAGCGTAAAGTTAATGGCACTGTTAAAGGCTTGGCCATTTGTATCAATTGTGGCGTTATCGAGGTCACCACTTGCAAAATTATTGAGACTTAAGCCCCCCGCTCCACTGCTAATGGTGCCAGAGAGGTTGAGAATATCATCATTATCCGACCCACCAGTTAGCGTAATGCCATCAGCAGTCAGATCAGACGTTGTAAGAGCCACAGCTGCGCTATCGTTATTGCTGTCAGCTGTCAGGGCAATGTTACCTGCACCGGCATTAATTACATCGGCTGTAAGGGCTGCTGTTGCGCTGAGTGTTACGTCACCGCCGTTACTTGTAATATTATTCACATCAATCACGGCACCCGTCATGGTGATATCACCACCTTGGGTCACAATGGCGTCTGAGGCGTCCATACTAATGGTACCCACACCGTCTGCATCATTATCAGCAATCAGTGTAAAGCTGCCTGTGCCGTCCATGGCAAGGTCTAGGCTATCATCAGCAATATCATCAATGGTGATGTTATCTTCAGCCTGAAGGGTAATGTTTGCGCCAGCAAGCTGTGCCTCTAGGTTCTCAAGTGAAATTGTGTAATCTGTGCCTGGTGAATCTAGCGTTGCACCCCACTGAAGCGCAAGATACTGAGACACTTCCTGCATTTCAGCATCTGTTGCGGCTGTGTTGTACTGAATTACTTCACCTATCTGACCAAGGAAGTTACAGCAAGCGCCAAGGCTCCCTGAAGCGTCACGGGTATCTCCGTTACGACCGAGGTCAATACCACCACTATGGGCATTTTGGCCATTGGTGTTGTTATATGTTTGGAACTTATCGCCGTTTACCCATGCACTCATGGTGTTGTTATCTAGGTTTAAACCTGCCACGTAAGTGGTATTTGGTGTAACTGCAGTTGTTGCGTAGTTGTTCCAGCTACCGCTACTGTTACGCCAACCCGCGACAACAAGTTGCCCTGCCTCAATATACATACCATAACCGTTAGAGCCACCACCCTGCTCATACAGGTACTGCTGGCTTGTTACGTCTGCGCCTGTTCTAAAGGCAATGAGGATAATACGGTCGGTACTTCCTGAGGTGTTGATAGATGCATTGTTGGCCATGTCATAACCATCTGCGCCATCAAAATCGAGCGCATCACGACCGTTAAGGCCTGCTGCTACAAGTTCAGCTTGAAGAGCTGCAGAGCCTTGCGTGGCGTTATTAGAACCACCCACGCCTGGAATCAGGTCATTAATCTGAGTCACATTGCTACCCGTTGTGTTCACACCACCAACGGCGCTTGGGTCAAACCAATACACACCACCTGCCAGATCAGTTGGTGTAAATGGATCAGATGAAATTGTAATATTTTCAGGGTCAAGAAGCAGTGAACCAATATCACCATTTTCAGCAGTTACATCCACTGCACCACGGTAGGCAAGTTGCCCCTTACCACTGGTTTCAACAAAACCACCATCACCGCCATCAGAACCACCAGTCGCGACAATATCGCCTGCAAAGTGTGTGGTGCCATCAGCCCAAAGAATCACTTTACCACCATCACCCATACGGATAGCACTGGCATCAATCTCTGCGCCTGCAGTCATATATGTAGTTGTAGCTGTTTTAAGCGTACCTTTACCTTGGTAGTCTCCACCCACATGGACTTGACCACCGCCAAGTTCACCAGAAACATCAATATCAGTATTTTCAAGTAGAGAAACTAGGTCACCCAGTACATCTACGCGACCACCAATTTGCTCAGCTTCACGCTGCGCTATGACTGAACCATTCAGGCGTACAATAGAGTTTTCGCCCCCTTCAATCACCACATGGTCTGCACTTACAAAACCGTTTACACGCACAACACCTTTAAGGAGGGCGTCTACATCTGCTGCGGTTAGCTCTACATAACCACCGCGAATGACGCCGTTATTCACAAGATTTGCAACATCGCTTGATGGTTCAAACTGAATCAACCCATCACCATAAAGATCAATGGTTCCTTTAGAACCTGCACCAATACCCACTTTACCAAAGCGCGCAATAATGGTTCCGTTGTTCACCACTTGTGGGGCAACAAGCAAGGCAAAGCCGCCATCTTTAATCGAGATATCACCATTGTTCACAATGGCAGAACCTTCAGAAGCCTCTTGTAAATTCAAAAAGTTATTTAGGAAATCTTCATCTGAAACATTAGAAGTTGTAACCAGGAGGCCTGCCGCATCTACGCGAGAGCCAGCCCCAAAGATCACCCCGTTCGGGTTTACAAGATAAAGCTGTCCATTACTGCTGAGTGCGCCTTGGATATCAGAAACATTATGACCGATTACACGGTTTAATGTTTTTGCCTGAGCTGAAGGCACTTGGAACTGAACACTCTCACCTGCACCAATGGAAAAGTCTTGCCAGTTAATGATCCCTTTATGGGTACCTTGCTGGATAAGTGTACTTGCTGCATCTGGCTGAGAAATAATGATATTGCCACTTTGAACTGCCGCGCCAGTTGGGCCAGCATAAGAAAGTACCGGTGAAAATGTCAGCACAGCAGAAAGCAGACCACGGATATAACGGGCCGTTAGACTCTTACTTTCCCTCAACATTTTCAGCATGTTAATGTTTTACTTTCCTTAAGTTCTTATAAGCGGTTTTATTAATGTTTCCGCCTGTCAGTTGTTTATAATTGTCCTTTTAGGCGCATTAACACCACAGGTGCTTTTGCATCTTCGCTATCATTGCCACGCGAACCAACCAAAGGCTTGGCAAACTCAATCTTACCGCTAAGCTTATCTGTAAAGTTCATACTTGCACCAAGACCCGCACTTGAAGCAAAGCTTCTATCATCACCAGTACCGCCATTTTCTTCCCAGACCATACCCGCATCATAGAAACCGTACATACTAATATCTTTCAGGCACTTACGGCACATTGGCAAGTCATACGAAAGCTGTAGTGTACCGCCAATACCATGGTCACCCGTAAGCTCTGCTGGGTCAAATCCACGCCCCTGAGACGCGCCACCAAAGCTAAACTCTTCACTCGCTAGAAGTGGGTTAAAGGCATACTGACCGCGTACAGTGGCGAGAAGGTTGGTAAACTTACCAAGTCGTTGCAGACGCGAAAGCTGAGCAGCAACCTTTGTGTAGTCCTGCTGGCCATCTGCACGTGACGTTGTTGATCTATCGTCACCACCAAGAATATCTAGGCCTTTACTCAATTCCACATCAATAAGGTTGATTCCTTTGTACTCATCAGCAAAGTCATATGTTGCACCAAGGCGCACACTACGCGTGGTATCTTTACTAAAGCGGTCACCAAGTGTTTTCACCTCACTGCTACGCGCATCAGCTGTGGCACGAACCTTTAGGTTTTTACTACGGCTACGGATTACAGGATGTTCTACCGTTACGCCAATTACATCAGATGCACTTTCAAACTCAAGGTCAGCAAGCGTGCTGCCCGGCTCAGAGCGTGCAATACTGTATGTCCCTTCTACAGTGGTTCCTTTATCGCCAATTTGGCGTTTGTGCTTAATTTCACCAAACTTCATCTCTTTCATATCAGCAGATGTACTAAAGCCTAGAGAGGTTTCACTACGGGCCTCATCGTCATGGGCAATACTCAGCGCACCCGTCACTTGAATTGGGCCCACAAACTTGGTTCCGAAGTTATCAATGGCTAGGCTTGCTGTTTTCTCTTTGCTCTCAATGTAAATATTGAGGTCAGATAGAGACACGAGTGCTTCTGTCACTTGCTGTGTATTGCTTTGCAAGCGGTTACGGTCTGAAGCTTCAACAGCTTTCTTTACAAGAATCTTACGTTGGTTATCAGGAATACCCATACCTTGCAGGATGAGAGATAGGTCTGTCGCTTGAACTTGCTTCACATTAGCAGCCTGTACAGCGCCAACAATATCCACATAGTTACCAATTTGGTTTTCAGTAAGCCCCATCGCTTTGAGCGTTTGACGAAGCTTATAGCTTTGCTGCGTTGTATCTACACCCGTTTCAAAACGCTGTGTCACATCTTTTGCAGGGCTAAGTACCGCCTTTGCGCTCAGACCCGGTAGGTCATTCATAAGAAGCGTTGAGCGCTCAAGTTGCTTAATGTTAAGAGGCACTGACTTTTTAATTTCTTCTGCATACTTCTGGATCAAGCGTCCCTCTTCTGGGAGATCACCCACAAAGTGAATATCTTGAATGCTGCCTTCCACCGCTTGTAGAACAACGTGGCCAGATGTAATTTCCTGCGCTGGCACCACCACACGCGACAAAATGTACCCTTCAGATTGGTACAAGCGTGTCAGTGTGTCGGCTAGGCCTTTAAGTTTAGACAAGGTTTGCCAGTCTCCTTCCATCGCAGCAAGGTATGGACGAAGTGCCCGCTCATCAAATACAGTACTTCCCTTCACCTCAATGGTTTTTACCTCAAACTCAGGCTCAGACGGCACAGCTTTTTGAATTTTGGCGATACCAAGACCGCTACTGATATCCTCTGTCTCTACGTCAGGAAGTTTTTCATCTTTTGTATCAGCCTTTTGTGGCTCGCTGTCAGACTTTTCCTGTGCCTTTGGTTGTGTGGCTATAGGCTCAGGTTTATCTGGAAGCGTGCTTCTCTCAAGGTCTGCATCAGGTGTTTTGACAGGCTCTAAGCTCTTTAGAATGCTTTCTGTACGAGCGCTATCTGGGAAATTTTGTGCGTAAAGGCTTTCAGAATGCAAGAAAACCGCCGTTAAAACAGCGCTTAGGACGATATTTCTTGTTCTTTTTATAGCCATCACGTGATTTTACATACAAGCACTGTGCCAAAATGACATATATAGAACCATTTTTGTTCACATACATAAGATTGTAGAATAAGAGGGAGAAAATGCTATATGCAGAGGTATTTAACAAGCCGTTTGGCTATGTGTTTGATTTTAGGCCTTTCTATTACGGGTTGTAGAGGAGTACTTCCTCAACAAAGCACACATACCGATAGCATTTGGGAAAGCTATGAAGCGGCAAAAGCCGCGTATGACCTTATTGAAGTGGATAAAACTTCAAAAGCTGATTTCTTAAATTTTGATATTGATTTAGATAATCTTCCCAATATAGAGATTCTCAATTATGTAGACGTGATTAACCGCATGAGCCCTCTATTCCAGAGCAAACTACCAAAAGGTGTTAAAAAATGCCTCGATGCAGAGCTGAAATGTGTTGGTTACGTTGTTGATGTGAGTGATATTCAACGTGATCGATACGGTAATATTGTTGTCGATTTCCTCGCATTTAGGCGTAATACAGAGATTTCAGGCTGGAAAGCCTCAAGTACACTGCTCTTTGTAGATGACATCGTTGTCTATAAAAGCTGGAGCGGAACGCCATCTATTAAGGCGTACGAGAAAAAAGTGAAACCGCTTGGCCCTATGCAAAATGTAGGTGGATTGATTCCAGGCACTTAAGCCCTAAAGATTAACGAATAAGCCCCCTGGCGTTCTGGAAAGGACCCAGTGGGTTTGTACGTTTACGGTACTCTTCAATTTCAGGCGTACCATCCCAACTCTTATGCACAACAATATCGCCAACCATCACAAACATCGCTTCCATTTTCCACCCTGTTGTACGGGTTTTACGTTGGAAATTCATAAGGTCAAACGCTGGGTTACCGTAACGTCTCTTATTGATATCGTTGACAGAAACCACATAAGCTTGGCAATGGTCTTGTGCTTTAAAACACTGTTGAACCCCGTACGGCAGGTTACCACGTAGTAACGGACTTAAACGGTTTGCCACTTGCAAATAGTTCAACACATGGACGTTTGCTGCACGCCCAGGCGCAAAACCAAACATTTCAAGATCATCACGACTGGTATAACCAAGAACTACACGATCAAATGTATCGCGTGCATGGTTATAGTTACCAAAGTTGTTACGGGTTTGAATAGTTTCTTGTGGCAGGAGAAAACAGCCAGAAAGGAGAGCAGATGCTCCCAGTAATAGACTAAGCTGTTTCAGACTCTTCCCCATTGGCTTTATTGTAAGCGACAAGGGCAAGTTCTGCAAACATCTCAGGCCATAGACGTGCCATAAATGACTCAAATCCTTTAGGTCCCATACGGGTCCCCTCAAAGTATGGCGCCTTCACTGTGTGAGAAAAGCCACAATATTGGGTGAGCAGCTTATCAAGAGAGCGATATGTGAAATAATGGATGTGTCCTTCATCATGCAAGCTTACAGGCTTGCCGTCATATGTTGTGAGGCCTTCATCACGGCTTGCCGTTGCTGGGAAATATCCTCCCATCAGGCGAATACGCTTCACCCAGCGGGCCACGTTAGGCGTAAGAACGTACATAAAGCCGTCCTCACTCAGGTGATTACGCAGGCGGCTCATCGCACTGATTGGGTCAATCAGATGCTCAATAAGGGCTACAACAAGGATGCAGTCAAACTTTTCATCTTCTTTAAATGGCCAATTATCCCCTTCTACGTCCAGTACAGCCGTTGTAAAGCGCTCATCACCAATGGCTTGCTTCGCGGCTTCAATACGTGGAGAAGAGAGATCTGAAAGCGTGTAACTCTCAAACTCTAAACCTGTTTTAAGAAGGCTTGAGGCAACGATACCGCTACCTGCACCCACTTCTAGAATTTTACCGCCTTTAAAGTGCTTGTGGATAGCATCCACTGTAGCTTCAAAACGGTTATGTGGGTTTTTAACCAAATCAAAGGTCGGGATTGTGTAATCCCGACCTGCTTCATTTTCATATTTCTTTTCGTAAAAATCGACGAGTTTTGGAGTTGCCATTGTGTATCCCTCGTCTTTTAAAGAAAATTACTGATCAACTGGGTTCAGTGGAGCTGCTTCAGCGCCTTCTAGTAGGCCACCGATTGCGTCCTTCGCATCAGTGGCAGCGTCTGTTACTGCTGCTGGAATAGTTGGCGTCATTGACTTCTCTTCCATAGCAGCTTCTTCAGCGACCATTGCGTCAACAACACTGCTTTCAGCGCCTTTACCGCTGCTTTGTGTTGCAAGAACAAGGCAAATACCCATAAACGCTACACCAAGCCATGTTGTTACGCGTGTCAGAGTGTCACCAACAGCTTTACCGCTCATAAGCGCGCCGCCACCTTCACCACCAAGGGCACCCATACCACCGTCGCTACGTTGTAGGAGAATTACAATCACAAGAAAAGCTGCAATAATAACTTGAGCTAGCATAAGAATATCGTAAAGCATGATGTTCTCTAAATCCTTTTATTCTGCCGTTTTAGGCTAATTTTTTATCTCTTATCTATATAAGTCGGTTTGTTTTTTAACGCATTTTCTCAGCAATGCCAAGAAAACTTTCTGATTTCAATGCTGCGCCACCCACAAGGAAGCCGTTTAGATTTGGCACCGCCATCAGCTCTTCAGTGTTTTCAGGCTTAACTGAACCACCATATAGAATACGTACGCCAGAGCCCATTTCACCATATTTGCTAATAAGGTAATTGCGGATAGACAGCATAACTGGCGCAATATCATGCGGTGTTGCTGCGTGCCCGCTGCCAATGGCCCATACAGGTTCATAAGCGACAACCAAATCATCTGCACTGCGAATAAACACACCACGCAAGCTTTCTGCAAGTTCATGCAGAATGTAATCTTCTGTTTTACCGCCTTCTTTGATAGAGAGCGGCTCACCAATACACACAACAGGTTTGACACCAGCCATAAGAGACGCACGAGCTTTGGTTGCCACATCAATGCTGCTCTCTCCAAACATTTCACGGCGCTCACTATGGCCAACAATGGCGTAAGAGACTTTAAAGTCGCGTAGCATCGGTAGAGAGGTTTCCCCCGTGTAAGCCCCCTCTTTCTCGGCATGAATGTTTTGCACACCAAGAGCAAGGCTTGTGCCCATGTTCATTGAAATTTCATCTGAGACTGTGCCAAGACCAACAAACGGTGGAGCCACCATCATATCTAAGGTATCAAAATCAAGCGTTGTTTCTGCAATATCTCTTGTCAGCTGGCGCCAAAAGCCAACGTTTCCGTTCATCTTCCAGTTTCCAGCGAGCAGAGGTCTCACAAAATCTTGCACGTTTTTGCACCTTTTTTATTGTTTGGCGTTGTATTTTTTTATAAACGTTGGCATCATGCCACGGCTTTTCATAAGAAGCTACTGAAACAAGATAAAAAATTAGGGTACATACTCATGCTAGAAGCTCTACGCAATAGTTCAAATTCAAATTTCTTTAAAGCCTTCCTTATTATTCTGGCTCTTAGCTTTGTGGCTTGGGGTGCAAGTGACTTTTTCACAGGCGCAAACAACACAACAGCTGTTGAAGTGAATGGTGAAGGCATTTCTGTTTACGACGTAAACCGCCAGTTTAGAGATCGCGTACAGGCGCTTGAAAAACAATACCGTCGTAAGCTTGAGCCACAGCTTATTAGCGCTGCTGGCATTGATAGACAAGTTCTAGAGAGCCTGATTACAGATACCCTCATTACAGGTGCTGCGAGCGACCTTGACCTGCGTGTTTCAAACCAACAGCTGCACAACAGCATTGTAAACACAGGCGCATTTAACGGCGAAAACGGTGAGTTTGACGCAACTGTGTATAAAAACCTGGTTCGTGCGCAAGGCTACACAACTGAAAGCTTTGAAGCGCAAATCCGTAAAGACCTCACCAAGTCTCTTATGAGTGGTGCGTTTCTAAACCTACCTGTTTCAGAGCAGACAGCTGCACAGCTGGCTAAAACAGGCCTAGAAAGCCTAGACCTCAGCGTATTTTACATCAACACAGCTGATATTAAAGACGTAGACGTGCCAACTGAAGATGCTCAACGTGAGTACTACAACAAGTACACAGCTTCATTTGTTGTACCTGAAATGCGTAGCGCTGATGTGATCACTCTTTCTTACGACATGCTTGCTGAAGGTATAGACATCCCTGAAGAAGAGCTTGTGGCTTACTACGAAGCCAACAAAACAGACTTTACAACTGAAGAAGAGCGTAAAGCACGTCATATTCTTGTATCTGACTACGTTGAAGCTGAAAAGCTATACCAACAACTTAAAGATGGCTCTGACTTTGCTGAACTTGCAACTGAATTCAGTAATGACCCAATTAGTAAAGCTAAAGGCGGTGACCTAGGTTTCTTCAAACGTGATGACATGGTTGCTGAATTTGCTGATGCAGCCTTCTCTCTAGAAACAGGCATGGTATCTGAGCCAGTTGAAACACCATTTGGTTTCCACCTTATTGAAGTGACAGAAGTGAAAGCGCCGGCTATCCCTGCCCTTGCAGACGTACGTGAAGAGATCATTGCGATGATGTCTGAAGATAAAGCTGCAAACGCGTTTGACAATGCACTGAACGAAATTGATGCCATGGTTCTTGAAGGCCAAAGTGTTGCCGCTATTGCAGAAGCCCTTAACCTTGAAGTGACTAAAGTTGATAGCATTACTCAAGCAGAGCGTGAACTTGCTGCTGTGGTACGTGATGAAATCTTCAACCTCAATAATGGCGATGTATCTGACCCTATTACAGATGAGAGCGTTCTACATGTTGTGCATGTAACAGCTGTAACGCCAAGCCGTACAAAATCTTTTGAAGAGTCTCAAATTGATATTATTGATACCCTTCAGGATGAAGCACGTACAGAAAAGCTACTGCGTACAACAAACAAAGCATTGAGCGACCTTAAAGCAGGTAAGACATTTGCTCAGGTTGAGCGTGAACTAAACCTGACAAAGCCTCTTGATACTGTGATGGGTGTAACGCGCAGCCGTACAAATGCACCTCAGTGGGTGAACGCGGCAGCTCTACTTAAGCTGTTTAGCCTCGATGCAAATGAGTTTTACGCAACCCCTGTTGCAACGCCTACAGGCTACGCTCTGCTTAAGCTAAACGCTAAAAATACGCCAAACCCAACGGCCTCTCAAGTTGAAGCCATGCAACAGCAGCTATCTGCAAGCTTGCGTCAAGACCTTGAATTCCAGTATATTGTTAAAAAGCGCGCTGAAGCGAGTGTGAAGCCAAACGGCAACCTACTCCGCCAGGTGTTTGGTCCAGACTTCCGTCTGAACGCGCTATAACACTGGATTTAAAGAATAAAAACAAGGAGCCACCGCATATGAAACGTACATTCACTTTACTGACTGTTCTGGTGCTGGCTCCTTTTGTTTCTTTTGCTGAGTCTTACACGCTTCAATATCAAAAGAGCAACCACTGGGTGGCACAGGATGATGCAAAGTCTCTGCGTGCATTCCTAAAGGCTGCAAAAGAGCAAAAAGCAGATTACTTTATGGTTGCCCTTCCTGATGATACTGATCGTAATACATCTATTGAGCGCCTGATCGTGCTACGCGACATCCTTGAGGGCAAACTCAAGACAAACATCGTCCTTGAAGAAGAGCTTAAAGATGCACCGACAAACAGTCTTGTTGTCAGTATCAAGAAGTAACGCTTCTCTCTTTCTTTTTCTACTCTATATAAAAAATATTGACCCTTTGTGCAGGTATGCATAAGCTATTGTTAATAATTAACAACTACATATGGTGGCCACTATGTTTTTCAAGGGTAAAATACTTAAATCCATTGCAATCTTTCTCTCTCTTTGCACAATCATTTTAGCTGCCAATGTATGGGCACAAACAAGTGCGGGTGAAGCACTTTCAAGGCAAGTTCTCTCCCTTAAAAACATGATGGAAAGCATGTCTACTGGCATGAGCTCTAGAATTAGCACTCTAGAAACACAGCTCTCAACAGCACAAACGGATATTTCAGACCTCCAGACAGTTATTAATAGGCAAACGTTCTGCCATAACAGATCAACAACAAGCCTGTATTGGCCAAACCATCCAGATGCTGATAGCAATAACTGTGTAACACATACAGATATTGAAGGCCCAACAGGTGGTGGCACCTACACGCCTCCTACATGCCCAAGCGACCAAGTTTGGGTGGGGTGGAGATGTGCCTGCCGCTGTAATACAAACCTAACGCCTAATAGTATGGAAAATTGTGCAGCAGTTTGCCGCGGCTCATGCTTTACGGCTGAAACAAAAGTACTTATGGCGGATGGTAGTGACCTTGAAATTCATAAAGTTAAAATTGGTGATAAGCTGATGGGCCGTGACGGTGCAATTAACACCGTGCTAGACCTTGACCGCCCTCTTCTGCGCAAAGGTAAAAACCAGCACCTTATTGAGATTAACGGTGAAACTGCCTTTACAACAGATAACCACCCTCTTATGACAACAGACGGCTGGAAGGCCCTTAACCCAGATATGGCTGAGAAAGAAGCTTACGACCAACTTTCTGGTAACATTGGTCAGCTTGAAATTGGCCAAACACTCATTATGGCACAAGGCAAGCGTCAGCTTATTGAATCCATCATGATTGTCCCACAGGAAGAAGAAGACCGCCGCCTCTACAACCTTATGCTAGATGGTGACCACACTTACTATGCAAACGGTATTCTTGTCCACGGCTCTATTCCAGACAAAAAAGGAAAATACCCACTCTCTAAAGAGCATAATGGTGAACCTCAATAAAACAACTTAAACGTGATAAGGCCTAGATTTTTCTAGGTCTTTTTCATTTTTTAATTTGACCACCCCCATACACAGGCGTAGCATCAACCGGTAAAAGTAAAGGATAAAGATTATGAATTTGAAAAAATCTTGCCTCATTTTTACGGCAATTCTCACAACAGCATCCCTCATCGTTATTTCTAACTCTGATGCACAGACACGTACAAGTGAAGGTATCAGCAGACAGCTTACATCTCTTAAAAATATGATGGAAGCATTTGCAAATGATATGAGACCCCGCATGACAAACGTTGAAAACAGTGTAACAAATCTTGAAACACGAGAGAACCAACGAACAGCATGTATCAATACATCTGGTGATCCAAGCATTCACTGGCCAACACACCCAGATGCAGATGGACGAGGCTGCGTTTCCCACGATGATATGACAGGCAGCTCTGGAACAGTGTCTGGCTGTACAAGCAGACCTGTGCAATGGACTGGTGCCTATGGTAATCCAACATGTACAAGTACTGCATGGGGTGCCAATGAAGGTGATACTGCAACAGTTACCCACCCACGCCCACGTTGTGGTAACCATATTTCAGGCTCTGCTACAGTAACTTGTCGTAATGGTGACTTTGTTATTTCTAATCCAGTTTGTTCTTACTCATCAGATCCATGTAAATAAAGCGAGCCGTTCGAGTTACAAAAAAGCGGCGCTCTTGCGCCGCTTTCTTTTATAGAGTCCTTATCGACAGTCACCTGTTCGACGACTCCGTACCTGCCTGCAAGAGCCAGAGACCTTCTTGAACGATCCATTTGTACACCTGAAGCTTGCGCTACCTGTTGTATCTATAATGTTCTCACACTCTCGTGTTCGGTTAGGGTCTGTTACACTTGAAGTTAAACCATGTGGCGTATTCGAAACAGTTCCTCGACATGTAACACCATTACTAGTCCAACTCACAGACTTGCCTGCACAAGGCTTAGGAGGCTCAGGGTTAACAGTTTCTTTACAGTTCTTAGATGTACGTTTGAACACACCGTTGTCACAAATAAAGTTTGCTGCACCAGTAATACGTTTTCCACCAGGTTTTGTATTGTTGTTATCAAATGTTACACGACGTGTTGAATCATGATCAGCTGCAACAATTCTACCACGACATGTGACTGTACCAGCATTGTTCTTCCAGCTCACATCTTTTGCTGCACATCTCTTCTTCGGTGTTGGTGTTGTGCCACCACTACACTGAGTTGCGTTATAAACGTTTCTCAGCTCACAAGAGGCGTTCTTTGTAGAAATTTGACCATTGTTACAAGCCACACGAACTTGACCAACATACTGCTGTCTATTTGTACATACATCACCAGCAACTTGATCTCTCAGAACGACAGCACCCCCATCAGGTAGAGATTGTACATAAGCACTACATCCCCCTCCCCATGACATGTTTCTACCGTTACACGCACTTGGTGTTGGTGCTGTACTACCTCCACCACCTGTTGGCTCGCGCTCTTCGAGTGCTCGAATACGGCGACCATGGCCAGATAGAGATGAATCATGCGAGCTCAACCGTGTTTCATGTGTTGCAACGGTTGCAAGTACGCTTGCAACATCAGCTTCCACTGTATCCATACGTGTTTCTACCGCATCCATTTCATTTTCAACGGTCTGCACACGTGTGCGGATGTTATCAGCAAAATTTTCAATCATACTTTTAACAGACATTAACTGCCTTGCAATACCTTCACCAGAGCGCGTGCTCTGCGCACCAGCTACGCCTGTTAGTAAAACTAAACAGGATAAAATCATTACTATCGGAAAAGCTCTCATTTTAAACCCCTTTTATAAATCACATTTTATTTATATATATAACCACAACTTTAAATAAACATATCCCTGACAAATAGGTGAGTAAAAATTGCAATACATTGATACTTCAAGAAAAATAAATATATCCCCTGTTGCAAAAAGGAGGGCATGTGCCCTCCTTTTCTGCTTTCATTTATTCAATTATCGACAGTCGCTACCCCAGCTGCCCCAGGTTCTACATGTTGCAGTACCTTGTCTTCTGAGAGTACCATTATCACATAGCCAAGTCGATGATCCACCTGTGAAGTCTCGACGGTCACAACCAGTTCTAGGGTCTGTTGCTGTAGCGGTTGTACCATGTGGCACAGAACCAATTGATCCAGAACAGGTTGAAGTTAGACCATTATACGTTTCTGACCATGTCCTTGTTGTACCTTGACAGTTTGCATAGCTATCGCCACCACTGCCAGATTCACATAGATTTTCATTGTAGAAATCTGTTCGCTGACAAGCTTGCCCGTTACGCGTTACCACACCATCATTACAACTATACACAGCATAGCCAACATATTGATATCTATTTGTACAAATATCACCTTGAACGGTGTCTCTAACCGTTATACTTGTGCCATGAGGAATGGGCCCCTGCGTACCTCGGCAATTTCCACTGCCCCATGTCACATTACGTTGTGCACAGTTTCTGTAAACTTGCACACCTGTTTCCCCATTTTCTAGGGCTGTAATACGGTTATCGTGTGAATTAATACTCGAGTTTAGGCCACCAATCTGAGTGTCTATACCATCCATACGACCGTCCATGGTATCCATTCTAGTATTTGCAGCATCTACTCTGCTATCCACTGTATTAATTTCACTATCCACACGAGCGATTTCACCATCTATATGGCTACGGAAACTCTCAAGCATTGATTTTACAGATTGAAGTTGGCGTGAAAGTCCTTCACCTGCACGTGTTTGAGAAACGGCTGCCACACTGACAAACAGTGCGCAACACATACATACAATTGCAAATAACCTCATAAAAAATTACCTCATAAACGTTTACATCTATTTATGTAGTATACTATAAATATAAAACTTACAGGTATCTCACTCTAAAATAAATGTTTTCAAATTGAATAGAGGTGCAAAAACATCTCATGCTTTTATTCATTTACCTTTTGCTTAAAGAGCACCTCATCTCTCAACGCATGTCTGACCATATAAATCACATTTAAAGAAACCATCAAAGCGCTCATCAACATAATAGAAGTTACTCCCTCTATGTAAAAAGATGTAAACCATAGTATATTTCCTAAAGAAGACAAGGTTCTAAATAGGTAAAAATGGTCTCTACCTAGGCGAGATAGAGCATCTATACACATAGCACTTACAACAATATACTCACTTACACTAGACGCAAAATACACCCCAACACATACAGTAAAAGTTGCATAACCTTTTACATAAGCAGTCCAATTTTTCTTCTTAACATTTAAAATAAAGACAGTAAGAGCTGTTAGCCCAATAGGTCCCATAACTGCAACATACATTTCTGAAACAATACATTGTGCAATAAAGAAGAGATTCGCGATAATAAAGCAAATAAAGCTATGGCGTGGCTTATGAAATAATAATGCGACTACATAAAGGATAAGTGATATATAGCCTAAAGTTTCTCCCATTACAGGAACCTCCCTTACAACCTTAAAGGTTTATGAGTCCCCCACAAAAATAAAGACACCCCGTTTCTGACGGGGTGCCTTTATTTTCGTTTTCAAATCAATTCTCAGGCGGCCAGTCTTCGACATCCATACCACGAGACTTATCCTGTACCGTGGGCGACAAGTGCCCCAGTGGAACAATGGCTGGTGTCGGCGCTTCGCCAGCTTTGAAGTATTCCTGATATTCCAGCGTGACTTGCGCCAAGTCTGTGCCTTCAGGCATATAGAACCGATCACAATCGTCATGAGCAATCAGAGGGGAACGCTCAAAGCCAAGGTGCTGCAAGCGATCTGCAAACATTTTGTTGGCAGGGTGCTTGGGCACTTCAAAGAAGAAGTCTTCACCGTTTTTAAGAACTTTCTCATGACAAACGCCTGAAACTTTGATAGTTTCCATGCTTTCCAAAGAAAGGCTTATCAAATGACGTCCCCAGTTTGCGGTATTGATTTCGGCACATCCAATTCAACAGCAGGCCTATTCACAGGCGGCACAGCAACACTTTGTAACTTGGAAGGCGATGAAAACACTATTCCGAGTGCCATTTTTATTGATGATGACAGCACAAGAAGCTTTGGTCGATCAGCTGTAAAAGCCTACACACGCGGGGATGATGGACGCTTTATGCGCGCTCTTAAAAGTATTCTAGGGACAGACCTTGCCCGTGAAAGCACACGTATTGGAAACCGCCAAGTTGCCTTTACAGATATTCTTGGGAGCTTTATTGCCGACATTAAAAAGCATGTAGACACCACCGCAGGTGAAGAGCTCACGCGTGCAACTATTGGTCGACCGGTCTTCTTTATTGATGGGGACGCTAAGGCTGACGCTGAGGCGCAAAACATGCTGGAAGAGATTGTAAAAAGCACAGGCTTTAAAGATGTAACCTTCCTGCCTGAGCCTCTGGCCGCTGCTTATACTTACGAAGATACGCTCAAGAAAGAAGAACTCGCTCTGATTATTGACCTTGGCGGTGGTACGTCTGACTTTACAGTGATTCGCCTGTCACCAGAGCATAAACACAAAGAGAACCGCTCAGAAGACATTCTTTCTAACCACGGTGTACATATTGGTGGTACAGACTTTGATAAAGCTCTCAGCCTGATGTGTGCAATGCCTGAGCTTGGTCATAAAGGCCTTATGCGTGCACCGTTTTCTGATAAAGATATTGAAATTGCGCCATGGCTGTTCTTTACGCTGGCGACATGGCCAAAAATTCACACGCTGTATAACCAAAAGACAGTACGCCTTGTTGAAGACACACTCAACCATGCATTAGACCCTGACAAGCTTGAACGCTATTTGAACGTTCTTGAGGATGAAAGCGGCCACACGCTGGCCATGAAGGTTGAAGAAACCAAGATTGCCCTGTCTGCATCTGATGAGAATATTCTTGATATGAACTTTGTTGAAAAAGGCCTAAGTGTTCCTGTAACAAACAACAATCACCTTCGCCCGAGCTTGTCTGATTCGTGTGACTCATTGCAGCGTACAGTACAGGAAACTCTTGATGATGCAGGCGTGACAGCCGAACAAATTTCAAGCGTATTCCTCACTGGTGGCTCAACAAAACTCCCAATGATTCGTGCAGCCCTGCTTGAGCCTTTTCCACATGCACATGTGGTAACAGGTGATGCGTTTGGGAGTGTCGGTGTTGGCCTCACACTGCATGCGGGTAGATATTTTAGATAGTTATTCTTCTTCACTCTCACCCTATCATTTTTCAAATGTAAAATTTGTAAAATGATAGCCCCCGTGAAGGTTATCTTGAAAATGCCCATGCTGTTGAATGCTTCACGCTTTCCAAGAGCTTGCATTGGACTTTATGTTTGAAAAATAAAAGATGGAAAGCAAGCAAAGAAAAATCTGAGCGCAGAGTTTATTATCACAACACGAGACAGATACCATAAAACTTCGCTTAAAGGCGCCGTTTAATTTTTTTTCGGGAATTTCTCTTTCATGAATTCTGCAATAAACGGGTTTGTGCTATCCGTTGTAATCGGCGTCATTGCGAGACTTTGAATAGGATCACGCTTTTCAACGTCACCTTTAAACTTACCGTAAAGAACACCAGCAATGTCGTTGTAGAGTTCAACGTGCGCTTTCAGCTCATCTGAAACCGTTTTGCTTGTCATGTGCTCTGTTACTTGAATTTCTGCCACTGAGCAGAACATTTCTAGGTCTGCATCAAAGCGATCTAACAGCTTGTGAGCTGCTTCAGGTGTATCAATAAACAGGTCTGCCATGTTAAGGTAATCATCACGACGACGCATTGTAAGAGGAGTAATACGAGACAGGACATTATGGAGCCAACCCATACGGTAAGCCTCAGTGAGCTTGTTCACTGTACTTTCATCTAGTCCGCGTCTGTCGATAGCGCCCTTATCCATATGAGCCAATTTCTCATCCCTCTTGAGTTATTTATTAACTTATATTATGGGAGTTATCCGCCATTTTTTCAAGTGCAGTTTTTATTGCTTTGCCCTTGAAATAGGCAGTTTTCCTTCTTATTTACTTATGGAACCGAGGAAAAGGACAAACGGGCCATGCAAAAACCCTTAGAAAACAGAGAGGTTACGGCTCTTGGTTTTGAGGTCGCGGATGAAATTGAACGCCGCGTAGATGAGGCATGCGCTCACTTTCCTGAGAAAAAAGACGCCCTCATGGATTACAGCCTCGCGTATGCGGATGCTTTTTTAGAAAGCAGAGGCAAGCTTCCTTCGGTTCAAGCCCTCACATCTATGGCAGAACTTGACACTGAGGCTATTCAGCAAGAAATAACAGACCTTCCAGAAAATATTGAATCTAAAACGCTGAATCATGTGCGCAATATGCCCATGTCACGCGCCCCTCACCTTGAGAAAATCTTTGGTGAAGGCAATGACCGCCTTTACTTTGAGTTTGAGGTGGAAGATTCACCTTTCATGACACGCACATCTCGTAAAGTAACAGACGCCCTTGCTGAGCACGGCTACGAAACAAACATGGAAGAGCGCACTGCCACAGATGACGGCGGTAAGAACAATACCAAAGTTGGCAAACTTCTCAGACGCCTTGGTGAAGATGACCTCCTAAAAGACTGGTCTAAAGCGACAGGCGGTCTACAAAAAGATGGTATGGTGGTTTTAAGCCGTAACCCGGGTGACATCGCCCGCGCCAGCACAGCACGCCGTTGGACAAGCTGCATTGATGAACGCTCAGAAGATGGTTACGCAGATAAACTGATTCCCCTCGCAGAAGAAGGCAGCATGATCGCTTACCTAACCACAAAGAGCGACCCTGACCTTCATAACCCCAGGTCTCGCATCCTGCTGAAACCTTTTATGAACCATGAAGGCCAAGTTGCTCTACTGGCTGATAAGGATTACGGCATTAGTGATATGTACTTCTGTAAAGCCATGGATGCTTTTTGTGCAGAACATAATGCAGGCCTAACAGGCAGCTTTAAAAAGATCAATAACATACAAACAGATGGAATCAGCGAGTTTAAGCTAAATGATGAAGGAACGCTCACACCAGTCACAGGTGAAAAAGCAAAGCTCATCCCTTCTTATATTCGCCATGGTGCTTGTACAGCTGAAGAGTTTTTAGATTTCTTCCAGATGCCTTACACGGAGCATGAAGACGGTACAATTCATGTGCCAGATGTGATTGACCTCAAAGGCCAGCAGATTATGCAGCTACCAGATATGCGCGATGTCCGCAATAAAGGTTTGAACCTGTCAGAAACACAGCTTACAACCTTAAAAGGCTGCCCAGAAATTGTTGAGGGCTCTTTTGATTGCTCTTGTACCCCACTTGAGTCTCTAGAAGGAGGACCACAGGTAGTCAAGGGCGCTTACTATGCTGGCAAAACCAATATTCGTGATTTGAAAGGTGTTGCCCAAGATATTACTGGATGCCTTGACTTTGATACAAGCCAGCTTGAAAGCTTAGAAGGTGCACCGCCAGAAGAGACTGTTTACTTTTATCATACTCCAATGGCGGAAGCTTATCCTGATGGTTCTGTACGGGTTTCAGATTGGTTAGAAGACCAAGAACAAGCTATAGAAAGATAGCTTGTTTTATTTGCTTAGTTTAAAAATTAACTTTTCAAAAAAAAACGCCCGCAAGGGCGCTTTTTTAAATTGCTCGTACTTCCTTCACATCGTCAGGCAAGTGATGCTGAAGCATGGTTTCAATCCCCTGCTTAAGCGTTACGCTAGAGCTTGGGCAACCACTACATGCGCCATGCATTTCTAGGTAAACAATACCTTCATCATAACCACGGTAAACAATGTCACCACCGTCTTGTGCCACAGCAGGACGCACTTGCGTATCAATCAGCTCTTTAATTTTAGAAATCACAACAGGGTCCGCGTCGCCATCGCCAATATCTTCTAGCTTTGGTGCTTCCGCTGAACCTTGCAGTACAGGGTCCCCACTCTCAAAGAACTCTTCAAGGACTGGAGCAATCCCTTCATTAATGGCCGGCCATAGAAACTCTTCATCTTTTGTAATGGTGAAGAAATCACTCCCAATAAACACACCTGTTACGCCAGACACTGTAAACAAACGCTTTGCAAGAGGTGAGCGTTCTGCTGTTCCAGGTGTTGGAAAGTTCGCGCTACCGCCCGGCAAAATGAGTTTACCTAGCTTGTATTTCAGGCTGTTAGGGTTAGGTGTCCGCTCGGTGCGGATTGTCATTACATCTTCAGTCATAATAAAATAGAGTACTCATTTCGTATTATTTGTCAGAACAATATGCAGCGAAGTCTGATATTTGGCAAGCACTTAGACAACGAAAACCGCAAAAATCCGTTGCATATAGGGCACAACCACTCTTTAGGGTTAAAAATTTTTACTTGGATATTTGGAGAAAGAAACATAATATCATGGGCAGGTTAATTGAATACGGGATAGAAAAACAAGATGCTTGAAAAGCTCATACCAGGCCTTACTCCAGAAGAAGGACAAATTCTAAAGCCGTACTTTAAAGCGAAGACCGCCCCAGTGGGGTCTATTCTGATCGAATATGGTCAGACAGATCGTGACCTCTATTTTCTGATTAGTGGTAACTATGAAATTTACCGTAAAGTTCAATATTCTAACCGCCTTGCGGCCCTTAAAGTTGCCAGCCTTGAAGCCCCTCTTCTGCTTGGAGAAGGTAACCTTCTACTTCAACAAGAGCGTAACGCAACCATTCTGGTCAGCCGTCAAGCCAAGTACTTTATGCTTGAGTATGATGACTTCCTGAAGATTCGTAGCGAACACCCAATGATCGCTATTAAACTGCTTGAGTATGCGGGTCACGTGATGACAAAGCGCTTCAACGAGCTGCAGAACATGGTCTTCACAAAACTGATTTCTAACTCACCAACACTTGAAATTGCCAAGGATAAACTGAAGAAGTTTATCGCATCTGGTGATGTTGTGCCCTGCTCTCCTGAGCTTGCTAAAAAGCTGTTTAGTATTACAAATTATAATCCTGATCTTGATAAGGCTGAAAAAGAAGAGCAATAATTGCTCTTCTTTTTTAGCTTCTACGCTTAGTTGCGCCAGCGTTTTTCCATAGAGATGTATGTAAACGATGCTGACCAAGCAATCATCAAGAGACCAAGCAAGGCCTCAATTCCTGTAAGAAGGCGCACTGCCTGTGTTGGAATAATATCCCCAAAGCCAAGAGAGGTATAAGTCACGATAGAGTAATACAACGCATCAACAAAGCCTGCGTGATACATATCACCACTCTCTGTCACAAAATGGCCAATTTCAAAACCGTTGATCAGTATCATATAACCGCCAGCGAATAACCAAACCTGAATGCTATGCGCGAAAAAGAGTGCGAAGAGCAAAACAAGTGTTTGCTTAAGGTGATGCTTCTTCTCAATCTTTTTCAACACTTTATTAAGTGATGCAAACGTATAGAAATGCACAAATGTGCAAAGTATAATGAGAGTCGCTGCTACGATTGTCCCTCTAAAAAAGCCTTGCAGTACAAGCTGGTCTATGAACCCAATACCTGATGCATCCATGTGCCAAATTCCTCTCCTGCTGTCATATCTAAAATCATGAAGGCTGGGTTTTCATTACGGCTGAGTCGTTTGATCTCATTTTCCAGCGCCGCGATCTTATCAGCACGTGTTTTAATAATCAATGGGCGTTCTTGGGCATCAGCCACTTGGCCTTGCCACATGTAAACACTATCGACCGTTGGCAAAATATTTACGCAAGCCGCAAGGCCTTGGCCAATGAGGTCCTCTGCCCATGCATGAGGGTTATCTTGTGCGCTACATGTTGTGTAAACCAGCTTGAGAGACATATTTATTCTTTCTTTTTTAGTTGGCAAAGTTTAGCACAACTCAAAAAGATTCTGCTACCTCACATTGAAAAATCATAAACCATAACCATAATTTAATAAAATCACCCTGTTTACCGTTGAGGACAGTTATGACAATTACTGAAAGCTCCATCCAACAAGGAATTGAGTTGAAAATTATGCAGTTTATGTTCAGCTCTGCGCTGAGTGCCATGATGGTGGCTGGCAATTACTTCGGTCTGTTGAGCCTTACCGCAACACTGACCATCCTGCTATGCATCGCTGCGCAACTCGCTTTCTTCCACTGGAAACTCCGCAGCATCTTTTTTAAAGAAGCTTGCCAAGAGTATGGCCTTAAAGGGAATGAAAATCTTGCAATTTTGTTCCGTAAGTTTGGTCTTCCAAACTGGCTATAAAAGCGAGCAAGCCACCCCTTCGGGGGTGTTTTGCTTTTATAGGCTTGAAAACAAAGATTTTAAGAACCATATATTGCATACGACCTATTCTGTTCACCGTTTTCATCCTGAAAGGATAACTCATGCAACTCTCTGAAGTTCTCTCGCAAGATGAGTTCAAGGCTTTCAAGCAAGGGTTATTTGCTTTTGCCGCTTCTATCCATGCAATGTGCATTGTGACAGTAATCTCAATGCTGTACATGTGCTTCATTGCAGATTTAAGCATTTGGGAAGCCCTGAAGATTAACACTATCACGCTTGCCATCGCCTTGAGCACTGTCACTGCATGCGTTTTCACCATGACAGACTTCTTTTCTGTATGCAAAACGTATGGTTGGAACCCTGTGCTCACAATCTGGCAAGGTGTAAAAGCCTTTCGCATCAAGCTTTAAAGGATCATCCCTATGGCTAAGCTCACGAAGTCTGAGCGCAAAGTGCTCAATAAAGGTGTTCGCACCCTGTTGATGTACTACGCGCTGGTCGGCTTTACCCTGTTCTACCTGCTCAGCAACTGGATGTTCGGCATTTACTACCAGTACCTGCCCTATTTCATCATTGGCGTCGCGCTTTGCATCAAAATGGATGCGCACCGCAATGACCGGAAATACGTCCAACTCTGCAAAGAGCGCGGCATCAAGCCCCACTGGAACGTTTTTGCTGTCATCAAAAGCACATCCAAATAAGCGAACTTCTACAACACCCCGCATTTATGTGGGGTGTTGCTATCTATGAAAGTCTTGAATTCTCAAAGAACTATCACCATATGATAGGTACTTTCTCACTCAGTGCACCGTTTTCAAAAGGAGGACAACATGTCCAACGCACACCCCATCCCCATGGAAGATCGTCGCGCCATCGCCAAAGGCGTTCTGTTTCAAACTGTCGCCTACATTCTGGTGGTTATTGCGACCATCAGTGTGGCTCTGAGCTTCATGGGCTTCAACAACTCTATTGCTGTGATTGCCGGTTTGGCCGCACTCGCCATGAACCTCAAGTTCATGCACGTTAGGAATCGTGCAGATGCCCTGTGCAAACAGTATGATATTCCGCATTACTACAATGTATTTGCCATCGCCCGGGCCATCGCCTGACACTCGACAACCAGAACATCCCGCCTAAAAGCGGGGTGTTTTGCTTTTCCCCTTTTCATTCCAGCCTATCTCCCCTACACTCGAGTCATTCAAATATGTTTTCCTTTTCCAAGTCTCAGGAGCAATCCTTATGTGGGATAAAATCCCTGAATATAAAAAGACCATTCGAAAAGGCCTCGAAGTTCGCAAATATAAAACCTATGGTGAAGGTGTTTTGCTGGTGATGCTTATTTTTTCTAGCCTCCTTGTTGGGTATAGTGAAGCACTCCTTATGGTTTTTATTGTCCCCTCTTTCTTTTTGTTTGTTGGGCATCTTCTTATTCTTAGATTTATGGGCTATTTTGACGCCTGCCATTTCTTTGGAATAAGTGGGCACGCGCCAGATCACATCATTGAAAGACGCCTCCTTGGCCAACCGATTCCAGAAATTGCTAAATTTTTCTGGATCATTGAAGATCGATAAAAGCCCCCGCTATTGCAGGGGCTTTTTCTTTTGTATCTCTCTAGTTCATCTTAAGAGCGGCGGCAAGGCGTTCTGCAACTTCCTTGGCGTCTCCAAAGATCATAGAGGTGTTATCCATTGTAAAGAGTGCGTTATCTACGCCTGCGTAACCTGCGTTCATGCTACGCTTTACAACGTAAACTGTCTTCGCTTTGTACGCTTCAAGAATCGGCATACCGTATAGTGGGCTGCTCTTCACATTTTTGGCGTCAGGGTTCACAACATCGTTTGCACCCACTACCAACACAACATCTGTTGTTGAGAAGTCTGCGTTGATATTATCCATTTCAGCCACATTCTCATATGGTACATCTGCTTCAGCGAGAAGAACGTTCATATGCCCTGGCATACGACCCGCAACAGGGTGAATGGCAAAGCGTGTTTTAATGTTCTTCTCATCCAGAATATCCATCACCTCACGTAGAGCATGCTGTGCTTGCGCCACCGCCATACCGTAACCCGGTACAACAACCACGCTGTTTGCGTTTTCCATCATGAAGGCTGCATCGTCTGCGCTGGCTTGCTTAACTGTACCACCTGTCGCCATAGCTGCTGCGCCTGCATCATCGTCAGCACCAAAACCGCCAAGCAGAACGTTAAAGAAGCTACGGTTCATCGCTTTACACATTACGTACGTCAGGATGGCACCAGAAGACCCGACAACAGAACCAGTGATGATAAGAAGCGTGTTTTCAAGCGTGAAGCCTGTTGCCACAGCTGCCCAACCACTATAACTGTTGAGAAGGCTCACAACCACTGGCATATCTGCGCCACCGATTGGAATAATAATGAGAATACCAAGTACAAAAGCGATGGCTGCAAATGCGTACAGCATGTTGACATCACCGTGCTGAATGTAGAGCACACCCGTTGCAATCATCGCAAAACCAACAAGTAGGTTAAACACGTGCTGCATTGGGAAGGTAATCGCTGCGCTCTTCATGTAGCCACTCAGCTTAGAGAAAGCGATGATAGAACCACTGAATGTAAGTAGACCAATCCATGCACCCATAAAGATCTCTGTGCGGTCCCCTGCTGTGTCACCAGCCAGCGCAAAGTGCATACCGATACCAATAAGGGCTGCAGCAAGACCACCAAAGCTGTTGAGGATTGCCACAAGCTGCGGCATAGAGGTCATTTTAATTTTAAGGGCAATCGGCACACCCACAATGGCACCAGCAACAATACCCGCAACGATCCATGTGTAGTCAGTGACACTTGGATGCATCAGCGTTGTGAGAATCGCAAGGCCCATACCGAGCATCGCAAGCAAGTTACCACGGCGAGCACTGCGTGGGTGTGAGAGACCTTTCAGGCCAAGAATAAAGAGAACACCACAAGCTAGATACAGCAGCGCAAAGGCATCTGCATTTAGATTTAAAGTGTTTTTAATTGTTTCAAAATAACTATTTAGCATATCAAATTAACTTTTCAGTTTAATATTAATTTCATTTCAAAATATGGTAGGCATGAGCGAAAATGAGGGCTTGCGAGAGCCGTAGCGCAGTGTATTTGAGATACATGAGCAACGGAAGTGGAGCAAGCGATCATTTGCAGCCATGTCCTAGCGTGGTTTTGACTTAGATTTAAACATCGCAAGCATGCGGCGCGTGACTGTAAAGCCGCCAAAAATATTAATGCTTGCAAAGAAGACCGCTAGGAAACCGATAATTTTGTAAAGCTCGATACCCATCACTTGAGCATCTGTGTAAACCACTGTACCTGCCACCAGAATGGCACCCACAATAACGATACCACTAATGGCATTACTTACAGCCATAAGCGGCGTGTGAAGCGCTGGCGTTACATTCCAAATAACAAAGTAACCAATAAAGCAGGCCAGAACAAAAACCATAATCAGTACGGTTAGCATTGAAAGTTCCATCATCTCTATCCTTTCATGAAGCAAATAAGGGCGATGACACCAAGGAATAAACCAAGGCCTTTCATCATCGACAGTTGCTCTTTAAATACAAATACACCAATAAGAGTGGCGGTTACGAGGCTGGCCATAATAATGGCATTGGCACCGATACTAATTTCAACACCACGGCCATACATTTCGGCATAACCAAGGTTAATCATGTTTACACCCACACCAGCAAGAATCACATACATCCAGCTTTTTGCATCTGTTGGCACGTTAAACGGTGCCTCACCTGTAAAGTGTCTAAACGCAAAGTAGCTAATAGACACAAGTAGCACCACACCACTGTAGAGCATGTTAAACAGCGCTGGCGTAAGGCCTGTAATGCTTTTTGCTGCAATGTTAAAGATGGCAATACCAACAACAGCCCAGCTTGCAAAGAAATACCAAGGCATCATCATGATTCCACCTTCCCTTCAAACACGCTCAGAGCCGCATCAACAATATCGTCTTCACGGTCGTAAACCAGACGGCCATCCTTCACAAGGAGCGCCATAAGGTTCAGTACGTTACCTGCGTAGAAGTGGCTGGCATCCGTTGCCGCCATGCTTGGGTAGTTAGTGTGACCCACAAGGCTAACACCATGGCGAATCACAATTTTGTTTGCTTCAGTCAGCTTACAGTTACCGCCTGCAGCAGCAGCCATATCTACAATAATGCTACCGTCCTTCATACCTTTTACAGTGTCTTCTGTAATCAGCTCAGGGGCTTCACGGCCTGGAATCAGCGCTGTTGTCACAACAACGTCAGCCTTCTTCAGAACCTCTTGTAGAGCCGCTTGCTGTTTTGCTTTGGCATCAGCGCTCAGCTCTTTGGCGTAACCGCCCTCACCTGAACCATCTTCACCAAGGTCAATATCAATAAACTTAGCGCCAAGGCTTTCTACCTGCTCTTTCACTTCAGGGCGTACGTCAAACGCTTGTACAGCAGCACCAAGGCGGCGCGCTGTTGCAATGGCTTGAAGGCCCGCAACACCCACACCTAGCACAATCACGTTTGCTGGGCGAGAGCTCCCCGCTGAGGTCATCATCAGTGGGAAGTAGCCTTTGTAGAGGCTAGAGGCTTCAATAACCGCACGGTAGCCTGCAAGTGAGGCCTGAGACGATAGCGTGTCCATTGCCTGTGCACGGCTTGTGCGTGGAATGCGCTCCATAGACAGCGCGTTCACTTTATTTTTAGCAAGAGCTGCAAAAAGCTTCGTGCTGTTAAATGGGTCTAGGTTACCAAGTAGAAGTGCACCTTTTTTCATTTGTGCAGCCACACCCATTGCTGGTGGCGTTACGCGCACCACAATGTCAGATGTCGCGTAGATATCGTCTGCGCTGGCAACAAGAATCGCGCCTGCCTTCTTGTAAGCGTCATCAGAAAAATCTGCGCCCTCACCGGCACCTTTTTGAATCACAGCCTTTGCGTCTGGGTAGCTTTTAAGAAGCTTACCAATGCCTTCAGGCGTCATCGCCACACGGCACTCGCCTTTTGCTGTTTCTTTTACAAATCCAAATGTTAAGCTCATATGGTTATTTCTTTTTTATATATCTTTAGAAACCAAAATTTAGTGTGCTCACAATAGAGCGTTTTTATGCGTACTTCAACATATACATGAGAGAATTTTGTATAGCAAGCTTTAAAATAGCACAACACATGTACTATTTATAAAATTTCACACTGTCAGCAAAGTGATACCTATAGTTGTTGTGGCACCTATAAGACCTTAAGGAACTATTAGGGGTTAGATATGTCAAAAAACAGAAAAGCATTACTTAGAAAAGCATTACTTGCTATTACACCAACACTACTACTTACAACGCTAGAATCTCAAGCACAGCTCACGCCTGTTGAGGGTGTTTCTAGGCAAGTTGGCTCACTTAGAAATACCATTGACGGCTTTCGTCAAAATGTAAACAGTGAGCTTACAGCACTCAGCAATAGTATTTCGGGATTGAGAACAGAGGCAGATAGATTGCTTCAGCAACAAAGTAATGCATATGACTGTGCCAACAGCCATATGCTTTATAATGGTTCGCACTGCATAGGGCTACCAACAGCCAGCGCAGCGCCTGCCCCATCAGCTTCAGCACCAACTGTTGCCTCAGCACCAACTCCAACACAAAACACATGCACAGCATCACCTGAGCTTTGCGCAATTTATAGCGATGAGCTCGGCCGCGCACCAGACCAAGCTGGAGCACATTTTTGGCAAGGTGAGATGGACAGACTTCAAGGTTCAGGCATGACAGCAGCGCAAGCCGCTGCAGAAGTGCGCCAACATATTGCAGGCTCTAATGAAGCCACAACAGGTGCTATGTCTGTGGAAGAAACAGTCAATTATCTAAACTACGCCAATACAAATAATATCTCAAACCCAACTGCAAGCTGCACAAGCGGCACGCAATGCTAAAAAGAGTGCATGATATGAAACTCAAGAAAGCCTTTATTCTACTTACAGCACCGGCACTGCTGGCATTCCCTGCAGACGCCCTTGCACAAAAAGCAGAAACAGAAAACCTTTCAAGACAAGTGAATACGCTCAGTATTGCTCTAAAAAGCTGGAAGACCGTGCTGGCAGGTCAGCTTGATGTCTTAGATACAGAACTCTCAAGTTTGAGAGCTGATGCTGATCGCATCTCGAGTAATCAGAGCCATTCTCACTCATGTGCCAATAATGGCATGCTTTTTAATGGATCCTCATGCATACCACTACAATAGAGGGATATGTCGCATTTAAAAAGGCGCCAATGTGGCGCCTTTTTAAGTCAAGATCAATTCAACCTTAGCGAATCACTGCTTGGTAAAGATCTTCGAACTGTTCGTTCTGATGGCGGATCTCAGGCATGTTGCCCTTCTCCATAGCTTTAATCACTTTACGTGCAATTGATGGCTTGATTTCATGCTGTTCGTTAAGAACGTCTAGAATATCTTTCAGTTCAGCTTTTGCTTCTTCAACACTGCGGTTTACGTTCAGCGCTTGCTTGAAATATTCTTTTACTTTTTGTCTATCGTGATCAGACTCGATATGCATGACTTATCCCTTATTTTTGAAACTTTTGAATGTGGAATAAACTAACGTGTATCTGCCTAAGTGACAAGAGCTGTTTTGGTTATTTTTTCCTTTCTTGACTCTCGGCCTGTCAGGTTGAGGCGGTGCCCTGCGCACAGACACACTGCCTGCCATTTAACACCTTATTTATATCTTGCAAAGGCACGGCTGCTCTGCAGCTTACCCTACTTTGTACCTTTGCGCTCGGCGCCCTTAAGCGCCGGCTGCGCTTTGCTCCGCAAAGTACTAGGACACAATAGAAGTGTTGGCCTATGAGAGTGTGAGGCGAGTAGCCGAACCAAAACGTTCAGGCGTTTTGGGCGGTTTAAAAAAGCTAAAAGCAGGACGGAGTACTGTTTTTACAAGGAAGGTTTTAAACCAAGACTCTAGCTTGCGTTGAATTTTATTTTACAAATTTTATATTTGAAAAATAAAAGACAGGAAGCAAGCTACAAAAAACTAAGTAATCGGCTCAATGTAAACCGCTGTACCTGTTGCAGCAACAAGAAGCATTGTCTTATCACCACCTGATACCTCACCGTAGTCAATATCAATACCGATAATGGCGTTACACTCAGATTGCTGAGCCTGCACTTGGATTTCATGAAGAATAGATTCACGCGCATCTGCAAGAGCATTTTGGAACGCACCAGAGCGTCCACCAACAATATCACGTACTTTTGCAAAGTAATCCTTAAACAGGTTGGTACCCATGACCGCTTCACTGGCTACCATTGGGCCGTAACGGCGAATGGTGTAACCTTCAACATAAGGTGTTGTTGTGAGTAGCATTTTTATCTCTCCCCTTGGCCAATTTATCTATTGGCGCTTGTTCTTTTAAGAAAATTCGTTTTTACTAGTATGGTAACAAACCTAATTTTGAACAAGAAAAAGAACATAAACCATGTCTTACGAATCAGAAAAGCGCCAAATTAATATTGTATCTGTGATTATTCTGGCACTTTCAATTGCGGTCGCTTACCTGCTCTTCACAATGATGAGCCAGAAAGTAAAAATTGAAATTGCTCAGCAAGAAATTACCCGCCTTGAGTCTAACCTTGATATTTTCTCAAAATCTCTTGGCCAGCTTGAAGCAAAACAAAGCGTTTACATGAACAATGAAATCCCTGCTCCAATTAGCCTAGACGCCATTGGTGGCCCACAGTTAGATAACCTACAAGGTAGCCTAGATGAACTGAACAGCAGCCTGAGCATTGTTGACGACATGATGAAGGTTCTTGATGAACTTGCTATAAAAGCAAAAGAGCTTGAAGAAGCTGAAGCACGCGGCGAAGACGTAAGCGAGCAAATGGAAGAAATCAGTAAAGAGCTTAAAATGATGGAAGACAGCATGATGGAAATGACAGGTCTTACACCTGATAAAGTTTCTATGGATACTCACATGGACTCAATGATGGAGCCGATGATGGAACCAATGAATGAGCCGATGATGGACTCACTCACAGATGACATGCCTGAAGAGTTCTAAGCCTTCAAAATTTAAAAAGTCCCGCTACTGACGGGACTTTTTCTTTCGATGGGGAGACTGAAGAACAGCTCCAAGCAGGTTTAAGGCTTCATATGCCGCAGCAATAGCTTCTGGTGTTTCTTTATCAGGAAACTCTTCCAGATGGCGTTGATAAGCTCTTTTGAAGGTCTTCACGTCTTTGCCCCGATACTGGAAACAAATCGCAAGCTCCTTCTCTACAAATGCTTCACCCATAATGTTGACTGCCCCTTCATAAAAGAAAGGCACAAAATGCAAATGCATGAGGGCTTGCGTGTCTTTGTAAGGCGGGATGAAAAACCTATAATGATGCTGCTTCGCGAGACGAAACGCTTCATTGGCGCAATGGATCAGCGCCTTCACATGGCGTTCTTGGATACGACCCTCCATTACTGCCCATTAAAGGCACTACGCAAAAACGTCAGGTTTATCACAATGGCCTCACGCTCCGCATTACCTTCTTTTACACCGTCCAAGGTGGCAATAATCTTGTCCACATCATCACCGTCAATGGCATAGCTCTGGGCACGTAACATACGCAAGGATTCATCATCACCAAAGCGAGCTCTCAGCACAGCAACAGCATGAGATAAACCCATAGTACTCATAACGAAGAACATGCCCTTATCATGACCCGGGCCAGATTTATACAAATCCATTGTTGTCTCACACAACACTTGGATACGTTTAGCCGCCTTTTTGCCTTTACGGTCAAAAAGTGCGAATTTAATCTTCTGAGGAAGTGAAAACTGCATCAGAAAAACTCCTTGAAAACAAAAGATAAGAGATCAGAATTGATTTCAACATAGCGAGCCACTCATGTAACGTCAAACAAAAAGCCCCTTACACAAAAGGGGCTTTTCTCGATTTAGTCTGCAGAGCTCAAAAGGCGTGCCACGTCAAATACGCGATCACGGCTTACTTTGAACTCTGATTCAACACCGTCACCATCATAAGCATCAATGAGTTTGAGCACGGCCTCGCGGCACGGCTTATAACCAAGATCACTCAGAGCATGAGCCACACTGGCACTGCTCATCTGGTGATGTTTACGCAGCACGTCTACAGCAAGGCAAACAAACATCAAATTTAAAGTGGTGGTCCCTTTATGGGTCACAGCTCCGTCTTCGCTTACGCTAAATATTTCAAAGTCAAGCTCTTCAGCCTCTTTGAGCACTACGTCAAAATACGTCATAATCGCTTCATAAAGCTGCTCTAGCGTCGCGTCTTCCCACCGTTCAAAACCTAAAGGCATGAGGTTAGTCCTTAGAAAAAGAAAGAATTAGATTGAGATACACCCTCATCGTAAAGATTCACTACGACGCTGTCAAACTGAAATGCTATTCATAAAAAAGGAGCCCCATGAGGCCCCTTTTCTGTGTTCTTTAAGAACTTAAGCGCACGCACATTTGCCAAGGCAAAGGCCGTCTTCTTTATCTGCAGTGTACAGGCCTTTTGTGGCTAGGCTGTTCATTTTAGCGCGGTGCAGGAATGTTGCACGCGCGTTTTCAACAGCATCATCACGTCCGCCCCAAGCTTGTAGAGCCGCACCTTGAAGTGCACGTCCGTAAGAGAAGCTGAGTGGCCAAGGTAGGTCACCATCAAGTTTGTTCATCAAGTTCAGGTGCTCAGTTGCTTGGATATCTGTTTGACCACCAGATAGGAACACAACACCAGCAACGTCTGCAGGCACGCTTTCCTTCAGGCATTTAACAGTCATCTCTGCCACTTGCTGCGTTGTCGCGCACACGTCGCACACATGACCTTCAATGACCATGCTCGGCTTTAGCAGAACACCTTCAAGGTAAACACCATGCTCTTTAAGTTTAGCAAAGAGTGCTTTATGCACACGTGTTGTTGCTGCGTAAGCTTGGTCAATTGTATGAACAGCATCTGCGGCATCCATCAGCATTTCAGGCTCAACGATTGGCACAATACCCGCCTGCTGGCACATTTTTGCGTAGCGCGCGAGGCGGTCACAGTTTTCTTCAACACACTCAGCACTTGGCAGCGTATCTGTAATGCTAAATACGCTGCGCCACTTGGCAAAACGTGCACCCAGCTCAAAGTACTCAGCCAAACGCTCAGGTAAACCATCTAGGCCGTTTGTTACTTTTTCACCCGGCTTAAAAGCATCTTCTAGACCTTGGTCAACTTTAATACCTGGAATGACACCATGCGCCATCATATCTGTTGCAAATGTCATTTTGCCGTCTAGGCGTTCTTGACGAAGAGTCTCATCAAATAGAATTACACCACTAATGTATTCAGCTGCACCGCTTGTGCTAAAGAATAGATCGCGCATTGCACGACGGTTATCTTCTGTGTTTTCCATACCAATGCTCGCAAGGCGCTTACCAGCTGTGCCTGTGCTTTCATCAGCGGCAAGAATACCTTTTCCTGATTTCACCAGATTATCTGCGGTGGTTTTAAGAGCTGCTTTATCCATAAGAGATGTGCCTTCTTCTTGTTAAAAATTATTGGTTAAAAGGGTACGCCTAAAGTGCCATTGACGCAAGCAATAGCTTCTCGGCGTAAAAAAGGCCTGACGAGCAGGCCTTTTGAATATTTTGATATTAACGAGACATACCGTCGTCAACTTGCATTTCCATCTCACGTCCCGGCTTAAGCTCTGGGGCTTCACCTGTTGTACGAATGTAGCTATGACGCATATTCGTCATCACTGCCTGTACTTTTTCAGCTTGCTCCGGGCTAAAGTTACCATGCGCTTCTAGCTCTCCAACCGGCTGGCCGACCTCAAACTTTTGCCCCATAAAATGTACTGAATCTTGTAGCTGAGGTTCCTCACCTGAAACAGCACTTTTACGAGAAAGCTGAGTCACAACAACTTGACCGTCATGATCTCTTCCAAGCTGCATCATACACTCATCTCTACCAGGCATATGATCTTGGCTATATACTTCTTCAGCAAACAGCTGGCCATCTTGCTCTAGACCAAATGCAATTTGCTTCTCAAATACATGTCCAGGTGCCTCTCGCTCTGCTTTTTGATTCGCATGTACTGCTTCACCAACACCATGGTTAATATGTACGGCAGCAGTCTCTAGATACTTCTCCGCATTTTCAAATGTTTTATACGCTCTGTCAGAGGTCGCAAGTTCAAGGTCCTTTACCTCACCAGACATGGGGCCACCAACAGAAAAACGTACACCTTCAACATCAACATGTTCTGGATGTGTATAAGCTTCAAACTCTTCATTTCTACGGTCTTGGCTTAGGCCTTCATCAGCTTGCATGCGTTGAGCAAAACGTACTGTAGATGCACCAGAGCGATGAATTTCATCAATAACAAATGCACCATCCTCACCTTTAGAACCAGTAATGTAATAGGTATCTTTGTTTGGAGCATCAGCAGCAGACATAGCCTGACCTTCAGTCGCTTTTGCGCGCTGCTCCATTGTACCTTTGTGCAAAGCTTCAAAAGTTCCGTTATCCAGATCTCTTTCAAAAACCATTGTGTGCTTTTCAGACATTTTACTGTTCCTCCCTAAGGCCTACATAGACTGTTCAAATTCTCGAGTTGGCTGGTTACCAGCATCACGGTCTTCTGTACCGTGCACCCTTTCACTCCACTGTTGGCGTGATTGAGTCACAACCATTTCATTCATATCTACAGTGACAGGGACTTTTTCACCGAAAGCTTCCTGTGACTGACTAAAATCTGCGCGCATTTCATCGAATTCTCGCTGTGCTTGGTAATCCCCTGCTTTATCTGGATCTACCATGGTAATTTCATGACCTTCTTTAAGGAGCATACCATGAATTTCTTTTCCTTCAGGCTTAACATGATACTCAACATCACGCTCTGTGGCCTCACCTCTTGCAAAGGCTGCTTTAATCTCATCTGTATAGGCATCGTCACGTGTAAGTGAATTTACAACAAGCTTACCATCTTCATGCTCTTTAAACGTCACAACGTAACGTTCTCTTGTTTTATCCTCATGTGAAAGCCCAACATAGTTTGGGTCATGTTCCTTAAAAGGAGTAGAATACATCTTACCGTCGTTGGTAAATCCAACGACCATTTCTCCTTTTACGGATCTGTATCCATTTTGATCACGCATGTGCAGATTCCTCCTAAACCTAACTACCCTGAGTATTTATAGTGTGTAGAAAAAGCAAAACCCTGCCATTCCTGACAGGGTAAAGTATTTAAACTTTAAGTCTTTTTAGCTTTCAGACTTATATTGAGCACCAAGCACCCTGTAATGCTCAGCTGACCAAGGAAGATAGTCAATCTCATCTTGTGTCATATCACGCATCTTTTTCGCTGGCATTCCACTCCAAAGCTCGCCCTTTTTAACAACCTTACCCGGGCTAACGAGTGCACCAGCAGCAACCATAGCACCACTTTCTACACGCGCTCCATCCATAACAATTGCACCCATACCAACAAATGATTCCTCTTCAAGCACACAGCCATGCAAGATAGCGCCATGCCCAACCGTGACACGGTCACCAATTTCAAGAGAGAACTTTTTGTTTGTTACATGGCAAACCGTGCCATCTTGGATGTTTACGTTTTCACCAATACGCACATGATGCACATCACCACGAATGGCAACATTAAACCAAATGCTGGTCCCTGCCCCAATGTGGACATCACCCGCAATTGTGGCACTTGGCGCCACGTAAGCTGTTTCATCAATAGCTGGAAGCGTTCCCTTGAATGGTAGGATAAACGCCATATTTTAAGAATTCTGCGCTTTTTTCAGGAAACTTGCTGGCGCTTCAGCTGTTGAAGCCGTTTTCTGCTGCGTTTCTTGTGTATTTAGAGATGTTCCTGCAACCACGCGAGGTGTTTGCTGTGAAAGCTGTTCTGCTGCCTTTTCAAAACCGCCATGCGTTGGCGCTTTCTTTTGCAGAACAGGGCCAGAGTTTTTAGCAATTGAGCTATGCTGAACACAACGACCTTCTAGGCGAGCCCCTTCAGCAATGTGGATTGAACCATACTGTACAGAACCGCGGATGACTGCGCTTGCACGTAACTCTAAGCGTCCAGAAACATTTACATCGCCAAGGATTGCACCGTCACACACCAAATTGCTACACTGCACAGGGCCATTAACAACAGACCCTTTAGAGAGGATCACAGAGCCGTTTTTACCTGCATGTACGCCAACTTTACCGTCAATACGGCCGTCAATACGGAATGTACCAGAAAAGACAACATCACCGGTTACACGCATGCTCCCTGCCATATAGCAGTGTCCGTCGTGTAGACCTGGCTCTTCTACAATGTCGAGTGAGCCTGTGTTCTCTTTCTTCTTAAATGGCCACATGAAGTGTTTCCCTTAACGCATTATAATTGTTATTTTTCCCCAAGAACGCTACAGAATGCGCGTCCCTTAACCTTCTTAATATAGCAAATATGCGGATAAATTCCAATCAGAGATTTCTTAATTCTTTGCTTCATGTTCTCGCTTTTTTCATTCGCTACGCTGCTCCAAAAAGGCGATAACTCGCAAAGCATGGTCTTGGTTTAAACCCCTTACTTTCAAAAATAATGCTCCGCCTTATTTTTAAATGCTTTAAACCGCTCAAAACCTCTTAAGGTTTTGGCTCCGCTTCACTACGCACTCGTTTATGAAGCACCACGAAGACTTCTTTTAATATATTTCTAGCATATATAAAAAAGCAATTTTTGCAGGATAAAGAGCGCCATGTATGGACCAATACATAAGCAATGAAGCGTGTAAAAGATGATTTTTATATATGCTAGAAAGCTTTCCAGCAATGACCGACAAGCTCATTTGTCCCATCTTTGTAAGCACGCACATCAAGCATGCGGAGCTTATTATCAGGCAAAGTCACATCGAGACTGCCCTTCATTGTGTAAGACTTCTTGAACTTCACTTCTTTCACATCATCGCCGTCTTGAATTTCCATATTTTCAAGATCTGATGCTTTCACACCACTCATCACATTGACAACAATTTTATATTTTTTAGACGTTGTATTGTTCTGGTTTTGATGGAGGAAATTGACGCCATACTTAAGCGTTCCCTTATTCAGACTGGTGGTAATGTTATAACATTGAAGCTCACCCACTGTTTCTGATGGGTTTAGAATATCTTCGTAAAACTTGGTGCTGGCACGTAGATCAATCACTTCTTGCTCAAGCTGCTGGGCTTTATTGGCAAAAGATGAACGCGCATTTTCAGCAATGGCAATGCGGGCTGCAAGCTCACTACGTACAGCCTGCTCTTCTTCAAGCTCTGTTGTAATGCTCTTGAGCCTCGCCTTTAGAAGAGTGTTCTCTTCTTCCAGAGTATATACACCACTGGCTAGGCCTGTAATCTCTTCTTCCATACCCTGCGCCTTTTTAACGGCGTACGTTGGCATAATGTGGAAAATAATTGTGTAATGCGCCAGAGATGGCAGCACCAAAAACAGCATTAAGCATATCCAAAACAAAGGTTTACGGATCTTAAAATGACGCCCGCCTCTGCTGGTGTTATCTTGTGTGAAGATGGTAATGTGGTATGCCATGAGCCGGATGATACACAAACTATGCCGATTTTTCCATGCTCATTTTCAAATAATTCACTTGGCAAAATAAAACCTCTCAGGTAACAAAGGGATACACAAAATCTATCTTTTCCCTTTTTCTTTTGGAGGCTCTCTTATGAAACTTTCAGGCATCGCCCTTGAAGAGTACATTGTTGCCAGCATTGAAAAACAGCTGTGCTACTACTTTGTGTCAGACACAAGAGCATATAAACTTGCTGCACAGAACACCCAAGAAAATGTGCCCGTCAATGAAGACGACCTACTCCCCGTTACACTTGAAGAGTGGCAGTTTCTCTGCAAAATCATCTCTGATGGTCGCGCCCATTTAAATAGTAACTGGAAGCTTAGCCTCATGAAAGAGCAAGGCGCCACATTCTATCAAATTCTTGAGGCGTCCGCGCTCGACAGGCCCGAAACGCCGCCTCCAGCCTCGCCAACAGCTCTCAGCAATGATGAGATCATGCTCCTTAAAGCCATGACAGGCGCAGGCCCGCGCGTACGGCACTTCCCTGCTGGTCAGCATGTTAAGCGGGGGTGCATTAAGGAGTACTACGCCGCAGAGGATGCAGGCGAAGACACCTCTCACCTCATGGAAGACCATGACGCTTACTCTACATCAGAGCATATGAATGCCTGCTGCCTGATCCATAAATGGAGAGACAACAAACCCTACCATGGTGTTTGGTTTGCAGGCGACTGGGGCGTTGAGCTTGACTTTGATGAGAATGAAATGGTCATTCTACAAAGCCTGATTGATAAAGGCGTTGTCACCCTTGGTGAAAAGACCCCTTACTATCACCTCGAAGCTCAGAGCATCTTTTCGTTCTGGACGGCAGATGATTGAAGCGATTATTACCAGCCCTTCGGGGCTGTTTTTCATTTGTGTACTTGCATAACACCACCAAACTGAATACAATCCCAACATCTTACATCTCCCTCCCTTTTCTGAAAGGATCTCACATGTCTCAATCTCAAGCGGTTGCTGAAATGGTGAAGCGCATCCATGAGATGGATGTTCAATTCTTCATCACAGTCTCACATGGCGTTTACATCAACCAGCCTAAAAAGCAGGGTCATCTTGGTGAATCCAAACTGCCTGCTATTAGCCTGCGAGACTGGCAAGTGCTGTGCGAAGCCTTTGCTTGTAACGCACTCACAACCCTCTCAACAAAAGGCCGTTACGTAGAAGGCCTGCCCCTTTTTCAGGTTATTTTGGGGAACTATATCCACGCAAACCCTGAACCATTTGTGACCCCTCGCGCCTTCAGCAAAGAAGAACAGAACGTGATTCCTCTTCTGCGTGCCATTCAGCACCGTGAAGCAAGCGCTCTCATTTTTCAGCCGGAAACGGGCATTTATCACTGGTTTTATGAGGTAGAGGAAGGTTCCCCTCGCCGTCGCGAAAGCCAGCTTTCTCCCACAGAGATACAAGGCATTCAGCAGCTCGTCAAACGTGGCCTGCTCCATACAGGTGGCACATTTGAAGACTATTGGAGCCAAGAACCGCACCAGCGGGTCTACTGGGACCAATAAACGAACCTAAACAGCCCTTCGGGGCTGTTTTGTTTTGCAGGAAACACCTTGCCAAGCCTCTCTACTCCTTGTAAAAATAAGGCAACTCATATCTTTGATTTTCTTTTTCTCTGGAGCCTCTCCATGAAACGACTCAACAACGACGCCCTTTTGGTTTACGCCCGCATTTATACGCATCAGCGTTTCTACTTTGTGAATGAAGAGCACGGTTATTACCGCGATGCCCACAAAGGCGATGAACTTAAACCCATTCCGCCGAGAGAGTGGCAAGCACTGTGCGATGTCATTAACGCTGGCTATAGCGCACTTAAACCCAATATCTGCCGTGTGGTAGAGGGTAAAAGCTACATGCAAGCCATGGCAGAAAAATCTAAGGACAACGGCATTGAACTGGTGCCCTTTACATCTGAAGAAATGAAGTTTTTGAAATCGGCGACTCATAAATATTTTTATATTGCCCTCAAAGACAACCAATATGGCGGCACTTTTTTCAAAGCTGGAAGCAGCCACAACCCTTTCATTGATGTGAGCTATAAAGAAGAAGAACTTCTTCGAAACCTCATTCGGCGCCAAGTCATGTCGCTTGGCGATGTCTCTGATCTGAGCGACACATCCATTATCCGCATCATTCACGTGCGCGGAAAATAAAACGACAAGAAGAAACCCCGCAGCATAAGCTACGGGGTTCTTTTTTTCGATTACGCACAGCTTAGTCGCGAGGACCACAGCCGTTTTCGCCCATCCAGCGTGCATTCCAGTCATTCACATTGCCTTTGTGAACACCGAAATCTTCATAGCACAGATTGCCAGAACGCAGTGCGCTCTTCAGGTCACGGTAGTCCGAGTTGGACAGGCGCCCCGTTTTTTGGCCATGGCTGATCAGTTCTTCAGCGCGGGTACGGTTGGGGTTTGTGGCACGGGCTTCTTGTTTTTCAACAAGGGTCCAAAGATTCGACATGGATATATCCTCCGTTAGAGTCGAGAAAAAAGTCAGATAAAGATGAAATCTTCCACACTGTATACAAATGAAAATATTTAAGCAACAAAAAACCCCCGCAGTGCGGAGGTTTTTGAATGTGTCGGTCTCGAAAGATTAACGCTTCGAGAACTGAGGGCTACGACGAGCCTTCTTAAGACCGTATTTCTTACGCTCAACAACACGAGAGTCACGAGTGATAAAGCCACGTGCTTTAAGTGCTGGACGTAGGCTCTCATCGTATTCGATAAGCGCTTTAGTGATACCGTGACGGATTGCACCAGCTTGGCCAGATAGACCACCACCGTGTACGTTTACGTTCACATCAAATTTGCCTTCCATTTCCACAGTTTGGAAAGGTTGGCTAACAATCATACGAGATACTGGACGACCAAAGTAAGTTTCCATAGAGCGACCGTTAATTGTCACTTCACCTTTACCTTTAGTTAGCCATACACGAGCGACAGCGTCTTTACGCTTACCCGTTGAGTAAAACTTACCAGCTTTTTTGTTAGCGGCTTTAATGTTTTGTGCAATGCTCATTTACTTATTCCCCGCTTACTTGTGGTTTTTCTTAGCAACCATGCCGGCTACATCAAGAGTTTCAGGTTTTTGTGCAGTATGTGGGTGTTCAGTACCCGCGTACACGTATAGACGACCAAACTGAGCACGACCAAGCTTAGTTTTTGGAAGCATACGCTTCACACCACGCTGAACAACACGCTCAGGGTGCTTACCTTCAAGTTCTTTACCTGCGATCACAGATTTGATTCCACCTGGGAAGCCTGTGTGCCAGAAGAATTCCATTGTGCCCATCTTACGGCCTGTAAGACGTACTTTCTCAGCGTTTACAACAACAATGTTGTCGCCACAGTCAACGTGTGAAGTGAAGCTAGGCTTATGCTTACCACGTAGGTGTGATGCGATTACAGTTGATAGACGGCCTAGAGGCACATCAGTCGCGTCAACAACGTACCAGTTGTTTTCAGCGTTTGCAGGTTTCAAACTTTCAGTCAGTTTCATGACGGTCTTTACTCTTTTATAATGGTCGTTTTAACAAATATTTTTTGTGCCACTTATATAATTTCTTATACCCCTAAAAAGCTAGGGTTTTCGCACATGTTCTGTGTATTTAGGTGAAGTAGGATAAAAAGTCAATAGATTTTTCTGATTTTATTTGTTTTCTCACCTCCCCTTGACATTTAAATACATAATACGTATACAAAAAGTATCTATCATCTGAATTAACGCTTCCCTAACCTATGAGGTCTGTTGTGATTTTCTCAAACCCCTTCCTTTTTGTGCTCCTTCTTGTGGGCCTGATCATCGGCGCGTTCATCCTATTTGACCGTTTGGTCGGCAATACCACACTGGATGAAGAACGCCCAACCACCAGCCACAAAACATCTGGCGAGCTGGTTCCAACCATCTTTCTGATCGGCTGGGACTGGGTTGTTGGCAGTGCTGCCCGCCTGATTGCCAAGATTACCCGTCTGGAGAATCTGGGCCTGCGCTTTTTGCTGACCATCGCGATCAGTGTTGCAGGTTACTTTGGTACTGGCTACATGCTGAACACCTTCGGAAACGCTGGTATCTTTGCTATGATCTGGATTGGCGCCATTGCGCTTACCAGTGCAATTACCGCCGTGCGTGCCATGGAGCCCAATGAGCTCTACCTGATGGCAGGCTTGTTTGCCTTTTGGCTGACCACCGCATCTGGCCATGTTCATGCTGACGCTATCACCAATGAAATGGACTGGGTTCTGCCGGCTCTGGCTGGCATCATGTGGTTCCAATGGGTCTACGGCACAGTGAAAGAAGCAACCCGCTTCCGCATGTAACTCTTTTCATCGATAAAGCAAAGCCTCCCATTTGGGAGGCTTTGTTGTGTTCGATTCATCTAGCAGGCTCTTATATGCCCTGCGGCAATAAGCTCTTCGCCCGTAATTGTATGAAACTCATAGGGTCCCAAATGACGATAACTTTTCATAAAGGCTCTACGGATAGGCGCTGGATAGTAACGTGCAATGGCACGTGACGTATGCTGAAATGCAGGCGTTTCAGTATAGTTAGCTACTGAACTATCCCAAGGGCCATGGAACATAAAGCGAGTATAAGGCGCAGTGCACACATTGCTGACCCCAAGATACATCGTACAAGCCGAAATGCATTCAGGTGCAATAATACGTACACTTTGGTTACGGGCCTCAATCACATTTTCAATGTAATGAATACGCGGATAAACCAGCCCACCATCATCTTCAGTAATGGTAACAACACCGTTTTGTGTATTGCGTTTGGCAAGAGTGATATACCAGTCTTCTTCAGGAATAGCGACGGCACAAGCAGACAGAACAAGAAAAGAGAGCAGCAAAAAGCCGCGCAGACAGGTCTTAAGCATAATGACCTCACAAAAATAGAAACACCTCAGATCAAGGATAAGAAAACGGAAGACATATTTTCTATAGAATGCGTCAACTTTACAGAGCCGCTCTATACCTTTCAATGAAAAAAACTATTTAAAAAAAACTTCAGCAGCGCGCAAATAAAAAGCCCCCAACACAGGGGGCTTCTCGATTTTTTATAGCGCATGATCCTCAAGAGCTTGCTTCAGCTCGTCTTCGGTAATATCGAGCGCAGCATAGCGCTCTTTATTGGTTGGGTGCGTATTCATAATGGAAGAGGTTTCCTCCATTTCATCAATCGCATCCAGCGCTTTTTGTTGCATGTCTTCAAGCCATCCTTCTCTAGGGGGTGCCCCAGTTTGAGGGTGACGGAAATCTTTGTAGAGCTGCCCTTGCCTCACCTTCTTTTTCAGAAGCTCTTTAAAGGCAACAAAAGTCCAGTGCAGTGCAACCGCCATATCCATACGGTTTTCCCAGCCAATTAAAGCGGCAGCACCACCATCAGCCAAATACTCTCGGTAGCGTGAGTGCGTATTGAGCGCAATCTTCAATCCACGTAAATAGATGAAGGTAAACCCCAATAAAAACACAAGAAAGAAAACACTGTCAGCAGACTCTCCACCAGCCATAGCCATTGGAACAGACAAAATAAGAGCAAGCATAGCCATTGTCACCATATGCAGGATGGTTGCCCTCTCAACAAGGGTCATATCCCCGTGCAGCATATGAGACAGCTCATGAGCGATCACAGCACGTACACTTCTCTTCCCATAAAGAAAAGCACCTGTACTCAGGATAATATAGGGGTCCCGTCCAGGGGGATGGCTTGCAAAACCGTCAAAGCCTTCACTTTCAAACACAATAAGCTGAGGCCTCCAATCCACACCTGCACGCTGGCAAAGCTCCTCAATCATAAGGAGAGCCTGACGATATTGAGGTGAGGTTTCAGGAATAGCCTTACGCGCAAATTCTTCAGGTGCTGAGCGCACCGTTTTATAGGCTTGAAAGCGAGAAACACCAAAAAGCAAGACTGCGTAGAAAATGGCACTCATAAAGGTTCCTACCCCGCCATGCAGCCCAAGGGCAATACATATAATCACGGGATACATCATACCTAAAGCTAAATACCAGCTTCGCGCCTGTATGCTTTTTTCATGCCATAGGGCATAGGGCGCTTCATTGCGCCCAGCAGGAACTGTATAGCGCATGATAACGCCTCGTCAGTTAGGAAACATTAAAGAAGATTTAAGATATCTCTAACCTAAAGGCGTTTTTTAAAATTGGGTAGTTCTTTTTTAATTTTTAACTTAATAGCCAACAATATAGTGTATACCAAGCGATGCACTATTTCTGCAATTAAGAGGGTCATGATGAGAACAAGCCCTTTGACCAGAAGCTAAAGCATCAGACCAAGTCACATGGCTCTTACGCATATCATTAAAAATCTGATATAAAGCATTTGTATCCCCACGACGACCACATCTGAAAGCTGTTCCTTTAGCAACAGCTATTCTTTTATCAAAACTTCCATTCACCATACGGCCATTTAGAATGGTTTTATTTTGGTTTGCAACAGTACGGATTGTCACAGTATCAGAGTCAGAGACATGCCATCTCCCGCCAATTTTCACATAAGGCTGATAAGCATAACAATGGTCATAAGCATGATCTTCATCATCCCATTGCCAACCCCAGCCTCGGATATTACCGACAACTTGATATGTTTGATAATTTCCAGAGTCATTAATCTGATAGATACGTGCAGGAGAGCCACGAGTTACTCCACCGCCTCCAGTTTGCTCCCTGCCATGTTCCACATTAAAATATTGGTTTGTTGGCACAACCTCTGTTGCCATATCAATTTCATTTACTTCCCCAGAGCCAGACATCGCAGAACAGCCATCCACATCTGCCGCCTGATTTTCAGGCGTATACAGCATGTTTTTATCTGCACAGGTTTTAAAAGCGTCAATCATACGTACATTCTCTGTAATGCTTACCGCCTGAGCAGCAAGCTGAGCACGAGCAGTCGCAGCAAAACTATCCATAGAGGACTTTAAGGCTTGTACTTGACGAGCAATTCCTTCACTCGCTTGCACATAATTCACGATTCCAATCACACACACAGCAGTTAATGCTGATACTTTAAGCATATGCCTCACTTTGTAAGGGACCCCTCTTTTTTATAACCCTGCTTTCTCTTATAGGTTAACACACAAGCTCATATCTCCTAAAAAAAACACCCAAAACCTTGAATTTCATTAAAGGGATGATCACAATTTCATCACTACTGTAATCTTTCGTACATTTTAAGGAGAAAACACATGTATCTTGCATGGCTTCTTCTCTTGCCCCTTCTCACACCTCTCATTGCAAAAGCATTGAAGTATGACCTGAACTGGCAAGAAATCCTCATGCAGCTCGTTCTCGTGACAGCGCTGGTTTTTGGCGGCTACAAGCTGACCGAAAAAGGCATGATGGCTGATACCGAAATTTGGAACGGCTCAATTGCAGACAAAAAGCGTGTTCGCGTTTCCTGCGAACACAGCTACCAATGCAATTGTGTCACCGACAAAGACGGTAAACAGACCTGCCAAACATGCTATGAGCACTCTCACGACTATGACTGGCGTGTTTACACCAATGTTGGCGACTTCAACATTCGGCGTATCAACCGTCAGGGAACCAAAGAGCCACCCCGTTTCACGGAAGTGGTTATTGGTGAACCTGCTGCAACTGAGCACACCTATGATAACTACGTACAGGCCGCCAACGGCAGCCTCTACAAAACGCAAATGCTGGACTATGAGCATCTGGCCGACGTGCCTGAGTACCCACGCGTGTTCGACTACTACCGTGCACACCGGGTGCTGACTTCAGGCTTCAGCTTGAAAGATGCTGACCACTGGCAAGATCTGCTGAATCAGGAACTGATTCACCTTGGCCCAAGTAAACAGGCCAACGTGAACCTGATCATCACCACAGAGAAATCCCGTGAATATGTCTTCAAAGTTGAAGCCGCATGGGATGGTCTCAACAAGAATGATGTGGTGGTTATTCTGAGTGTTGACGCAACCGACACTATCAATTGGGCCCATGTGCTCACTTGGGCTGGCGGATACGGCAACGAAGAAATGGCAGTGTATCTGCGTGATGAACTTCAAAACATTGGCACTATTTCTGACCCGCATGCAATTGTGCACGCCATCTCCGAAGAGGTGGACGCACACTTTGTACGCCCACAGATGAAACAGTTTGCCTACCTCAAATCCCAGATCAACCCACCAACATGGGCTCTGGTCATGCTTTTCCTTGTTGGGATGGGCGCAAGTCTCGGTCTAACCCGTTACTTCCATCGCAACGACGTGCGTTTCCTCTAGGAGCACACAGGAAATATAATACTTGCTTGGGCGGTTTTCCGGCCAAGCTTTCACCCTTCCTTCTCAACCTTTCACATCATGGAGAATCATCATGAAAGGTCTTATTATCGCAGCAATCGTCGCAGTCCCTCTGGCTCTGGCAGGTGGCGTGGCCATTTCCACGTACAACACCGGCATCAGCCATGAGAATGGCATCATGGGCACCTACGATGAAAACAAAATCAAATACAACGCGTTCGCTCAGTCGGTGACCGAATCCGCTGGCGTGGCCGATGCCTACAAGGACGCGGTCGCAGAAGTGATTTCTGGTGCACTCCAGAACCGCTACGGTGATGGCGGTGCCAGCGCCCTGCTGCTGGCCCTGACCGAAGACAACCCCGAAGTCGACATGACCCTGTACAAAACCATTCAGGATCAGATCGAAATCGGCCGGACCACCTTCGCCAATGCGCAGAAACTGCTGATTGACAAGTGCGTCGCCTACACCAACTCGCTGGAGAAATTCCCCGGCAACCTGGTCTACGGCCTGATGAACTTCCCGGCCAAGGTCGACCCGAAGCAAAAAGAGCCCGGCAGCGTCTGTGCTCCGGTGGTCAGCGCCGCAACCAGCCAGACTTTCGAGACTGGTGAAGATGGCGGCGTCAACCCATTCGGCAACAACGACTAAAACGCCAAAGCAAATCGACGTAAATAAAGAAAGCCACCCTTCGGGGTGGCTTTTTTTTAGATAAATCCTTTAGCGCTCAGCTTCAATATCGCAGTTGAGCTCTCCAAGCTCCACTTCAACCTGCATACCAGCGTAACGGGCAAAAGACCCCTCGCCGTACTGCATTTCAAAGTTTGCTGCAATCTTCTCAGCCTGAATAGAATTAATATAAAACTGCTCAAGGTGACCAAGCTCATTAATACGACCAAGAATCTGTTGATCTACTTCATCATAGCTGACCATGCCGCGCTCAACCTGCTTAGCAACATTATCAAACTCTTTATAGTGCTCAAAAGCACGATCACTATAACCTTTATAAGCCTCAAATGCATTGTCCCCTTCATGGAGCTCGGCATAAGCTTGCATATAGCCCTGTGCCGCATCATCTTTAGGCTGAAACTGAACTTGATTATCAACCACAAAATCATTGGCTTGCCACTGCAAGTATTCCAGATCACTTGGAGAGCACACCTCGCTCATGCCATCAGGCACAGGTGCATTGGCATCGTAATTCAAGTTCGGAAAGTCGTGGTCATGTGCAGCAGCACTTGTCGCCGCCATTAAAGCGCCAACAGCTGCACTCCCTTTAAATACTTTACTCATGAAATCTATAAACCTCCCATTTCATGCTTATTTATAGGAACTTCCATTAATTTAAAAACCAATAATGTTTGTCACACGCAGTGTTGAAGCTCGCGAGTCACTATCATGATAAGATGCACGTGCATTCATACCATTGTGATACGTAATGTAATTAACCTTCATTCCCATATTTAAATCCCCTCCGTTATTATAACAGCTATGAGATGTACGCTTTACAATCGCAATTTGGTTTTGGAATGTGCCATTATAAACATGGCCTGCCACACGCGTTTTAGACACATTGGCAAGCTGTTCAATTTTAATAGAATCACCGTTTGTAGAAACCCAACCACTACCAATCTTTACATAAGTATTAGCATTCCAACAACTGAACTGACCCTCATCATGAGAACGACTACCACCACCAAAAAGATTACCAGAAATCAGGTAGTTGTTATAATTATCAGGATCATTAATACGATAAATCTGCGCATAAGAACGGCCACGTTTTGATGGAGACCCATTTGATGAATGCTCACTAAAGTTATAAGGGTGTAGCCACCGGCCTGTTGCCACAAGCTGGCTTGACACATCAATTTCATTGAGCGCTTGTGTTGAGGTGACGCGCTTACAGCCATCTGCATTCGCTGTCACATCATCAGGGGCATACATCATCCCGCTTTCAGCACAGGTCTCAAAAGAGTCAATAATTCTTACGTTTTCAGTAATACTCGCTGTATTGGACGCAATTTGCGCTCTTGCAGTTGCTGCAAACCCATCCATTGCTGTTTTAAGAGACTGAATTTGCCTTGCAATTCCTTCTGAAGCTTGCGCATTTACTGCACACAAAAGCGCCAACGACGCAATCCATACTGTGTGTCTCATTAAGATATTCCCTTAGTCATTTATAACCAACCTGATTTCTTATAGAGCGTAACACAAATAAAAAAGCCGCCCAACAGGGCGACTTCCATTTCGATTCAATCACATACAGGCATCAAGGCGTGCCTTCTTCGTCCTTTTCGGGCATCAGGCTTAGGCTTGAGTCAGGCAAAGCCCGAGCGGCAAGCAAAAGCGGAAGCACGAAATATCCAAAAGCCAGTCCAACGCAAAATGCAACAGGTGTTAGCAAGTTATCCTCCATAGCAGGTGACAAATAAAAAGGTAAACAGGTACTCAATAAGTATTTCAGAATGGGCGAATATACTGGATTTCCCAGACCTGTCAACCACAAAAGAAAAAGACCGCCCTGTAAAGGGGGGCCATATACTGTTTATTTTGCAGCATCAACATGTCTAATTTTGCCAGCTTTATAACGCGCGAGCATGCGTTCAACACGCTCTTTAGAGTATGGTTTTGACTCTGCCGTCATTTTTTCCATCGTCTCCTCCCAAAACCATTCGGATTCATCCAGGGTCAGAAACGTATAGCGCACCTCTGTTACAACAGGCTTAAAACGCGAATTCTGCTTACGAGGCGTTTTTGTAATCTGCTCCACAATGGTTAACCGGTTGTAGTGTTCACCATTTCCAGAAACAATGTCTTCATCATAGCAGGCAAAATGGTCTAAGCTTTTCCGGTAGCGCTCTTTGTCCCTTTCAGGCTGCCGGGCCTCATAAAAAGCGTTTACTTTAAGGAAGGCCTGCTCCATAAGCCACGAGGCAGCAATCCACATTCCAAAGATTTGAAACCCCAAACCAACATAAGGCAGCAACGGCTCAAGAAAGCTGAATACCATTGATTAAGTACTCCTAGAAAAAGAAAGAGAAGATAAATGTTGCAGGGCAGCATACAATCCACCTTTAATTTGTCAACAAAAACAAAGTCACCTTTATTTTTTTGATATTTTTTTGATTTCAGCCCTTGAAATTCTTCCACATCTGCAATATTTCCATTTGTGCAAAAGCACAGCCTGTGCGATACTACATTTAATAGGTAAATGAATAACCGTAATGGTAGCTCGCTACCATATAAGGAAAATTTAATGACAAAGAAAACAACAGAGAGCCCTTACAACCTACCTGAGGCTCTAAAAAAGATTTTGGAAAAGAACGGCATGTCTGCATCTGACCTGTCTCGCCAGTCTGGTGTGTCGATGGCAACGCTCTCACGCATCCTTGGCGGACAAGTAAGCCCTTCTCTAGATAACGTGGTTAAAATCGCCACGGTTCTTGGTGTATCGCTAGACAGCCTAACAGGCGGCACGACATCATTTGCAGCCGTAGCAGCCCCAACGACTGATGAAAAGCCAGACTCACGTGGTCGCCGTAAGGAAGACCAAGGCTTTAACCCAGAACAAGACATCCTTGTTAGCTACCAGTACGAGAACACAACATTCAGCCAAAACGAATGCGGTAACCTTCTTGTAAGCGCAGCAAACGGTGACTGGGTGGAAAGCTGGACAGGTTCTCTTGTAGACCACGAGACAGTGCCACAAGTAAAACTGCTTGAAACAAAGCGCGTAGATAGCTCTACAGTTAACGTAAGCCTGATCATCCCACAAGAAATGGTAGAAGCAGGCTCTATGGTCAGCCTTATTAGCGTGATCAGTGCCCCTATTACATCTACAGGTGCACGTATTGTTGATGCCCGCATTCCTGTTGGGCTTGCACGTACATTTAAAACACCTTCATACGGTGTGATTGGTATGCGTGACCTTGCCAGCAAGTACGGTCGCCCACTGCTAAGTAGCACAATGCGCCCAATGAACGGCCTATCACCTAAGATGTACGGCCGTGCGGTGTACGAAACACTTAAAGGCGGTGTAGATATGACTGCCGACCCAACCATGATGCACAGCCTGCCAGACAATAGCTGGCGCCGTCGCTTCCGTTTTGTGGCTGAAGCTGCCTTTGCTGCACAGCAAGAAACGGGCGAAGTGAAATACCACGCTGTGAACATTAGTGCCCCAACAGTTGAAGATATGACAGCTCGTGCAGAATATGCAAAAGAGCTTGGCATCAACATGATGATTGTTGATAGCTCTGCTGTCGGCTGGAGTGCTCTTGCAAGCATGGTGAACTGGTGTCAGAACAACGATGTGATTATTGGTGCCATGGGCGGACGTAGCCTCATGAGCGCAACAATGACAGAAGGCCTGATTGCGAAGCTTCTTCGCTTCACAGGTTGTGACATGGTAAGTATCGGTAGTCCACTGCGTGGTGATACGGGTAACCGCCGTCACGTGAAAGGTATTGTTGATATGCTTGTTGAAGATGCACCAAAAACATCTGTTGAAACAGGTATCATGTTTGACCAACCCTCTGTAGGTGGTGCCACTGTATGGCCTGCTGTGGGTGGTGGACACAACCCATGGCACTTCCCTCGCCTGATGGACGCAATGGGCGATGACATGATCATCCAGTGTGGTGGATCAGTAATGGGTCACCCTTGGGGCCTAGGCAGCGGTGCAACAGCTTGCCGTACGGCGATTGAAGCCATTGCACAAGCCCGTGGTGAAGGTCATAACCTAAGTGTTGACGGTCGTACAATTCTACAACGTGCAGCCCGCTACAACAGCGAACTGAAAGCCGCTCTAGAATTCTGGAACGAAGGAGCCTTCCTGTTTGGTGTTGTGAAAGGTGACGCAGCAACAGGTGCTAAGATTGAAGAAACAACAACAGCGCCAAAAGTTGTAACCCCACTGAAACCCGTAACTGATGACACTCGTCCAGGTTTGGATGACTAAGAAAGGATAAAAACAATGAGACGTTTTGAAACATTTTCATTCCTACCGCCTCTGACGAGTAACCAAGTGCACATGCAAGCACAAAACATGCTTGCAGAAGGCCAAGTGCCAATGATTGAGTTCTCAGATGCACCAACACCTGAAGAGGTGTACTGGAAAATCTGGCCAATTCCAGAGCACAAAGAAGTCAGCGCGAGCTGGGTGATGACGCAGGTTGATGCTTGCAGCCGTCGCTTCCCGTACTCGTACGTTAAACTCAGCGGATTTGATCCGAAGAAGAAAACATACGGTCAGAGCTTCCTTGTGAAAATTCCACTGGAAATGAACTAACTTCATATCTCTTGGAATAAAGCTTAAGCTTGAAATACCCAGCCTATATGGCTGGGTATTATTTTGATCATCTTCAAGTTTCAGCATTACGCTTGACGTATACGACTCTGCCCCGTAGGGTCAGCTCTGTTTTATAAATCTGTTTCTTTTTCCTTTTTTCTCAGGAGATATTCCTATGAATATGAATCTTGCTAAAGCTGAAAACTTTCTTGGTGCAGCCCAAATGGCTGTACGTGAAGCCAGTAAAGCACTCAAAGCCGATAATCTTGCTATGCTCACTGCAACTGCAGAAGCCGCCCTTGGCCTGTTTTCCGAAGTGAAAAACATGATTGTCCGCGGTGAAGTGAGCGCTGAAGAGATTGCCACTATGATTGGTATGCCAGCACATGCCTTGGCAACCGGCGAAAAAGGCCTGAAAGGCCTTGAGGATCTGATTGAAAGAACCAAAACTGAGAACCCTGGTGCTCTGATTGGTTTGAACCCGCTGGCAGAAGCCATGCGCACGTTCCTTGAGCTGGCCCGCGGCTAACCCCACCCTTACCTTAGGAGACCATACGCAGTACTGCTAAATCGAGATAAAGCCCCTTCCTATAAAGGGGCTTTTTCATTGCCACATGTTTAAAGCCACGATATAAAAAAAGAACTCTTCAATCTTTGAACACGTTTTATACAAGGAGATGCTTATGTCTCTGTTAGACACAAAGCTTAAAGGGCTCATTCAGCAGATCAATGATCCGCGCCAGAATGTCCTCTTGCAAATTTACCGTGATTTCCACGACCTCTTCCATACTGCTCCAGGCTCTACCCATAACCACCAAGCTTGGCCTGGCGGCTATGCAGACCATATTGCAGAAGGCCTTCGCATTAACGATGTGACCTATGACGGCATGGAACAGATTCGTCCACTGCCTTTTACCAAAGGCAGTGCTGCGGTTACGTTTTTCTTCCATGACATTGAGAAGATCTTCAAATTTGCAGACCCTACTGATCCGCGCGTGGCACACTGGCATACAGAGCTTCAACATGTTGTTCCAAAATATTGGGAATTCATTAAGAAGCGTATCATTCTTGAGCTCATGAAAACTTATGATTTTGAACTGACTGATAATGAGTGGAACGCGTTGAAATATACCCATGGTGAAGGTGATGATTACACCAACACCCACCGTGTCTCTTGCCCGCTTGCAGCCCATGTTGGCAACTGCGACCGCGCCAGTGCACGCCTCTGGCCAGAAGAAGGCCAAGGCCTCGGTTAAATCGAAATCAAAGACAGCTCTCGCAAGGGGGCTGTTTTTATATATTGACAGATCTCCTGCTTTCCCCTACTTTCTGCGCTCCTAACAACCCACCATACCGTTTTACAGAGAGGTTCTATGACTCTATTTACGCCTTTGGGTACTCTTCAAGCCATGCATACTTACACGCAGGCTTACGCCAACGTAACACGGCAAGCGCAAGAACAACTTGTTTTTACGCCTATGCGTCAATGCAGTGCCCTGATGGTGAACTTTGCACCAACGCCACCAGCCAAGCTGGCTGCAGCACTCATCCAGCAGCAGACTGAAAACACCATCACGCTTTCCAAAGCCATTGGCCAGTCCTTCTAAATCACTCGAAAGCAAAGCTTCCCAATTTGGGGAGCTTTTTTGTTTTTCATTTCCCATTTAAGTTTGACAATGCAACACCTTGGCGTATACAACAGGGGTGATTTTGATCTATCACCCTTCCCTTTTTTTAGACAATGGAGATTCTTATGTCTGAACAATCCCCTGAACTGCTGATGGCAAAAATTCAAGTGGAAGCCTCCAATATGATGGCTGCTGCAGAACGCGACGATGATGCTGGCGCAATTGAGCCTCTGGCCAATTTGGTTGCACTTTGTCAGGAGTATGTAGCTCTGCCCAATACCACCGTCTCGAACCTTGCACAAACCGTTTTCAGTGGTGAAGCTTTTGAGGTTCTGCAACAGCTGGAATACCTCCTGCCAGAATATGCAGAAGAAAAAGCAAAACTGCAGGCCAGAGGCGAAGCTGGCGAAGCTGAACTGCAGGTGGTTAATAGCACCATGCAGCTGCTTGTGATTTTGACCAAAGCCCTGTTTGAAGAGCGCGCCAAATACTACGACGCCTTCCTGGAAGCCAACGGCATTGGCTAAATCTGTTCAGGCTCTTAACAAGTAAGAGCCTGTTTCCCTCACCCCATTGACTGGAGAGTTTGATGACTGATACCCGCACAAATGAAGAGCTTTTGGAAGCTATTCAAGAGACAACCCGCCGCATGACGGAACATGGTAGCGAAGGCGAATTTGAAGCCGCCAATACCACCTCAGAAGAGCTGATTGCTCTGCTGGAAGAGTATCTGAAGCGTGACGATGTTGACTTCCTTGAGCTGATGAAAGCTCTGGCGCAAGGTCCGCGTTCGCCACTGGAAATGTTTGAAGAAGCCAAAGCCGCTGTGAACGAGTTCGCTGAAGACTTCGAAAAAACCGTCAAAGCCAATGGCCTCGGTTCTGCACAACTGCAGCAGCTGAAGAACATGTCTGTGATGGCCGGCATGCTGGCTCAGGCCTATGTGGCCCAACAACAGAAAATTTTTGAAAACTTTCTGACTGGTCTGCTGAACCCTGGAGGCAAATAAATCGATTTTTCGAAGCAGCCCTTTTTCAAGGGCTGCTTTTCATTTGACGTATACATTTTCCACTCGTAGGGTGGCTTTATTCAATATCTGTTTTTCTTTTTCTCCAACTTATGAGGCCCACCATGTCAACCACTGACATTATGGCTATTGCTGCAGAGTCTATTGAACTCTGGGGAGAGTCACTCACCCTCATCAAAGCTGAGGATTTTAGCGTTGCGAGCTTGAAACTGGACTTGGCCATTGTAAAAATGGATAAAGCGCTTGCACTGAAAGCCAAACATCCTGCGTTTGAGCATATGTTTGAAAAAGACGATGAGTTCCGAACCAACATTGAACGCATCGGGCTTATGGTCCAAGTGATTGGTGAAACACTCAAAGTGCTCCCCCCTCCGGGAACCTGTGGCGAGTCTCTCTATAACAAGCTGCTAAGCTTCTTTAAAAAGCTGTGTGATTACTATGATGAATCATGCCGCCTTTCCTCTATCTTTGATCCTTCCTGAAAGGTTTTCAGATGTCTCAAAACCTCTTTGAACTGACAAACTTGGTTTTTGAACGCCTTGGCGATGCTGCCATAGAGTTCTACCACGATCAAATGGGTACCGCGTCCTTGAAACGCCAATCTGCAAGAAAGGCGCTGGACACACTGGTCGCAAGCCATGAAAAAGGCGAAACCAACCCGTTTGCTGGTGACCCTGATGCTGTGAATTTTCTGTATGGTTCTCTCAGCCTGATGCTGGAAAAGCAAATGGCACTTGCCTATATGGGCGATACGCAAAACCTGAAGGTGTGCAATACCATTATCCAAGACCTTGTGGATCTGGGTATGGTGCTTGGCTTTACCATTACCATCTTTGATGAGAATGCCGATAAAGAGCCTGAAAGCACCCAGATGCAGGATCAATACATGACCACCTTCCTCAGACACTTTGAGGATGGTCATAACCCTGAACTGGACATTGATGGCAGTATTTGGAGCCTCAAGAAGGCTCGCTCACGGCTAGAGAGCTTTATCTCCACCGCAGGAAGCGCTGAAAAGCTGGTGAACATGATGAATGTTCCTGGCGATACGCCGAATGAACTGCTGACAAACTTGCTGGATCTGGTTCGCAATTGCCGTGCACATGCAGAGGCAGAAAGCAATCCGCAGGTTAAGTCCTACTGGAACCTGAAAGCTGAAATTGTCTCGATTGTTCGTGAATATTTCAGAGATCAGATCTACCCTTAAAAAATCGATTTTTCACCCTGCGTTTTACGTGGGGTGATTTTGTTTTCAGGAAAAGAAGTTGCTGCAAGAGCCAAAGGCCGTTACATTCAGCCCACACCACATCTCTTTTGACGTTTCCTCATTGTACGGACTTTCCAATGACTCAACCCACAATTATGCTCAACTCTCTGCATATGCATATTGAAAGGCGCCGCGCAACAGACCTGATGCGTGTGCTTTGGCGCCATAAATATGGCAATGAAAGCAATCAAGCCAACGCTGCGGCTGCCATGCTGACACTCAGACAAACCCTTGAGGTTTACTTGCTCTCAGGTGGCGATCCGCTGGACGTTGCGCCTATTTTTGAAATCAAACGCGCAGATGTGGCCAGCATGCTCCATGAAACCAGCAAAACCCATATGCACTGGCAAAATAGCGCAGATATCATCAGCGATAATGACAATCGCTCTGATGACCAAAAGATCAGCATTCGCATGGTTGCTGAAATTTACAAACTTCTGAAAGATAGCATCACTCAAAAGATGCACAAAACAGAAGGATAATCGATCACATGCAGAAGGCTCCCCATTTGGGGGAGCCTTTTTGCATCGTTAGTGCATTTGTGCTGGCTGAACGCCTGAGCCTTGAAGCGGTGGCGGCGCGCCAACCATCGTGTTCAGAAAATCCCGCGTAGCACTGCCAGATGCAGAGCGGATTTGGCCGTTCCCGCAATCAACAACCAAGCCGCAGCGTACCATGTAGCGCAACGCATTCACGGCATTGTGGTAGTTGCTGTGCGTGAAAACATACTTGAGCAGATGCACGTTCCAGCCGAACGGGCGCTCAGGAAAAGTGTGTTCATGAGCCAGAAGATCTTGGCCCCAGTAAGCCTGAATCTGGTTGAAGGACGCGCCAACCAGATTGATATCCTGAATATTCCAATTCATCTGTGCAGCACGATCAAGAATAGCAGACATAGGAAGTTACCTCGCTTAGATAAGGAAAGGAACGAAGAGAGTCTTATACAGTTATATAAAAGGTATATGAATGATTGCTTAGACGATCAACCCCTTGCACCCATTTCTACCATGGCGTCTTCTCTATCACGCTCTGTTTCCATATCAATTTCATGGATATTGACCTTGAGCTCTTGCCCGGTAATATGGGCACGCGAAGCAGCATCAAATAAAGAGCCAGCAGTATGCTCATTATAACGCGCCATTGGGTTGGCTTTTCTAAATCGTTCAGCAATGCGCCACTCTAAAGAACCTTCTGGTAATTCTGCTGCGGGTAGAATAATTTCTGTCCCTACACGACTGGCACCCTTATCTACATGACCAAGCAGCTGGCCTGCACGGTCTGTAAAGCTACCTTCTGCTGAAATAATACTGCCTTCAATCACATATGTTTTATGGAGAGATGGATCCATATGCGTTGCAGAATTTGGCTTCACACGGAGTACTGGCGGGTCATAGCTATGAATTTCAACGCCATCAAACTGTTTCAGCACTTCCATACCAATACCGCTCGCCACATTTCCGCCAAGGCTTTGCCCTGCAATCACAATATCGTAATCTTTTGTTTCTGCATGACGTTTCAGGTTTGCAATAGCGTACTGTACTTCAAGTGTCGCCATCTCTACCTGAGTGAGGCTATTTTTACCAACAGCTTCATAAGCTTCTTTAATGCCTGTTGCGTTTGCCTCATTGAGGCATGCAAAACCAATAATCACCTTTTTTGTGTCATGGTTAATAAACGCAGCAGACTGCAAACCACTGGATTGATGATCAATAAATCCTTCTGGAGCTTCATTACCCTTAATGTGTCTCTGCCCGTACTCTGGGAGAGGTGTATAGCCGCGCGGCATTAACATGCCTGAGCGCATAGATTGCTCCATATCGTAGAATTCTGCGTAGGCACAATCCTCTTTTAATGAACCATCTTTATTATAATAGAATGATTTCCACATACCGTTTTGCGCAACGCTATCGGCTGCCACACATACAGCAAGGTCATCACGAATATCACTCAGTTCTTCAACAGAAATAAAACGAGGGTCATCTTTATACTTATGCTCAGCATAGTTTAACCTGCTTGGAAAATCTGCTGTCGCAGTGCTCATAGGTGATTGTCCGGCTTCCTCAGCCGCGCTCTTTACAGCCGTTTGCGCCTTCTCTTTATATGCGGCAATTGCATCATGGCCTGGCTTCATGTTGAGAGGTTGCCCCATAAGAGCGTGCTTGAGATACTTAATCATGCGACAGATTTCCTTTTCATAACCTCTTATGGTTGTAAGCCAGAAATCGAGATCTTACATGTCAGTAAACATAGCGAGGATCAAAAAAGTCGCGTGTTTTTTCAGCTTCTTCAATCTTGTAGATGCCTTCCATATCTCCACGCTTGAGCCATGTTTGCACTTGAGCTTTTTGCTCTTCAATGGTGAGCTTATCGAGCTTGTCTTCAAGGGCTTCTACAAATAGCTCAACCTCAGCATAGGTCATGCGTTTAAAGTCACCTTTGAGTTGTTCGTATAGAATTTTACGAACCTGATTGCTGTTGATCCAGATTGGTGGCACAGGTGAGCGTTCAGCCATACGATGGTCAATATACGCCTGAAACACCATACGCGGTGTAATAGGATGTCCACCAAGAGAGCGATTAAAGAGCGTTGATGTTTGCGCTGAAAGTGTTCCGCTCACGCAGAGTGATAGCATCAGAATATGGAACCATTTCATGTTGTGCGTCTTTCTTGTTTTTATCTTCTTTATTTTATGGCATCTCACAAAAAATAGAAACGCCTTATTTTACTATTGCATTACAGGGTCATACATCCTATATAGCCATTATAACCTCATCTCAATGTCCCTCTAGACTCATGGAGTAAAGGCCATGAAAGATCTTCGTTACGCCACCATCGGCACCCTTCTTGAACCTCTGTTCTTTAGCAGAGAAACAAAAACTTCACATCAACTTCTGTTTGGCCCTGAGTACAAACGCTTTACAGAAAACCGCACCAAACGGCGCATTGTTGTGACAACACATATCACGTACACGCCCAAATGGAGCGACAAAGCGCCACTGGCACTCGGCCAAAGTGAAACAACCTTCCATGGACACTTGGTGTACTACCAAGACCATTCCACAGAAGCCATGTCGCCGCGCAAAGCCAGAGAACTGGACGCCCTATGGAAAGAGCGCACCGACAGTGTGGTTCATTTCCGCTTTGGACAACGTGCTGCATGATGACTCGATAAAAACACCTCGCTTATGCGGGGTGTTTTTGGTTATACCTTGAAAAGGTACCAAACTTTCTTATATATGACTTTATATACCACCTACTTACTGTTTTAACGGAGAGCTATCATGGCTAAAAGTGCAACTGATAGAATGGTTTCTTTTATACAGGGCCTCACGAAAGATGTAGAGAAAGCCTACCAAAACGCTAAACCGCTTTCGTGGGTATCAACAGATCCATGTAATTCACCCAAAGGCAAATGCTCATACCCTCGCAGCATCATGAGTGACGTAAGTCGCCACGATGCCATTGATGAAATCAAATGCAAAGAGGCATTCAGTAAACTTGAAGCGGCAGCAAAAGAAGCTGGCTATCAAGTAATGCATGCCAGCGGAAAAAAACGCATCCGCTTGCTGAAACAAATTGAAGCCCGTGGAGTTCTCATTGAAATACATTGGGATCGCCTATAAATCGATAAAAGCCCCTGCATCTGCAGGGGTTTTTTCGTTAACATACTCTCTTTTCAAACGGTCTAAAGCCAAACCAAAAAGCCAGCACACCACCAATAATGGCATAATCTTCTTGTGTGAGTGTAATGCCGTGGGATCTGGCATAGAGATACCAACCCATTGCGGCAAAGGTCACAACAGGGCGTACCATGCTACGTAGTCTATTACTAAACAGGTCCTCTTTCACAAAGGTTGCCGTATCATGGGCACGAGCATCCTTTACAAAATCATTCAATTGCGTGCGTGCGCGCTCATCTTTTGAGAGATAAGCATCCACGCCCTTAAGCACAGCACCTACCGTGCTTTCATCTACCCCTGCCCTACGTGCAATGGCACTTTTACCGTTACTGAGCACCGAAAGCACCCCTCCAGCTAAACCAAGTAAGCTCACTATTTCTCCCTCCTTCTTTCCCTATCATCATGAAATAAAAAGGGTCATCTGCGAAGAAGGCTTGCTTTTATGGCTTATGCCGCCTATACCTTTTGCATCTTATATTTTGTGTTCTGTTTTCTGGAGGAGGAAAACCTCAATGAGCTGGAAGTCCTTTGTTGACGCCTTTGCACGGCTGGTTCACCAATGCCTGACTGACTGCAATGAGCATGAAACCGTGATTCGGTTTGAACGGACCCCTGATGGCAAAATCAAACGCGTTGACCGCCTTTGCCGCGGCAGCACCGTGTATAACCGCACTGTCAGCCACACCAACCCTGTGAACGTCATCTATGACCAAACAAGCTGCTTTTCAAACGTGGCTAATGACGCTTTGGAAGCTGCCATTGAAGACGGCCTGCGCAACCAACTCTTCACCCAAGAACAGGTTGATGAGTCCCGCAAACGCTGCCGTAACTGCTAATCGATTAAGCCCCAGACCTTCTGGGGCTTTTTCATTTTGTCTTGACGTAAAGCGCCCCCTCACCGCATAGTGAGGCCACACACACTCTTTCATTCCTTTTCTGTAGGAGAAGAGCATGACTCTCCCTAAGACCCCTCTTTTTAGAACTGTTGGCGGCGTAATGCTATTTCGCCCCAAAGGTAAACTTCTGATTCTTGAAGATGCCTTAAAGCCCGGTGAATGGGAATGCCCCCAAGGCGGTATTAATCCTGGTGAAAGCATTATTGAAGGCGCTCTTCGTGAGCTTTATGAAGAAACCGCCATCAACCCTGAACATGTACAAAACATTGTACAGGTGCCCTTTTCAGGACAGTATATTTGGCGACGTGAAAAGCGCTTTGAATACGCTGAAAAGCACGGCATTGAGCCTGATACCATTGGCGTCGACCTCAACATTATCATCGGCACACTGCCACAGCGTGTAAAGGTGGATATCAGCCGCGCCAAAGACAAAGAATTTGCCAGCCACAAATGGATGAGCTTCTCAGACGCCCTGAAGCGCATTAAACCGCACAAAGGTCGTATTTATACGGAAGCCATTCAGTGGTATCGCCAACGTGAAAAAAACACCCCTGTTTAAACGATAAGATCCCCCCGCTTTTTAGCGGGGGTTTCTTTTTTGCCTTGAACTTTCCAGTGCTTAAATGTATACCAATACTCATTCTCTATCTCACCCTTCCCTTTTCCTTTTAGGAGATACCCATGCCTAAGGCCAATTATCTTGTGATTGTCGCAACTGCTGTTGTAACTGCTGTCGGCACTTTTGGTGCCACCACATTCTTCACCCAAACTTCAGCTGAAGAAGCTGCGGCCCTCCAAACCCAAGTGACCACGCTGGAAGACAGCCTTGCCTCTTTGGAAAACCGCCGTCAGTTTGCCATGGACCGCAACACAGCTCTGGAAGCCCAGAACAACGAACAGCGCATTCTTGCTGATCAACTGTCTGTGCAAAACCAAGCAGCCCGAACCAACTTGGAGGAAACCCAAGCCCATTTGAAGCTTCTGGCAGAGCAGTTCAGCCAAATTGAAGCTGAACTCAAGCGCGCGGATGCAACCATTGACGCAGCCGAGCAGCATGAAGAGCTGGCCCGCACCATTGCCCCCACACAGGACAATGGTGCTGTGCACATCACCACTGTTTTGGAAAAACGAGGCGATGTTCGCCTGATTCAGAATGAAACGGGCACCGTCACTTACATGTTCCGCCGCGGCCAACAGACCGTCCTGATGTACGATCTGGACCCACAAGGCATCAACGCTCTGGAAGAATGTATGGAAACCGGCAAATGCCTGCCAATGAGCGAGCACCCGCTGATGAGCCATCGCCAAGGCCACAATGATGGCAACGGTAGCCATATGGAGCAAAAGACCACCCTGTTCCAACTGGTCGACTGGGATGCCCGTCTGGTGTTCTTCTATTACACCCATGACACCGGCGCCCCCATTTCTGTCTATACCTTTGACGATTTGGACAATGGCCACCTGATGCATGCTGAAGCAGACCTGCTGCGTGAGCGCCTGATGGCAACGCCTCAGACCGCTGAATAAAACGACACAAGAAAACCCCCGCTATATGCGGGGGTTTTCTTTAGTTCGATAGAGACCTAGGTCTCGTCCTTGTCATAGGGCTTGGTTTTGCGGTAACCGCGCTGATGATACTTCAGCATCATCATGCCACCAAAGAAGGCAACAGCGCCAGCAGCCACAGCAGCAAGATCATATCCCATGGCAGCCAAGATAGCCGAGCCAAGAATGCCCAGAAGGGTAATGGCACAAGCCACATAGGTTTTCTTCAAATGCACGCGATGCGGCATTTCAGTCTCCTTTCTAAAGAGAATCAAACAGAACGAAAGAGTGATAGTGCCTTTTATATGGGAGTTCAGGCTTTCTATGTCAAGGCCCCAAGCAAAAAGCCCCCAAACATGGGGGCTTTTTATTCGTTTAACCGCGCACCAGATAGTGCGGATTTTGTACTTTCAGCTTAAAGGCTTGGCCAGGATTATCAAAAATCCGTTCTGCAATCTCTACAGCTTTCACCGTCACATGGTTATGCTTTGCTTTTTGCTCATCTGTGAGATGTTCAAAACTGTCAGAGGCAATCACCTCCCCCAGCTGAACCCAAAAGTACAGCGGATGCACATACAGAGCAGCTTCACGCCAACGGCTGACAGCCATGTGCGTCAAGATTTCAGCCTTAAAGTCTGTCAGAAGATCAAGACCATTACGCCGTGCAATTTTGAGCGCAAAAACAGCTTCATCACTACCGCAGCCACGCATCAGCTTCAACACTTCGTCTTTCGGGATACGGAACTCATCGGCCGTAAACGTGTCGACAAAAGCATCATCCACATCCTTATTCAGAGAAGAAAGCATCAAACGCGTGAAGATGGCATTAAAGCCAGGCATGTAATGCTCGCAAATGCCCTCTTGAATGAGGCCAAATGGCGTCTGCAAACGAATGAGCTCTTTGGTGGGGGCATTGAGTAGAAGCACTTGAGTTTTGCGTGCACCGTTAGCCATTTTCAGGTCCTTTTCCAGAAAGTTTAATGCGTTCTTCAAACACGGCCTGCGGGTTATCCAAGGCCTCGTTGAGGTATTTGCGGAGAATCAGAGTCACTTCACCGAAGATCAGTTTCTCTTCTTCATTGAACTTGGCTTCCTTATTTGCCATAGCCTCAATGCCGCCACCCATGCACAGATAGTGCAGAATAAATGCGGATTTAATGGCTTCAATATAGCGCCCCTCAGCAAGAGCAACAGGGCCAATGACACTGTGCATTTTGATATTGCTCGGACGCTTCATGCCCGTCATCAGAGCGTCATGCAGGTTGCCTGCAATATTTTGCCAATAGTCGAGGCTTCCCTCGCCCTTGAGCAGGTCTTCAAGCTCAAAGCCATCAATGATAGAAAAATCATCTACAAAATTTGGCATATTGGTTTCAAAAATCTCACCCAAAAAGCGGCGTGCCACATAGGCATTTACCCCCTTCAGGTAAGGTTCGAACATATCCTTTGCAAACAGAGCCAGCAGATAAGGATGGTTGATGTATTCCTCCGGCGGAGAATTGAGAAGTTTTGTACCCATAACATGGGTCCTCCAAAAAGTGAATGGGAGATAGATAAAGTTGCATACACTATAAAGAAGCTGCGGTCCCTTCGCAAGATGTTTATCTGCTTTTAGAGTAAATCCTATGGATGAAAACATGCAATTGATTCAAAAAGTAACGCCCCTTCTCAAAATCCATGAAGGGTTACGCCTTAAGCCATATACATGCACTGCTGGAAAACTCACCATTGGTTATGGCAGAAACCTTGATGATGTCGGCATCAGCAAAGCTGAAGCTGAGCACCTTCTCACACAAGATATCAACCGTGCCATTCATGATATCCGCAGCCTTATTTCTAATTTTGAGAGCCTCTCTCTTACCAGAAAAGCGGTATTGGTTAACATGATGTTTAACCTTGGCATGCGCCGTTTAAGTCAGTTTAAAAACATGATCCAAGCCATTGAAGAGTATAACTTTCAGAAAGCATCCTTTGAGATGTTAAATAGCCTGTGGGCGGTTCAAGTGGGTACAAGAGCCACTCAACTCGCAGATATGATGGAGCATGGTGTATAACACCTTGACACGAATCAACTTACTGTATACAAATAAAGCAACTTTTCCTCTCCCTTCCCGTTTAACAGGAGTTTTCCTATGAAACTTGATACCAGTTCTGTATATGACCCGCTCCCCAATTGTGAAGAGCCCAAACCGGAACCACCGAAGAAGAACCAAATCATGTTCCCTTCGTCCATTTGGCTTCCGTCGCGTGATGACATGGCACGAAACTTCCCACTGACACTGGGTGCTGTTGCCGCTATTCCTCTTATGATTTGGGGTATCTTTGCTGCATTGGGCGCGTTTTTCAGCATGTCCCTTTCTGGCTACTTGGTGGCCCTGCTGTTCTGTGGCCTCTGTATCATGAACGCAAAAGCTGTCTTACTGATTGCCCCCGATTACGGTAAGTCACGTATCATTCAGTATATTATGGCGGCTTGCATGACAGCCATGCTTGGCGTCTTCGGTATGCTCATCTCTGTGATGTTCAGAGCCTTGCTCTTTGATATTCACGAGCCCTCGCTGCTTGGCGCAGTGCTGCTGACATTGACCTTCCAGTGGACGGCCATGTGGTATATCTATGACTGGGGCAACAAGCTCTTTCCAAAAGAGTAGGACCCGCAAAATTCTGGAACTGGCTATAGAGATTAAGCCCATCGAAAAGTAAAAACCCCCGCATATAGCGGGGGTTTTCATCGTTTATTGCTTATGCAGCTTTCTGCTCTTGCTCAAGGGCTTTACCAAGCACCTCTTTGAGGTTCTTAGATACGCCTTCGCGCGCCAGCATACGCTCAATTTCAGCCTTCATCAGGGCAGCACGTGCCGTGTCCATTTTGTTCCATTTCAGGAACGGCGCCACAATGCGACCAGCCACACCAGGGTTAAAGCCGTCCACGTACATTACCTTATCGGCAAAGTATGTGTAGCCAGACCCATCAGCCTTATGGAACGCGCGGGTGTTGCCACCAAACGCCCCCCACAGAGAACGAATTTTGTTCGGGTTTTCACCGTCAAACGCGCTGTGGTTTTCCAGAGCTTTCACAGTTTCCAAAGCGTCTTCACTTGGCACTGTCGCATGCATAGAAAAGAAGGCATCCATCACTTGTGGATTGGAACGGAACTGACCTTCAAAGGCCTTGCACTCAATTTCTGCATCCACACCAGCATGAACAAGGGTACGCAGCGCGCCCACTTTATCCGTGTAGTTGGTTGCCTGCTCAAATTGAGCCTGCGCCATGTCAGTCACATAGTCTTCCATAGGTTTGTTGGTGTCCATATCAATCACAAAGCGATCCATCAAATCAGACAGATGTGACAAACACTGGTTTTTCAGTGCGCGACGACCTGCTTGTGCCCCATCAAAGGCCCATTTTTCTGGCACATTCAAACGTGTGTAATGTTCCATCAATGCACTCTGACAGCGACTCGCGATGATAAATTTCAGATAGTCGTACGCCTCATGGATTCTATCCAATGGGATGACATCATACTTCTCCATCAGTTCACTGATGGCAGGCAGCTTGATCATTTCCGCTTTGACTGCATCATCAATCCCATCATCCGCCAGAACTTGGTTGATCATGCGCATGATTGCGCTATCAGGCACAGTTCTGTTGCCATCAACCCAACCTTTCAGATGATCCATCAACAGACTTTGCACCATTTCGTAACGGTTGTAGCCGTCACTATCATGCTGCGCGAGGAACATCTTTTGCTCAAGGCTCAGGCCCGCTTCGGCGTAAATCGGTGCGCCAAAGTTACGGTTCAGAGAGAGCACAGGCTCTTCTGCCACATCTTCAAACACCAGCATCACGCTTTCGTCCATCAGGTTCACCAGCTCTTTTTCTGCATCAAACAGAGGCCAGCCGTCCTTAGTGCTGTTGGTTTGAACCTTCATAGGAATATCCTTCCCATCTGGCCCAACCAAGCCCAAGCGCACAGGAATATGCATAGCTTCGGTACCTGTGTTTGCCGGCGTTGCAGGAACAGACTGGGTCAGCGTAACAGTGAACGTTTTTGCGTCCGCGTCATACTGCGTTTGAGCCGTTACCGTTGGCGTACCAGCTTGGCTATACCACAACGCAAACTGTCTGAAATCAGCATCGTTTGCGTCGGCCATCGCTGCACGGAAATCATCACATGTTACGGCCTGGCCGTCATGACGATCAAAGTACAAGTCTGTGCCTTTACGGTAGCCTTCAGGGCCAAGCAAAGTATGATACATGCCAATCACTTCAGCACCTTTTTCATACACTGTTACCGTGTAGAAGTTGTCCATGCTCTCCACCACTTCAGGGCGGATTGGGTGAGCCATCGGACCAGAGGCTTCAGGAAATTGGCGTGCTTTCATGGCAGCAGCATTCACAATACGCTCAAGCGGCGCACTATGCAGATGGCTTGTAAACTGCTGATCACGGAAGACTGTGAGGCCTTCTTTCAGTGTCAGTTCAAACCAGCTTTTACATGTGACACGGTCACCTGTCCAGTTGTGGAAGTACTCGTGACCAATCACCGCTTCAATATACTTCAGGCGGTTGTCATCAGCCGTATCTTTATCACCAACCAAAAGGCTGTTATTAAAGATGTTCAGGCCTTTGTTTTCCATCGCACCAGCATTGAAGGTATCGGTCCCAACAATCATGAACAGATCCAGGTCATATTCACGACCGTAAGCTTCTTCGTCCCATTTGAAAGAACGAATCAACGAATCCATTGCATGACGAACACGCGGCAGCGTTTCCGTCGGCATCCAGATTTCCAGCTTTACATCACGGCCACTCATTGTTGTGAAGGAATCTTCCATCACATCAAAAGCGCAAGCCACAAGCGCGAACAGATAGCTCGGCTTTTTGTGCGGGTCATGCCAAACAGCATGGCCACCAGTTGTATCACCAGCAATGCGGTTACCGTTTGAGAGTACCGTTGGGAACTGCGCGGCGTCGGCGTTCAGCTCAACCTTGAAGGTTGTCATCACGTCCGGACGATCAGGCCACGGAGTAATACGGCGGAAACCTTCGCTTTCACACTGGGTGATAAACGTGCGGTTCCCTCCTTCACCATCCATATACAGGCCACTGCCCGTCTTGTTTTCGGCAGGGTTGATCTTCACCGTTGTTTCCAGCGTGAATTTGGCAGGCACATTCTTCAGAGTCAGAAGGTGGTTTTCTGTATCGAACACGTAGTCCGTCACAGTGTTGCCATCAATGAGGATCTGATCGATCTCCATCTCTTCTGCATTCAGAACCATGTCTGTGCCGCTCTCAGCATTTGTGTTCACCACAAACACTTTAGCGCGTACCACAGTGCCCATCTCTTTGAGGTCGAACGCAAGTTCAACTTCGCCAAGTTCAAATGGATACGGGGTGTAATCAGCACGCTTCATCGCGGTGCGTTTAATATCGGCCATTTTGGCTTCTCCTTCTTAGAAACTTATAGAAAAAAGGGTAACAGATTTGTAAATCTCCTTAAAGTATCAAAAACAAGTATACAAAACAAGCATAAAGGGGTTGAAACAGAAAGATTTACCGCCCCAAAAACTTGGTTTTATTTTGACAATTCAAACTTTTCATAGTATACAATCTGAAATATCAAACCTCTCCTCCCTTTCTTTGCATAAGGATTCTCCCTCATGAAAAAACTTTTGACTGTTACTGCCCTGACTGGCCTTTTGGTTTTAACAGGCTGTGGCGACGATGAAGAAACCAAGCAGAAAGCGCGCATTGAAGCCAATGCAGCCCTGCTGAAATCTCAACAGTTGCAGATTGATGCAACCGTTCCGCAAATTGCAGACCTCACAGCTCAGCTGGAAGCCCTGCAAACAGAACTGGCAACAGCCGAAAGCACCATTGCTGCCAAGAACGCTGCCGAGGCCCGACTGGCTGAGCTTCGTTCTGAATCTGCGGAACTGGAACAAGCATTGAACAGCATTGAAGAATTTCAGGCCCGTGCCAAGCTGGTCAACCCAGACGGTGATGGCATTTTGAAAGTCAATCCAGTGAGAAAAAACGGCAATTCCATGCGCACAGCTCGCTATGTTGATCCTGATTTCAACACGCTGATGTACAGGATTGGCGCTCAAGGATCAACAATCCTGCTGGACTCCATCTCTGCAACAGCAAGTGCCCGCATTCAAGAATGCATTAACGGCAATGGATGTTTGGCTCCTTCTGCAAGCACATATGCAGGTAGCAGCAGCACCTACCGTATCATTGACTGGGACGCTGGCCTTGTTGTGTATGGCTTTTACTCTGGCACAGAAAAGTTTGAAATTCGTCACTTTGAAGAGTTTGGCGAAGAGTTTGCCACGCGGATGCATGCTGAAGCTGACCTGCTTCGCAGCCGCCTGACCTCTCAATAAACAATCGAACATCAAAACCATCCCCTCTGGGGGTGGTTTTGCTTTGACAACAAACATCCTTCAGTGGTATACAATCAATAATATCAAACTCTTCCTTCTCTTTTCTTTAGGCTATGGAGACTTTTCCATGAAAAAACTTCTATTGGGTACCGCCCTCGTTTCTTTTGCTTTTCTGACTGGTTGTGGCGAAGATGAACGCGCTGCAAAAATTGCAGAGCAAGAGGCAACAATTGAAGCCAATCAAACACTGATTGGTGTTCAAGAAGAAACCTTCCGCCTCAACGTGGCCAAGCAGGCCTCTCTGGACGCTGACATTGCTGCAAAGCAAGCGGAACTGCAGAGCCTTCAAGCACAGGCTGACGCCCTTGCGCCCGTATTTTCTGAAGCTGAAAACGCAGCGCAAGCTGTGGCATCTGCCGAAGCACGCTTGGCTGAAATCCAAGCGGAATCTGACGCACTCAACGCAGCACTTGCACAAATTGAGACCTATCAAGCCCGTGCTTTAACCGTTGCGCCAGCCTCTTCAGAAGGTGTTGTACAGAGCCACGACGTCTCACCTGTAAAAAACTGGGACCTTTACCGTGTCTCAGACCGCTCAACAGGCCTGATCACGTATAAGTTCAGACGTGGTCAAGTCACTCTGAATTATGCAAACTTGAGCCCTCAAGCTCAAGAAGCTCTCACTGAATGCTACAATGCTGGAACATGCATGAAACTCAGCATGAGTTACAGTATCGAGGATGGTAATTACAGGGTAGACCGCCTTGTGGACTGGGACGCACGCGTTATATTCATCTATACTCTTACGGATGTAGGTGCTCCTGTGCAAGCCTTCTCGTTTGACGAACTGTTAAACGCAGAAGAGCTGCATGCCGAAGCAGACGCTCTGCGCGCAGAGCTGAACTCTCAGTAAAAAATCGAATATGAAACCACCCCTTTTTTCCAAGGGGTGGTTTTGTTTTGACAACACCTCTAAGTGCATGATACCCAATAAAGTAATCTCTGATCTCTCCACTCACTTTTCACATAATGGAGCTACTCTGTGAAACGCAACTTTAAAGGTATCAACTTTGCTCGTATCGGCTATTGGATTTGGAATAACCCGATGATAGCCCTCTGGATGCTCACCTGTTACGTGCTTGTCCCACTCACAATGCACATAAACTTGGCACTGTTCTTTATTGTGCCCAGCACCATGTACTTTACCAACCACTTCATGCAAACCACTCAGCTTTCTGAGCAAGAAAGCGAAAGGTTGAAAGGTTTAAGCCTCTACGGCGGGATTCTCTCTGTTGTAGGCACTTTTGCAATCTATTATGTTTGCAAAGAGTCAGGCGTAGCTACGCAAGCAACACATGACATGGCTGCAAAAGCTATGATTTCTGTGCTGTTCCTCTATTACGCTGCATACTTTTTTGCGGTTAAGGAATATGAAGGTGGTCTCACCTTTTATCAGCTGGTTAATAACAAGCTCAAAACTGCTGCAGATGACTGGGATCGCAAGAACCTAGACGACTAAAATAAATCCGATATATAAAGCCACTCCTTACGGGGTGGTTTTATTTTGACATATATAGCAAGGCAGGTTACACAGGCGGCAACACCTATCTCTATTTCCTGTTTCATATATCCCGAAAAGGATAATCCCAATGAAAAAGCTTTGGTTTTATAGTACAACCCTTGTGCTTTTAGCCTGTGCTTATGTACACTTCAACTACGCTGAGCCTATGGCTTTGCTGGTCTTCTTCGGCACACTTGTCCTTATGTTTTTTGAAGGCAAAAATGTGGGCCAAAGGCTCATCATCTTTCTTGTCGCGTGGTGGTTCTGCGCAATGGACCAAGCCATCGTGACAGAGTCTCGCTACGCCAATGAAACCATGTACGGCTTTAGCCTCGGCTGGCTGACATTGATTCTCTTTCTTGAGCGCTGGAAGTGCTTTCTATCTCTGCGTAAGGAGCGGATATAATCGAAATGTAAAACCTCCCCTACTGGGGAGGTTTTAGTTTAGGCCTTCTGAATACTCCTCTCATCTGGCTGTGTTTTTTGTCTGGTTGTAAGCAGGCCACTTTTTGCCATAACCACCAAACTTGCGCCTGCTGTGAGTGTCATTAATACAAGCAGTGCAACCATCGCTGCTTTAACACCGTAAGCTTCTGCCGTTGGCCCCGCTACAAATGTGAGCGGTACAAATGCGAGCCTGTGAAGGACACTCCCCACACTCATGACAGTAGACCTGCGGTCACTCTCAATACGGCGGTTCACAGCAGCTTCCATGAGTGGTCTGCCCATTCCCCACGCAAGTCCACCTAGGAACAGAGCGTAAATACCAGCCCCAAACGGAAGCAACACAGCAAGCCCGTATGAAAGCAGTGGCAGTGCCGCAATGATAGCCACCATTTGCACAAAACGCAGACGACCTTCTAGTGCGTAAGCAAGGCTTGAACCCAGCGCGTTTACCATCATGCCAATAGCCATCAGGATTCCGAACTGCTTGGTATCAATACCACCTTCAATCCAGTAGCTTTGGTGCAGGAAGAACATCAAGTTACATACCACAAACACACTACTACTGAAGAGCAGAATACTCGCGACTTCCTTGTGTCCGCCAAGGGCGTACTTCACCACGCTGGCCATTTCTTTCAACGCATTTTTCTTCCGCGTTTCTTTAAGGCGTGTTACCTCAACAAGTCCAAGAGAAGCTATAGCTGCAAGCGCCATTGCGAACGCACTCAAGATTGTTGGGATCTCAACACCCACGCTGTAAATGTAACCACCAGCCAGAGCACTCACTGCCGCACCCACCATGCCGTAAGCGTGCATGCGACCACTGATTTTACTGTACTGCGCCACACCAATTTTCTTTGTGCTTCTACTAAACAAGTTACCCAGCAGAACAGCTTTGTAGCGGCTACGTGACGGGCTATTTGTAAGCCATTGCGTGAGAGCTGGGCCACTTTCACTCACCTTGCTGCTATTTACATGAGCACCAGTGCCAGCCAAGCTAGTTGCTTTATTTCTTGAAGAGGCACGGCTACTTACGTAGCCAGCGCCACTTTGTGCCCCTTCGCTCAAAAGCTCTGAAGCTTTTGCTCGCACACTTGTGCTCGTGTCTCCTGTATCAACATTTGAGTTTTGTGCATCTGCACCAAGTAGACTATCGTAGATCAGCGCGCTCCCTGTACCACTCACAAAGCTCATACCAAGACCGCAAATAGCCTGTGCAATGACCATCAGCAGGAACCCTTCCCCGAGCCACATTACAACAAATCCAACCGTTTGAATAACAAACCCAAGAGCCAGCGTGTACTTACGCTTCCAGTGGTCACTAAGGTACCCGCTTGGTACTTCCATCATGACCATGGCCAAAGCAAACGCAGCTTCACTTACTAGAAACCCAGTAAGCCCTACGCTTTTTTGTGCGGCGTAATACACCACAATAATCGGCACAACAAACATGGCATTATTCAGGAAAGATAATGCGTTTGTAATGATAATGTTTTGTCTCGCAATCCTATTTGCGTCCAGTACGTCACTCATGACGTTTTCTCCTGTGGTTTTACCCCAGTTCTATGGACAGACTTTGCTTAAATATAAAAAATTCGACCCTAGAACTGGGTCGATTGTGTTGTTTTTATTCTGGTAACGACCCTTTTACCCGATGAAGCGATTACGTTTACACGTAAACATGCCATACATACCCCAAGTGGAGTGCATATGGTTCATCATAGGTTTTTGGTCGTTAAATCTTTTCATAACTAAAAGCATGACGCGTATTTTTAGGCGTTGCAACCCCTTTTTTGAGTTTTTTTCGCAACATAGGTCATTCTGGAAACAAACTCTTAGCGTCGCAATATAAAATGGCAGTTTAATTAATGCTATGATCCATAAAATATTACTGGGACTTGATAAAGGGGTATTGCTATGAAATACAAGAGTTTAATTATTACAGCAGTTGTTTGTACATCTGTTGGCTTTGCGGCGTTTGCACAAACGATACGTGGCGAAGGACTATCTCGCCAAGTTATCTCTCTTAAAAGCATGATGGAAAGCTTTGCCAATGACATCCGCCCACGCATCAACACACTAGAAACCGATGTTTCAGACCTTCAAGACCGTGAAAATGAACGTACGACGTGTAACAACATTTCTGGTGATTCCAGCATCTACTGGCCAAACCATCCAGAAGCAGATGCGACAACAGGCTGTGTTTCTCACGAAGACCTTGGTACAGGTGAAACTGTAACAACAGGTGCAGGCTGTCAAAACCGTACGGTATCATGGACAGCTAACGGCAGAACATGCAGTGGTAATGCGAGCTCAATTCCTGATGGGCTTACATATGTATTTAACTACAACACTGCCCCGAGTCCAACTTGCCAAAACAGATACACCACAGGCGTACGAGGACAAGCCACCTTTAGATGTAATAACGGAACATATGAGCATGTAACATCAGAGCCAACTGTTTGCGAAGGCGTATCAAGAAGCCATCCAGACTGGGGCGGCAGTTGTCGATAGATAAAGGACATTATGATGAAATTTCAGAAACTACTTATTGTAACAGTATTGAGCGCTTCGCTTGGTACAGCTGCCTTTTCACAAACGCGTGCAGGTGAAGGTATTTCTCGCCAAGTGGTCTCTCTCAAAAACATGATGGAAAGTTTTGCCAATGATATACGACCTCGCATTACAACCTTAGAAACTGAAATGAATGCTGCTGAAGCGCAAATTAACGCACTTACAGCTCAGGAAAACAGACGAACGGCTTGTAATGACCGTACTAATACAAGTATCTATTGGCCTGATCATCCTGATGCTAATGGAAATGGCTGCGTCTCTCATAATGACCTTGGTACAGGACAGACAACCACCACAACCAACCAAGGATGTGGTGTGCAAACTATTACATGGACAGGTAATGGGGCTACATGTATGGCAAGCACTCCTCCAACACCTGATTCTATTGAAATTATCATCAATGATCCTGACACAGGTTGCCGAGATCAATATCTAGGATCAGCTCGAGTACGTTGCTCTAATGGTTCATACTCATTTGTTGGAACGGGTAGAACATGTAGACGTACTTGGAATAGCTGTCGTTAATTAAACAAAAGAAAAAGCTATGAAATATACAAAACTTATTCTCACAACAACTCTCTGCGTCTCAGTAGGCGTGACTGCCTTTACGCAAACAACGCGCGGTGAAGGGCTGTCTCGTCAAATGACATCCCTCAAAAACATGATGGAAAGCTTTGCCAATAGTGTAAGGCCTCGCATTGATACACTTGAAAGTGAGATGGATACAGTTGAGGCGGAAATGGATGCCGCAGAAGCACAAATTAATGCACTTACCGCGCAAGAAAACAGACGTACGGCTTGTAATGACCGCAGCACTACAAGTATTTACTGGCCTGACCATCCTGAAGCCAATGGAAGTGGTTGTGTCTCTCATGAAGATCTCGGCGGCACGGATACTGTTTCATCAGGTAACGGATGTGGGCAAGTTACAATTACATGGACAGGTTCATATGGCAGCAGAGCACTCACGTGTACTGCACGCACATCTCCAACACCACATGGCGTCATTTCTTCAACATCTGATGCTTACGGCGGAGAATGTAGCCATGACACCAATTATGGTACAGCTTTTGTCCGTTGTAATAACGGTAGCTATGAAATTCAAAGTAATAGCTTCTGTCGCTACAACTCTAACGGCGAATGGCGCGGCGATTGCCGATAATCTAAAAGTCCCTCAACTGAGGGACTTTTTATTATGCTTAAGACTTGAAAAAGCGTGCCCCCTACCCCATTTTAAGGTGACGTAATATCTTCCTTCCCTAACCTTATGAGGTTTACCATGGCAAATACGCCTGCACCTTCCTCCGAAACCACCGCAACGAACATCGACCTCTCCTGGCAAAATGTCTTGGAGACGCTGACCACGTTTTTTGGCGGCTTGCCAGGCACCTTTATGGAGCTGTCAGCACTGATGCAGTACAGCATTGGTGCATTGACCCTCAGCATCCTCATTTCATGGATTGCGACACGCTATAACGCCAACCTCATCGGCAACATTTCGTTTTTGGGCATTCCCCTGTCCATTACCGCAATCTGCGCTGGCCTGGCTGGCTATAATGTTGAGGATTTCATCAACATCTTCTAAACGATTAAGACCCAAAGCTCTGCACATGTTGCAGGGCTTTGGCTTTTAGAGGTTGAAAGCATATAAGAGAAGCACTATATAAAAGCCATAACTTTCAATCTGCACCCCTTTCAAAGGATCAAAAACATGAGAACACATAGCCGTGTTTTAAGAGATCTCGCCTTCCTCAAATGGTTTACTTTTCGCCATGTTGAGAAAGAGATTCTTTCTGTTGCGCCAATTTACTTGGCCGCTCTCACCTTGATTGGTGTCTCACTTGCCTTCTTGGGCACAGGCTTTATCGTGGTGTTTTTGCTTGCTTACCTGATGAGCGCCAAATACACCGTTCATGACGAACAAAGCCTCGACATCATGATTCATGACTGCAATGCCAAAACTGGTGAGGAATTCGAAAAATTCCATGCAGAATGGCAAAAAACGTGGGATGCGCACCAAGCAGAAAACAAGCTTTACGGCCTTAAGGCTAAAGTGGCTTGCTGCTGCGTACCTGTCACATTTGGCGTCAGCCTAATTCACCCCAGCGGCCACCTGATTGGCTTTGCACTTGCCCTTTTCGTTTGGGATGTGCCCATGCCATGGCTGATGGAAAAGCGCAATGCTGTTGCCAACAGCTATCACGCTCTGAAAAAACGGGTTGATGAAATTGCCGTCCCAACTGATTAAGCGATAAAGTAAAACCCCTGCAATGTGCTGGGGTTTTACTTTTTGCCTCTTGAAAATAAAGGAAACCAACCCCATAACACAAGGTACTAACCCAATCTAAACCGTTCTTTGCATGAGGTACCTCCCATGAAACCGACATTCATCACACTTGCCAAGCAAGATTTTGCAATGTTTGCCCTCAACCACCTGAAAGGTGGACTCATTTTCTGGCAAACCTTTGCAACTGTTCTGACCTATGGCGGGCTCCTTTGGTTCTTTGGCAGCTATGCCATCGGCCTTCTCCCCCTTGTGCTGCTTGCCTGCTGGGCAAATAGCACCCAGCGTGGAGAAATCGTCGAGCCTCCCCATGGTGATATGACCTACTATGAAGGCGACCCTCAATGGGAAGAAGATACCCACAGGAGAGATTCGACGGCAACGTTTTCAAGGATGGGCGCCATGGCCATCCTAGTTATTTTAGCGATGGCATGGACCGTCACGACTCCGCCTGCATGGGCCGATACAAACCCGTATAGCATGCTCGAGCGTGCTCCCATTATGCACGGGCTAAACAGCGTTGCCTTTTTCATAGGCATCGTCTCCTGGTTCTTTTTTCTTGCTGAAAACAAGATCAAATCTTTTTCAGGCTCTTTCCAGAGCCAGTAACACACTTTCCCTGTGAGTTATCGATAAAACATAAAACACCCCGCTTTTGCGGGGTGTTTGCTTTTGCTTATAGCTACCTCTCATTCAACATATGGTGGTGCCTCATACATAGAACACTGAAAAACACGCCCATAACCATCAAGATCAACAACCCTGTCATCGCGACTTTTGCGTTATACATATCCGCGAGAGGCCCAGCCAGAAGCGTTAAAGGAATAAAGGCAAAGCGGTGCACCAAGCTCTTTACGCTCAAAACTGTTGCACGCCTTGAACTCCCCACACGGTGGTTAATTGCGCTATCCATAAGCGGCTGACCAATGCCCCAAGCAAAACCACCCAGCATAAGCGTATAAATACCCGCAGAGTATGGCAGTACAATAGAGAGCCCATAAAAGATAAAAGGCAGTGCCGCCATAAGGCTCACAATATGAATAAAGCGCAAACGTTCTTCCAGCTTATGCGCAAAAAATGCCCCTACAGCATTAAAGCCAACACCAATGGCCATCAGCACACCAAACCAAATTTCACTGATACCGCTTTCAATCCAGTAGCGCTGCTGTACCCATAGCATCAAATTACAAGTCACAAAGATGCTGGTAATAAAGGCAATCAAGCAGGCCAGCTCTTTATGGCCATGAAGCGTATATTTCATAACGCTCAACATATCTGCAAACGGGTTTTTCTGGACGGTCTCTTTATGACGCTCAGGCTCAATCATAAATACACAAATTAGTACAGCCAGCATAAGAGAGACAATAGAGATCAATACTGGGAACTCTGGATGGAGCGTATAAAGGTAGCCACCCACCAGAGCCGTACTCGATGAGCCAATCATACCAAACATAAGTCGGCGCCCATTAAGCTTACTAAACAGTTTTTCCCTCCCCTGAGAGAGCAAGGTATCGTATAGCAGCGCACTGTTGGTACCACTATTCAAGCTAGCGCCAATGCCAATAAGGCACTGCGCGAAAAGAACCATAGCAAAACCGCTCCCGAAAAAGAGCACACAAAGACCAATGGTCTTCCAAACCATGGCAATGGCAAGCACCTGCTTCCTGCGCCATACATCACTTAAATAACCGCTAGGAATTTCCATAAAGATCATCACCAGAGAAAACAGAGATTCACCAATTAAAAACCCAGTAAAGCCAACACCTTTTTGTGCCTCTAAATACAAAACCACAATCGGCACAATAAACATGGCATTATTTAAAAAGCCGAGCACATTGAGAAGATAGACGTTTCTGTTGAGGTGACTGTTCATACTTTTACTCTGTTGTGAGCGTCTAAAACAGGCAAGAAAAAACCACCCCCTGCACATGCAAAGGGTGGTTTTATGGTTCGATTATGTGCCTTTTGGCGCAAACATATGGTGCCTTGCCATACAGATGAAGCTGAGCGCCACACCTACAATCATGAACACCAACAAGCTCGCCATAGCAACCTTTGCGCTATAATCGTCTGCAAGTGGGCCAATCAAGAGGCTCAATGGCAGAAAGATCAAACGGTGTACTAGGCTTTTAACACTTAACACCGTTGCACGGCGATGGCTTTCAATGCGTTTATTGACAGCGGCATCCATAAGCGGCGTTCCCATACCATAGGCAAGGCCACCTAGCAATAAAGCAAAGATACCCAACCTATGCGGCATAAGCACAGCAAGCCCGTAAGCCACAAATGTCACAAACGTCAGTACACACACAATATGCACAAAGCGTAATTTGCTTTCTATACGGTGCGCAAAGCCCGCTCCAATGGCGTTAATACCCATACCAACAGCCATCAAAACACCAAACATGCTCTCAGGAATGCCACCATCAACCCAGTAGCGTTGGTGCAGCCAGAACATCAGGTTGGTTGTCACGAATACGCTGGTCATAAAGAGGATTAGGCATGCCACCTCTTTATGGCCGTGAAGGGTATATTTCATCACACTTACCATATCAGCAAGTGGATTTTTCTGTACCTCTTGCTTGTGACGGTTCGGCTCCACCAAAAACAGAGCAACCAAAGCAGCAAGCGCAACAGATACAACAGTAAGCATCGCTGGCAAATGCGGTTGAGCTTCATAAAAGAAACCACCCACAAGTGCACTCACAGCACCACCGATCATACCCCAAGTGTGTAAACCACCGCTATGCTTGGTATAAGCAGCAGCCTTGCCACGCTCTTGCAAGCTATCGTAAAGCAGTGCCCTGTTGGTACCACTGTAGAGGCTTACCCCTACTCCAACGATAGATTGTGCAAGCACCATCATGAAGAGTCCATCTCCTAACCAAAGGAGACCGAAACCAAGAATCTGCCAAGCCATACCAAGCCATAACACAGACTTACGGCGCCATACATCACTCAGGTAACCACTCGGAACTTCCATCAGAATAACCACCAGAGCGAAAGCCGCTTCCCCGATAAGGAAGCCTGTAAAACCGACGCTTTTATGCGCCTTGTAATACACCACAATAATCGGAATGACGAACATTGCGTTGTTTAAAAAGGCAAGTAGATTTAGTAAGTATGTGTTTCTATCAAGCGGATGCTGTGTGCGTAAAGTCCGCATAGGTCTGTCTCCTTATTGTTAGGGACCACAGTTACAGAGAGAGAATTTTAGAGTTTAAAAAACCGACCTTGGAACTGTTGGTCGGTGTTTATTGTATGAGACCGACCTACCGCTGAGGGTTACCACCAGTAATGGCAAGTTTACCTTCAGACACAACAAAATCACCCATAGAACGAGTGGCTTGATTTTGTGCTGGTACATACTGTCTCATACTTAAAGTGTATGCATAAAAAATAGGCATTGCAAGCCTGTGGTGAGATTTTTATTTTGACGGCCTCCCCTAACCACCTGTATACCTCGTTGTAATTCATAACCTTTCCTTCCCTTTTCTGGAGATACCTCCTCATGAAAACCTTGATTGCAAATACGATGGTTCTGGTGCGTGAGCGCGTAGAACTTCTGTTCATTCATGCTGTTGGGCTGGTGCTTTCAGCCTTTGCAGTGATCATGGCCCCCAGCCTTGCTGTTGCCACACCTTTCATTTTGGCAATTGGCGGCTTTATCCACTTTTGGGTTTGGAAGTTTACCGAGTACGGTACCAAATCTTTTGAAATGGCAGCCTATGAACGCAATGGCCTGATGGGCATATACTGCCTGTTCTTTGGCCTGATCAGTATGAACTTGTTCATGATGGGCTCTGCGACCAATACGCAGTTTACTCTGATTCAGCATATTCTTCTGGGCTACTACGTGGCAGCACGCCTTCTGCCCCGCCCTGTTGGCCGTGCAACTGAGTTTGTTTTTGAATGGCTGACCGATGCACTGGCGCCTTTCCGCGCTGCGGTTGCCCGTAAATGGGCTTCCATGTGGAAATGGGCTGAGAACAACAAAGCCTAATCGATATGAAAAGCTCCCCCATGTTTTGGGGGGCTTTTTCTTCATGCTAGGGTTGATTTAAAATAGAACCTCCCTATATCCACCTTAATACTTACATCTTCCTTCCCGCTACTTACACGGAGCTTCTTCATGAAATCCTATTTTGCAAATGCACTGAATTATGTGCTGAACTTTTCAGGTTATGTCGTAGGCCATCTATTCATGCTGGTTTATGTTATGGTCTCCTTCATTGACTTCACCCCTGCAACTGGCGCCATGATTTTTGGCCTGTGTGTTCACGGCCTTGCTCTCTCACATGGCGAGGACTACGAGTCCAACCCTCACCCTAAAAAGGGTAACCTGATGGACTACTACGCCATGCTGTTCATGACCTGCTTCTACGGGTTTGTCATCAGTCTGGTCCTCATGATTTTTGGCCTGAACTATATCGGCAAAATTTTACTAGTGATGTACCTACTCTTTGCGACCGTGCCCTTTTTGGGAGAAGCTTACATCCTGCTCCTGTCTAAAGCACTGAGTGTTTTTTCTTTTAAAGCCAAACAGAAGAAAGAAGACTTGCAGAAGTTTGCTGATGACAATGCGCCCCAATAAAGCCTAATCGATACGAAAAGCCCCGCTATGACAGCGGGGCTTTTTTTTGCCTACCTCTAAGCAACATTAAAACAGATCAATGTCATCATCGTCTGTAATGTTTACCTCTTCTTCAAGAGGTGTATCACCAGTTAGGCTAAACACCTGAACCTGGTAATCCATGTTATATGCGTATTGTGAAAGCGTACCTGCCACACTGTTTGTTGCGTCTACATCTGCTTTTAGAGTATCCATACGCGTGTTGAAGTCTTCAATGGCATCCACCATATTGCCGTAAGCTGTCATTTGGCTGTCCATGGTTTGGTTCAGGTGCTGCACCTTACCTTCTACATCACCAAGAATGGTACTTACACCATGAATTTCACCAACACTATCACGAACATTCTCTGCCATTTTTTCCATAGCAGATTTAATTTGTGCGTTAGACTTTGCTGCACTTTGTGCAAGCTTGCGAATTTCATCTGCAACAACAGCAAACCCTTGCCCAGCTTCACCTGCACGCGCAGCCTCAATGGCAGCGTTTAGGGATAGCAAGTTAATTTTGCCAGCAATCTCATCAATAGAGTCTGTTACGAAAGAAATTTCATCTGCATTGGTTTCAAGGTCTTTTACAGAAGCGTTTACGGCACTTAAGTTCCCTGTCATCTTCTGGATCATATGTGTTGCAACACGCGCGGCCTCGTTTGCGTTTGTTACCGCAGAGCTAGACGCATCCATTGCTGTTTGAATATGGCCAATACTCTTAACTTGATCGTGGCAAGATACACTCATGCGGCTCGAGTTAAGAGCCACCTTCTGCGTTTCTTCCATAAGGTCTTTAGAGGTACCGCGTACCGCTTGAATCACCCCTTCCAGGTGTTCTGTAACGTTATTGTACGTATCACCCAACTTAGAAAACTCATCATGACCGTACAGATCACAACGGCGAGACAGTTCACAGCTTTTAAGTGCTTCAAGAGCGGCTGTGACTTCATTTACGCCTTTGCGAATACGTCCAGCAATCATCCAACCAAACCACGTCATCAACAGAAGAAGGGAAACCACACCAAAGGTCCAAGCTGTAAAGCTTCTCAAAATCATATTTTGCTCTGCGAGCATCTCCGTGTTCACTTGCGCCCAAATGTGGCTAGAGAGGTCGTCTAGAGCCTTTATGCTACGTTCATAGGTGCCTTCATCTGTACCAGCAAGGTAAGCCATCACATCCTGCTCACCCATAGAGAATGAGAATCGCTCAACATCTGGTAGAGATTGACGAATCAGAGCGAGATATACTTCTGCTTTTCCTGCGGCATGAGGATAGGTTTTCACCTCTTGTGTGCCTTCTGGAAGCAGTTTTAATTGTGCTTGAAGCTCAATGCTAGACAATGCGTACGTCGCATCCATAGCTGTGAGGAGCGCTAAACTACGCTCAGCCATACTCGGTGACAGAGCAATCGCCTCTTCAAAAGCAATGCGTAAATCAGCCAAAATCTCTGTATAACTCTCATAAACGAGCGTTGCATCCGTTAATTCTTCAGATTTAATGCCAAAACGCAGGCGCTCTAAGAGCTCTGAGGTTTGAAGAATTTTTTCAATCAGAGCAGATTCAATCCCCTCGTCTTTAATCCATGAATTTTCTTTAGAAAGCTTATCCTGTGCCGCCTCTAAACGTGAGAAAGCAGCAGAGACATCTGCATGAATGTCTGCCAGCTTGTTTCTGTTCTCTCTAAAAGCACTCAGCGTATAAATCACGCTTTCACGTTGTTCTTCAACAAGGCTTGTGTGCAAGCTAAAGAGCGTGCGGTGTGTATCCAGCAGGCTTTGTTCTTCAGTGATCTGAACGTAGTCATACCCTTTAGGGTATAAAATATTAATACCTAGCGCACAAATGGCAATAACAGGCACCAGGCCAAACAGGTAAATACGAAACAGCAGGCTATCTACAAACCCTTCAAAACGGTCACGAAACGAAAGCCCATCTTTGAAAAAGGGCAAAGAAAAAGGCGTCAAACGGCGCATAAATTCTTACTTTTTATTATTATTTGTTCACCATCATAAACTAAAAACACCATAGTGAAAACCTTTGTTTCTTTGGGTCTTCAGAAGAATTTTTTTATTAATTTTAACTTTTTTGTTTGATCACCCTTGAAATTGTATGCAAGACTTATCATATCCTAATTACCAGCGAGGAAACAGACATCAAACTTCCAAGCTGCACTGGTACGGTCGCCCCAGTATAAAAAAACCTTAGTGCAGTTAGCACAAACCTACCTAACCTTTTTGGAGAAGCACGCCACACACGGATCGGCGCGCAGTCTCCTGAGCTGACTCTTCATAGCAAGAGAACGCTCAACTGCTCCCTAAAATTAGGGAAAACAGACTAAGTACACACAAACCAAAGCCTGTAATGGAGGAACATATTATGACAGCAAACTTTGAAGTGATGACATTGAGCGAAATGCTAGAAGACGTACCTGGCGTACTAAATGTTAAACAAGACCTTGAAGATGATACTAAGGCAACTGTTGAAATGAAAGACACAACAGTATCAAAAGGTTACCTAACACTTATGCTTAAAGCATCAGATGTTGATATTGAGCATAACGAAGGCAAAGGCACAATCCGCATGTCTGGTCGCCAAGACCGCATCCTGCGCCACGTTTCACCAAAGATGGTGAGCCACTAAGCCAAGCCTTTCAAACAGTTTTGCGCATGGATTTAGGACGTTCTTATTCCCCTCCTTATCCCCCTACCCAACGTCTTAAGTCCTTTCGCAAAATCCAAAAACTCCCTCTCACCCCGAGGGAGTTTTTATTTGTCTGATACTGCTTTATTTATATCTTGGTGGGGCGGTATTTTTTCTTCACTCTCAGCCCACTATTTTTCAAATATAAAATTTGTTAAATAGCGTACCCCGTGAAGTATGGTCTTGAAAATGCCCATTCTTTTGCATGCTGCACGCTTTCCAAGCGCTTGCATAACTGGGCATTTCCGCCGTAGCGCCTGAACGCTACGGCTACGCTGTCGCACCGCGATGCATGGGGAGACGGTAGAGGTGTTTGCCTTATAAGGTGCGAAACGAAGTGTAGCCAAAACCTTAAGAGGTTTTGATCGGTTTAAAGCAACTAAAAATAGAGCGGAGCGCTATTTTTGCAAAAATAAGCTTTAAACTAAGACCATACTTCACGGAGAGTTTCATTTTGAAAATTTTACATTTTCTAAATGGAAGGCTGAGAGTGAAGAATATAAATAAAGCAGCCAGTGGCTAGCACCAATACTTCACCACCTTCTCACCTCAGTATACCCATGCTCCAATACTTCCAAATATTTATGCATAAATAGGAAGGATATAAACACATGAGTCAACATGGTTTGAGCATTGCCAATCAGGCATTTCCAAGCTTTAGAAGCGACCTAAACAGTGCGCTCTCAGCTCTTAAAAGTATGAACAGCGGCACGACGGCGCCAAGTAGCCCTGTTGCGGGCATGCTGTGGTACGACACAGCAAACAGCCTGCTTAAAATGTACAATGGTAGCGCTTGGGACAACATTCCTGCCCCATCTACCGTAGACTTTGCAGCCCTTACAAACAGTGCGGTCGCAAGCACAGCTGAAGCTGAGGCTGGTACAGCGACTGATAAGCTTATGACACCAGAACGTACAGCTGAAGCGATTGCTGCCCTTGGTGGTGCAGGACTCAAGCATACGTTTGTAGGCCGCAGCGGTAGCCAAAGCATTAATACAAACACACTTACAAAAGTGCAGTTTAATAGCGCAATAGGTGACTTTACCGATAATGAAAGCTGGTTTGATACCACAACCAACCACCGTTTCCAGCCCACAGAATCAGGTTCATACCTTGTGCGTATGGACTGGAAGTTTAACAACGGTACGGATGGTGCTTATACATACGCTTCACTCTATAAAAATGGTTCAGCTCATACGCCATCACTTTGGGGTCTTTCTCAATATGCGGGCACAATTAAGTCCTCATTTTCTGCCAGCTACATTGTACAGATGAACGGCACAACAGATTACCTAGAAGGTTACGTTTGGCATAGCCATGGCAGCAATCAAAACCTGTCTCAATACACAGGTGACACGACATTTACAGCCATTAAGCTTTCAAACTAAGCGTCTAAAAAGGAATTTAATTATGAACCTCAATTTCATCTCAAAAGCCATTGATATTTACGGAAAAGAAAACGGAAAAACAATTAATAACATGACTGATTTTGTAATTATTCATGATGGTCAGAGTACTATTATTGATGGCTGGAACGTTGCAGGCCTTGCAGAGCCAACACTTGAAGAGTTGGCCCCATATGTCATGCAAGCAGAAGCAGAACATAATGCCACTGTTTATAAAACAGAGCGTAAAAAAGCTTACCCAGATATGGGTGAACAACTGGATGCCATCTGGAAAGGTTTTGCTGCTCTTGAAGCAAGTGGCACAACACTAGATGCATATACATCTGGCATGCTTGAAACTGTACAAGCCGTAAAAAGCATGTACCCAAAACCTTAGTAGGTTTACAGCACACAAAAAGGCCTCCCGTTTGGGAGGCCTTTTATTCGGTTTCAATACAGAGAATCAATCCTCTGTCGGCTTGTTCCAAGCTTCATCTTGATTATTGATCCACTTGCGTAAAGCGGTCATCAGCGAATCACGCGGCGTTTCAGGCGGAAGAACAATCCATGTATATGCCAGCGTAAAAACAAAAACTACGGGCGCAAACACCATGGCTTCGGGGTGCAGGGCCAGAATAGTTGCCAGAACAGAAAACAGGAAGAAGAAGATGCAAGCCGCCAAGTAATAAGACGATAAAGATTCATAGTGCTTATACTCAGGCTGCCTCTTGTTGTGGTTCTTTTTGGTTTTTTCATAGCCCGTCACACGACGACCGGCCCAAACCCCCATGGATAGAGTTGCATATGCAAACACAATCATTGGGCGGCCCAAAACGGCAACAACAGCCACAGTTGCCAGAAAAGCTGGCACCATAAGCACCCAGTAGTTAGAAATTAGATTCAGGTGGCTAAAAAAGCCACCTACGAGCCGCTCCAAAAAGCTGCTCCCACTCAGTGTCTTGACCTTCATGATGACCTCATGGGTTAGAGAACGTGATAAAAGATTGAATAATCAACATAAATGTATACAAAGTAAACATCCCTGTCAACATAAAGAAAGCTCCACAAGGGAGCTTTCTTCAATCGATTCAAACAGCTTAGTCTTGGCCACTGCCATTCCACTGTTCATCAGCTTTGTAGACAGCCTCTTTGAAGCGCTCAAGCAGCGTTGGACGGCTTTCATAGGGCTCAATGATAATCCACTCATACAGCGCCATAACGCCAAGGGGAATCAATAGAGTCCAGCCGTTTCCACCCAGCCCTTCATCATAGTAGATGCCGGTCATAATGGCACTTGCAATCAAACAGACAGCAGCCACAATAATGCCCCAACCATACTGGGAACCTAGACGGTCAAACTTTCCACCAACACTGGCTTCAGGGCTGCTGCTACCATAATAAAGATCATGGTAGTTTTGATAGCTTGTGATGTAGTGTACACCCCAATAGCCGATGATATAGCCAATAAACACAAGCCAGGCCTGTGTAAATCCCAATACCACCAGAAGCAGAAGTGTCCATGGCCCCATCCAAAATGGATGATCCACATGGAATTTAACGGGCTTAATTAAAAGCCCTGCAAGGGTAAACCTTGGTCCTTTCATGGGAAAACCTTATATGTAAAAACGAGAAAGATAGATGAGTTGCTGCCCTCTGTATACCACCCCTCCTTTTAGACAGCAATAAAAACCCTAAACTTTTGGAAACCCTTTAAAAAGAAGATGCGAAAGGATCTGCAAGGCAGCATACAACAAGCCTACAAAGCCTATCCTTACCACAGAATAGAAATCACCAGTATTAATATATAATACTGGCTAAATATATTCAGGGTGTCCCTTGTACATAAGGACTGTGCCGCCAATTACTGCTTTATTTATATCTTGAAAAGGCACGGCTACGCTGTAGCCTACCCTACACTGTGCCTTTTCGCTCGGCGCTCTTATGCGCCGGCTACGCTATCGCTCTGCGAAACATGAAGATATAGCTGAAGCGCTGACCTTCCCCATCATATAAGGTGTTGCCCTGCACACAAGCACTCTGCCTGCCACAGGCTGTTTTGTGTATGTTTAGCTGCCCCGCCGCACGCTCCGCGTGCTGGTGAGGCTTACCCTGCGAGGCAGCATCGAAAGCGCTGGCGCTTTCGGCTCACTGCATTCGCAAAGTAATATGAATCAACAGAGGTATCGGCCTCATAGAGTGCCCAGTGAAACGAAGCCAAAAGTTTAAGAACTTTTGAACGGCATAAAACAGCTCTGCCCAGATTGTGAAAGATGGGCAGGCAAAAGAAGCTTTATGCCAAGACCATAGCTTGTGTTGGATTTTATTTTGTAAAATCTACGATTTTCAAAATGAAAGACAGAGAGCAAGCCAAACTAGTGAATCATTGTTTTATCAACCATGTGCGTTGGTTCAGGCATGTCTTCGCCGTCCCCTTCATCGCCCATAGCTTGGCTGTACTTCCATTTCAGATCTGCAAGCTGGCTCACAAACTGAATGTGATGGCCCAGCATCGTATGGAAGTTCTCTAGAACCTCAGTATCGTTTGTCACCATGTTCACCGTACGAAGGCGCTGCTCAATGAGGCCAAGTTCTGGCGTTGTGAGCGTTTCTTCATCTGGTAGAACCAACGGTTCACCCAGCACATCTGCTGGTACAAGGTTTTCAATCACCGCCTCAGGTACAAAGTTCAGGCTCACCTCAAGCGTTGTCCCGCCCTCCTCAATCCTGTCGAGCAGCTCATACACCATAAACATACGGTGGTCACTGATATCACTAAAGATGTTGCGGTCAAAGTTTTGGCTCAGAATAGCCGTTACACCAATTTGGCCCATTTCAGATAGGTCATACACAAAGAAGACACCGCTATCTTCTACAATCACATTGCCTTTTTGCAGGTCAAACGTGTGCGATTCTTCTTTATGGTCAATAATCTCAACAGTCTGATGCTCACCTGCTTGGTACACATGTGTCTCACCAAGTGAAAACAGCTCACCATCCACCTGCATTTGGGTGAGAAGCAAAAAGTCCTCACCGTGCTCTGCTAGAGGCGTAAACTCAACCATGGCATCTTCAAGGGCTTGTAGCATGGCCTTTTTATTTCCAGCAAACTGGATTGGGCCACCTTCTTGCTCTTGCGCTACCTCTACTTCTGCCTTAGCAAGCGTAAACGCATCCTCAAGGATGTCGCTGTAGCTGCTATCTAGCATTGTAATAAGGAGGTCTTGTTCCATTTCAGGGTCATCCATCATATGCACCACATGCGCCGCATGGCGGTAAAATAAGCATTCAAATGGATCAGCTAAAATTTCAGTGAGTTCTTCAAAAGAGATATGTTTTGCAGTTGTCATATATATATTTTGTCCTCCTTCACAAGTAAAAGCAAGTGTTAAGGCACTGAAACATGCTCAATTTATGGGCTATGTTCTTCTTATTGATACATTTTTCTAGGCTCACGCTTGAAACTGACGCCCCCCATAACCATATCTTTATTATTCATGGTAAATAGGGAGATAAACCACGTCATGTCACAGGATCAAAACATTCAGCACGAGCTGCTTAATGAAGACAATCTATTTGTTGGCCACGGTCCAACATCTACACAATCTGGTAAATTGATTCATTCAACAAACATGTCTGGCCCAAGCCGTGATGAGGAACCTCATACACCAAACGATGACTATGAGGGCGATAAATATTTTGAAGACAATCCAGCAGAACGCAGCACGCCTGCATTTGATGAGCTTGTTGCAGATAGCATGACTGATAGACAGTTTGATGCCGTGCGTGATCTTTGCTGCCTGCCAAGAGACGTACGTGAGAATGACCCTGCGTATCAAAACCTTCTAGAGGATGTGACACAAAACATGGTCTACGTTCTTGAAGAGCGTAATGAAGGGTTTGACTTTGCCGATGAAACAAACGGCCTTGGAGATAGAGATGTTGAAGAGCTTTCTCCAGAAAAACGACAAGAGATTATACGCGGTGCCCTTGGCGGTGCCACTGACCGCTACGAAGAGCTCAGCCTGCGTGCCAATTACCAGCCAATGAGCGCTGAAGATGACTCTCACCCACCTCTAGACGAGGTAGAAAAAGCTGAACTGCGTGATTATGAAGCAGAGATCCGCCGCGCTGTTGCAGATTATTACGATGTAGACCCTATGCGTGGCAACGAAGAGCCTGATCTTTCCAACCGAGAGGTACCAGCGCTCCAAGCCGCTATGGACTCTTTTGAAGCTGGTGTAAACCGCAGTAACCATTACAAACGTTACTGGTCTAACAATACAGATTTTCAAGATGCAGATATTGAGTACATGGACCTCAAAGCCATCCAAGATGAACGAGACCTTTATGAGAAAGACCCTGAAGGGTACTGGGACGAAGAGCCACGTGGCCTAGATGAAGCTGAAAAAGAGGAAATGGCGAGACTTCAAGAGGTTCTTGAACAGCACCAACCTGATGCTGCAGAAATGCATGCCCGCGAGCAAGAGTTTCTAGACGATGTAAAAGCCAAGCTACAAGAGCGAGGCTACGACCTAGATAGCCTTGAAGAGCCTGACATGGCTAGTGACTTTGGCCGCTAAAAAAACGCCATTCAAATCCCCTGCACTGTGCGGGGGATTTTTACTTTCTTGTAAGAGTTTGACAGAGCCTGCGCCAAGACGTATACCAAATATATATCACATCTCTTTTTATGTTTTCTGACATGGAGCACCACAATGGACAAACCATTTGGCGATAAACTTCGCGACGCAGCACAATCCAAAAACTTGGCCACTCTCGAAGAAAAAATTCGTGAACTGATTCCGCAGCTGGAAGATATCTTCTCTGGCATGGCTGATGAAGGTCAAACGTACAAAGGCCACAACCTTCTGGAAGAAGGCCAATGGTTGAAGAACCTTCTCCTCACAAAAGATCTGGTTGAAAACTCTAAGGCATGGGCACTCCTTCAAGCACGTGCTAAGGAGCTGAACGTATGCATTCGGCTCTACGAGCATCATGGCTATGAACTAAATGTCACATTTCACCTGAATGAAACATTTGATGGCAAACAGTTTGTTCCAGACAAGTCTTCTACTGGTCCAAGCATCATCGTCTAGACCATAAATCGATAAAAAAAATCCCCCACGGTTTGAGTGGGGGATTTTTTATGTAGGAGAAAATAGCCTACCTCTCATGGCTTTTATCTTCTTCTTGTTCCATTGGAACCACGTTTTGCTCGGCTTGCGCCTCTTTGCGAGCTTGAATAGCGAGTCTCTTTTCCCTCTGTATTTCTAGATGTTCTGAAAGCTTAATAAAGCCTTCAACTGTCGAGGTATCAATATCTGCTTTTGTTTTTACATCTGTCATATCTTCCCCTCTCCTCTAGGCTGCCTTAGCATTTAAGTCTTGTAAAATACGTTGTAGTTCATTCATGGTTGGGCAAGCAAACGTACGTGGATTTGGCCCAGCCAGCGGAATCAAATCACCATAAGTACTCATACCGCATGGTAGAAGATCGCCCATAACATTTACACTACTGAACTCGTGATAGCTCACCTGCACACACCCACCAAGGTGCGTTGTGATTGGATCCCCATGAATAAGGAACCTGGTCGATTTAAACTCTGCCGGACGACTTAAGTCTCGTATATCAAGCATACCATCACGTTGAATCAGAAGCGTATGCTGTCCTGCCTCATACGTGTGCGTATTCTTATCAATCGTCTCAACTTCAATTGTTGTATCTGTATTAAAGAAAATACCGCGTACAGGTGCAATATTCACCATGTGCATCTTCTTCACATACATGTAATCTGAGCCGTCAATCTCTTGTAGCTCTACGCCAAGCGAAATAAGCGTATCTTCAATATCAAGTGCTGGAGCTTCAACAATACACTGCTGCGCTGAGGCGTGCAGGTTATCTGTTTCATTAAAGTAGATATGGTAGCTTTTTCTCAACTTAATCATTTCATCAAGAATGCGCTGCGCCACAGGCCCCATACGCATGTGGAGTTTCATGAGTGATGGATTAGACGGATGATCATCTTTCAAAATCAAATGACGTATATCAATAAAGTATACGGAGTCTTGGCTGCTTTCGTGCAGCTTCCGTTTTAATCCTTTATAGCTGAGTGTCGGAACCATTTTACCTATTATTATCCCTATTTTCCCTGTTACCCTATCTGTTTATAGGGGGACATAGAAATGCAACTTAGATTTGTCTGACAGCGGGCAGGTTAAGAATGTGCCCCATACATAAACACTGTTTCTACCAATGCCTGTTTTCTTTATATCTTGGCGGGGCGCCTCACTTCGTTCGGGCGTCACATTACATTGCGCCCCACCGCTCGGCGCCCTTAAGCGCCGGCTCGCTAATTGCTCGCGAAGCATGAAGACATAGCCGAGGTTTTATCCTTATAGAGCGGGAGCGAATGCGACCCAAAACGTTCAGGCGTTTTGAGCGGTTTAAAACAATTAAAAGCAGAGCGGAGCAATGCTTTTGAAAATGAAAGTTTTAAACCATGATACTACTTTGCGGGCTATCGTCTTTTTGAAGTAGCGCAGCGAATGAAAAAAGCGAGAGCGTAAAGCAAAGAATAAAAAAATTTCCAAATACGAGGCTGAGAGCAAGCACCAAAGCAATGTCAGCCTCCCCTTTTTTATCAATCACATAAATCATTAAGGGTTTTATACCAGGGGAGGAAATCCACATGCACACAACATTTGAATTGACATCAAAAAGCGGCATTTTAAAGCTGAAGAACTCAGAGATGTACGCTGATCGCTATCTTACGCTAGAGCTACACAATGATAATGGTATGGTAAAAGCTGTTGATCTTTCTCTTGCTGAACTTGAGCGCGCACTTAAAAAGCAAAAGAAGCTCACAGAAGTTAGCAGTACTTGGAAAGACGAGATGTCTCATAAGGCCACCTTCAGCATGAAAGAAGATTCAGGCACACTCTTTGTAACGCTCCATGAACAAGCCGCTAGCGAAGACGGATACCGCGAAACAGAATACCGTGAAGCCACTTTTGAAAAACATGACATGATTGAACTCATTGAACGCTATAAAATGGCCAATCCATACAAACCTCTCAGGTCTCCAACTGAGCTTGCCCGTTGGGATAAAGACTGGACATAAAGAAAACACCCCGCATTATGCGGGGTGTTTCATTTCGATTAAAGCGCACCTTGCAAACTGGCAAACAGTTTCTGTTCGCTGTCGCGGGCGCCATCTAGGCTTTTCTGTGTTGCCACCAACTCTTCTTCCAACTGCCCCACTCTGGAGCGTGTGTAGTTCAAAGAATCAATGAGGTTCAACACCTGGCCCAGCGTCTCATAAGAGTGCTTTTGTTTCATGTAAGCGACGACTGCGTCGGAATCTATACCTGTCTGCAGCAGCGCTATACGTGTATAAGCACGCCTATTCGCATAAGCCTGATTTTGCCAAGATGTTTGAATGGGCTTTTTCAACGCCACACTCGCAAAAATAAAACTTACAACAGGCGCCCCTACCATCAAGTAGCGCAAATAAATCGCGTCAGGCTGGCTGTGCAGGGCAATCTTTACAGCAAACAATAAAAGCAACACGCCGCCAATGCCATAAAACATGATGACTTCTTGCGCTTTCACTCTTTCACGATTGCCGTTTTCCTTCGGCTCAACAATCCAGTAGAAGAAACGGAAAACAACAGCAAACAAACTGAGTAGAACAGCGTAGAGAACACCAGCAATATCTGGTAGATATGCCCCTTCTTGCAACTCCCAAAATGGCAGTTTCAAAGTATCTAGGCTAAAAAAGCCCCAAAAGACACCTCCAACAATCAAGAAGAGTATCCAGATGCCACAAGCATTCAAAACGCTCTTTAAAAAGCGTCGCATGTGAGTAATCTCCATAAAAAACAGAAGAAAAGATGATGTATACCTTCAACTTACAGGAAGGCCTCACCTCTTACAACACATTTCAAGCGTTTAGAGTTGACAGAAAAATCAGCTTTGCATACCTTCAGGGCAATTCATATCCTGTTTTTCTTTTCACTTTCTGGAGCTCTATCTTATGAAAACCAAAGCAAAACCCTTTCTTACCCTTGGCAAACACACTCCTATTCATGTGATTGCGGTCATCGCATTCATGATTTTGCTCTCACAGTTTGCCCTGTTCATTGCAATTTTGGCCGTAACGACGTTCTACTCGTTTTGGATGAACCTAGACGCCTATTGGCGCATGTTTTATGACAAGGATCCGAAAAAAGAGTGGCGTGACCCTTCTGGTTACTATGTCTCAACAATCTTTTTCACCGCTCTTTTCTGCGTAGGCCTGCCTTTTGGCGCCTGGCTGGTTATGGGTCAAAGCCTGCTTTACATGCTGGTAACCATAGGTGCCGTCAACCTGTTTACGGCGTTCTATGGCTATGGCTGGGGCAGCGCGTTTGACACCAAAGACGAAGATTAATCGATTAAAAAAGCCCCTCACTTGAGGGGCTTTTTTTTAATGAGATGTTAACCGCGTAGGTTCCAAGATTCCACGTGCCACTGGCCATGCTCATTACATTTAAGAATGCCGCAAGCGCCTGTTTTTAACTTTAAACCGTGCTCACTTGCAAAGCGGTTAAAGTCACCTGTTACATGCGGGGCAAAGCGCGCAATACCGTTACTTGTTACAGCCCAAACCACGCCACCTTTATGGTGTTCAATTGCACGATCAGCAAGATCATTCCACCCGTCAATGACCCCTCCAATATCAAGGTTCCACCCATCAGGAACAAGCGCTTCTTTCTCCCACTTCTCAATGGCCTCTTCACCAAGACGAGAGACAACGACGCTCTCAGGCTGGTTTTCATCCTTACCGTAATCAATCTCACGCAGAAACTCTTCTACATCTGGAAAAGATGACGTACCCGCCGCTTCTGTTGCAATGTGCGCCGTTTGAATGGTGCGTTGCAACGGGCCACTTACAACCCAGTTTGGAGACAGACCTTTTTCTTTTAACATTACACCAAGCTTTTCTGCCTGCTGTTGGCCTGTTTCTGTAAGGGGCATATCTGTGCGCGCGCCAACGCGGCGTGGCTCTTCCCCTGCTTCAAATGTATTTCCGTGGCGAATCACAACCAATGTTGTCATGCTGCTAATCCTTGTTCTTGCTTGGCGGCTCTGGCGAGCACGCCTTCCATTTGCGTTTGATAGCCCTGCATCTCTTCTGAGACTATGCGGAGCTTATCCACCGCTTTTTTAATCACTTTAAGCTCTGCCACAATACCTTCTGTTGAAACGGTCTCGTCTGTTTCTTCTGGCATAAGCGTATTGAGCTGCTCGGTGTGTTCTACCACATCACGCATATTTTGCCCCATACTTTGCAGAGATTTTTGGCTTTCATTGTTAACTTCCGTCACAGACTTCACACTGTTTTGAATTTCGCCAGTCGCTTTTGCTGTCATAGACGAGAGCTTTTTAATCTCATCCGCAACCACACTAAAGCCAACACCAGCGTCTCCTGCACGGGCAGCCTCAATACTTGCGTTAAGAGCAAGCAGGTTTGTTTTGCTGGCAATATCACCAATCATAGTATTGGCGCTTACAATCTGTGTGAGCGCTTCTTCCATTTGTGTCATAACGCCTTGGGCTTCACGTGTGGCTTTTGCATTCTTCTTTGCCAGATGAAGCACCCCTTGAGATGAGAACTTCACCTTCCCAAAAGCTTCTTTAGAATCCTTTTGCTCATCCATAAGCCCTTTTACCATTGGGAAGAGTGTATCAAGCTCTTTCTTCAATGTGTCTATCTTCATAAAGCCTTGCTTAAACTTTTCAGAAAGGTTGTAAAAATCTTCATAAAACGCCTCATGCATCATCGGCTCATCTGATGGGATATAACTTAGACTCTCATCAGACAAATGCGGCTTCTCTTCTTCCTGCGTGGTAAAAGGCAGTAGCATAACCAACATACAAACACTCACAACAAAAGCAGCCATAAAGGCGAGCGTTGACTCATTCATCACTTCAGGATGTAGCATCGTAATGGTCCAGAACTGGGTCATTAGGACACCAACAGAGGCAAACATCAGAAGAACTTTAGGAGAAGCTTTTTTGGGTTTCATATGGGTTTTCGCTTTTTATATTTTTATAGGCGTAGGGGCAGTGTAGCGGAGTCTGTGATTTTTTCCAATAAGTATCCCCCCTCTTCGCACCTTATGTTCCCCCTCCTATACTCTCCCTAAACCTTAAAGAAGGGCTCCCTTATGACACGCGCACTCTCTAGCTATAATGCCGCAGCCACATCAGGCAAAACAGTACACCCTGTTATCTTTGTGAAAATTGACTATACAGACAACCCTGTTTACGCCCATAGCGATACAGGCACCCTTAGCTTTCATGGAGAGACCTTTACCGGTGTAGGGCAGCTTGGCAGTATCAGTGGTATTGAAGAACAAGGTGACCTTGCCGCCTCAGGGCTTACCATGACCCTTGCAGGGATTGACCCTACCCTTCTCTCTCAAGCTATGCATGCGCCCCACCAAGGTAGACCCGTTCATGTATGGATTGGCTACTTAGATGAGAACCGTACATTGGTTGATACCCCGCACCTGATTTTTAGAGGCAGGCTTGATACCCATACCCTTACCCTAGGGGAACAAGCTATTTTGACTCTTACCGCAGAGAACAGGCTTGTTGACTGGAGCCGTCCACGTACCCTGCGCTTTAATGCAGAAAGTCAAAAAACACGATTTCCCGCTGATGAAGGCTTTGCCTTTGTGGCCCAAGCCACAGAGAAGACCATCCTATGGGGCCGTGCGTAATATATGAACGTACAGGCATGGGAGGTTTTAGAACAGTATAGAACCCTTCCGTTTATATGGGGTACAAGTGATTGCTTCCTCTTTGCTTGCCATATACAAGATGCTCTGTATGGTACGGATTCCTACTTAGAGCATAAAGGCAAGTATCACTCTAAGCGTAGTGCCATTACCTACTTTGCTCATCAGACACATACACGCTCTTTTACAGAAGCCATTCAAACCATATGGCATGTCTCTTCCCCTATACGTGGCTGCATTGCCCTTAAAGGAACGGCCTGCGGCATTTATTTGGGCCAAACATCTGCCTTTAGACACAGTAAAGGGCTCACAATTTTGCCTAGTTCTTCAGCAGATACTTTTTTAAAACCGAAAAACCCTTGCAAAACCCTATAAATCTTTATAAAAAAGGGACAAACTGATCTGTTATCCCTTTCTTTTTTAAATGAGTAAAGCCTATGCGCATTCATCAAATCATCTATACCCTCAAAGGGTTCATGGAAGAAAAGACTCTTTTCTCCAATACGCTGCAGGTTCTGGTTCAAAACACCAACTGGTCGCCAGAAATGTTTGCCGCCTATTTTAACGTCGATAATGACGTGTTCTATCAGTGGCTGGGTGGAAGTAATATTCCAGACCGAGCACGCCAAGTTGCCTATATCGAGAGTATCGCCGCCTTTATGGATATCGATATTACGCGCATTGCAGAAACGTTGAGAAAACTGGAACTGCACCAAAGCACGCCCAGCAACAACAACTTTGTTGATGCCATGCAGGCCATTGACTTTAGCTTCTTCAGCAAAGAGCTGATTGGCAAAGGCATGTTTGGCCCTCACGCAACGGCACGGCAAGCTGGTTCAAAAATCAGCAACTTCAAAAAGCGTCGCGGTATGCCCACCATCACCTTGCAAAAGGATATGACAGAAGGTGCAGCCCGTGCTATTGAGGTGCAATTTCTCTCACCGTTTGAGAGAGTCACCAAAGTGGACGATGTCGAGAAGCTCCCCAAACCGGAAATTCTGCCCTCATCCAGCACCGCATAACACGAAATAAAAACATCTCCCCAACGGGGGATGTTTTTTGTTGCATAACGGGCTCTCTTCCGCTAAAACCTCCTACGCATTTTATCTTTTTAACTTTTCCTATTTTCCTAACTATCTGAAAGGCCCCGAATGTTGACTGCCCTAACGATACTCATTGTTGTTCTGGCCCTTGCCTGTGGCTCAATGAGTTATGTTCCGAGTATTTACAATGAGTACAGCCCTGAGATGGAAAAGCAGCACCACATTACATTTGCCCTAATTGGCGCATTTTGTATTGTCCTAATGCTCTTTACAGCAAGCATGTCTATGCCTCATGCTGGCGCTGCTGCTTTGTGCTCTATTGCGGCGTTTATTTTTGGCCGCAAACGCGCTGAGATGAACGACTCCATCGATTAAACTGAAAAGCCCCCGCACATGCGGGGGCTTTCTTTTTCGTGTCAGTACATCTGTGCTGCACGCTCATCATCGGTTTTGTTCACGTCAATGCCGTGCACGTTTTTGTCATAGGAGCGCGTCAGCGGATCGCAGTGGTCATAGCGGTTATAGCCGGGATCACCTGGCTTTGGGCCTTGCGGCTTGCTCTTCGTTTTGTCAGGGCCGCAAATGGCAGTTTTCACACGTTGGCACAAAGACATAGCGTTTACCTCTCTAGGCTATGAAAAATGACATAGATATGAATCCACTCTTAGGTATAGGCTTTCTTAAAAAGATACAAGCTTTTCAAGCACTTTTTTATTGCCTCTTTCCGCAAAACTTCTTATACATGTATACAGATCAAATCTTTTTCTCTTTTCCCCTAATTTTGAAAGGACGACAGATGATCTATCTTCTCATCCTTTTTGGGATGATGTACGTAGGTGCAGCTTATCTCATCAGCGCATTGCTGGCAGAGCTCATCTATAACATTAAACCTGAAAAAGCTTCCTCCAACCCTTTGATGGATTACGTAGCAAATCCGGCACTTATTGCTGTTTTTGTCTGGCTTGGATTTAAATTCCCCGTAGCACTCTTCACCCTATCCGTTGGCTCTTTTGTGCTGTTTAGCATTATTGCTCTCGGCGTTGCCGTCTTTAACTTTCGGCACGTTTATAACTTCCACCTCAGCAAGGAGAAATAATATGCTTGCCCCCTTCCTCTTCGTGATGATTGCTGTTCTTTCTGGTATCAGTGGTTACGCTACAACTGCCCTTGAGCGCCCCATGCGCCATTTGAGCAGCCAAGTACGCATCGCCAACAAATTTAGCCTTTATGGCACAGTTGCTGCTGGCAGTGTTGGCGTTCTCATTTGCGGTGCCATCATAGCGACAGAATCTTTCTGGATGCTACTTCCTGCGGTTATTCTGGCTGTGGTGTCCTTTTACACCGTGGCCCTGAAAAACACCAATTGCCTCACAGTTGCCAGCTAAAACTATGGGACCTCTGGTGGCTTTTGGTCTTATCCCTGTGATCATGGCATTTGTTGCTGGCTTTGTATTTCTGACGGTTTCTGAAGGAGACATCACAGAAGCAACGGCAGCCATGAAAGGCCAAATCAAAACAACAGGTATTCTGTCTCTTGCTGGTGTCGTGGTCTGTGCCTATGCGCTGATTCAAGGCATCACCTTCCTTGTCACGTTCGGTATTGCTATGTCAGCACCGCTTGCATTTGTGCTTGGCACATGCGCTGCCGCACACAAACGACAGTAAAATCGAACGATATAAAAAGCCCCCAAAATAGGGGGCTTTTTTTGTTTTCTTTTACAACCTTTAATCTATAATAGCCGCCATGCGTACATTTTTACTTTTGACATCTACTATCCTGGCAAGTGCCCATCTCTATGCTGAAGACGCACTGGAACCACGTGCGGATGTAAGTTGGCAAGCCGGTAATGAACGCTCTATTCTCCTTAATGAGTTTTGGGTGCCGCTGCAACAGTCGGGCGACCGTGTTGTTTATGGTGATATTCGCCTCATGGATGATGATAAGAACAACAGTGAGTTCAACGCAGGTATTGGTTATAGGCAAATCACCTGCTGCAACGGCCTTGGTAAAGGAGTTGCAGGCGCACATGCATGGCTTGACCGCCGTCAAACCAACCTTGGCTCTAACTTTATGCAGATGACACTTGGCGCTGAATGGTTGACTGAGTCTATGGACTACCGCATGAACGCTTACGTGCCTTTTTCTAAAAAGCAAAGGCATGTCACAAGCACATCTTCAGGCGCGCAGCTTGCTGGTACAGGCATCAGTGTTAATACGCCTGGTCTCATTCAAGAAGAGCCACAATATGGTCTTGATATTGAAGCTGGTTACGAGCTTGGTTACAAATCTGACTGGATCAGAAAGAATACTGATAGCTTCCGTGTATATGGTGGCCTGTACTACTTTGATAGTGCCAACGCAGAAAAAACAGCGGGATGGCGTACTCGTACAGAGCTTGCCATTACCCCAGACTTCCAAATTGGCACCATTTACCAAAAAGATGACCAGCGCGGTGATCAAGGTTTTCTTGAGGCGACTTTGCGCTTTCCATTCAAAAACAAACAGAGCTACCGCAGTAAAGGCCTCTACGCACGCCTAGATGATAGTCCTGAGCGTGATATTGACATTGTCGCAGGTACAACCGTTATTGAGAGTGGCGTGGCAACAGCCCTTATTAATGACCAAACAGGTACAGCGCAGGAAATTCTTCATGTAGATAACACAGCCGCAGCAGGTGGTGATGGGAGTGTTGAAACTCCATTTAACACGCTTGCAGATGCCAGAGCAGCAGCCTCAGCACATACCATTATTTATGTACACACAGGTGCAGGGACCGCAGGTCAAAACCAAGGCATTACACTCGACCTTGCTGGCCTCCAACTGATTGGTGCAGGCTCAGACCTAACCTTTAATGCAGATATTTACAGCACAGAAAATGGCTTTACACCAAACAGCAATGTTCTTATTGCTGCAACGGTAGCCCCTACTCTTACAAACATGAACGCCAATAGCGACGGGATTACCATTAGTGCTGATAATGTACGTGTCTCAGGCCTAAACGTAACAGGCGCAACACGTGACGGTATTTTGGTCGAAGCAGATGGTGCTGGCGCCAGTGCACAAAATGTAGAAATTGAAAACGTCACTGTTTCAGGCAATAGGCATGGTATTTACGTACACGGCCTGAATGATGGTGCGGCCTCTGTAAAAATTGAAGGCACAGTTGCAGCAGGAAACACCCAGCACGGAATTGCCATTTATGATGATACGGGCAGCACTTTTGATGTGGACCTTGGTGGTGGATCTCAAAATTCACTTGGTCTCAACACCCTGGCTGGTAACACCATGGAAGACCTTGCCATTGAGTATGATGGCCGTACACTGAGCGCACAAAACAACTGGTGGGGCCAAGCCACAGGTGCTGATGAAGACGCACCGAACATTGGCATTAACCCTCAAATTTATTATGGTGCGCCAATACATGATGGACTTGTAAGTCATCACGTGCTGAGCAGCTCATGGATTAGCAGTGCTGCTTATGACCGTGTTTCAGGGGATGCGAACACACTCGCTGGCGGGCTTTCCGCAGCAGATGTAGAAGCCTGTGGTGGTTCTGAATGTCTACAACTTGATGCTCAAAATGATCATATTTCAATTGATGATGCCAGCCACCTACCAACGTCAGATATGACAATTATGACATGGGTTGAACAGCCTAACCTTGTAAACTGGTATGACCATGTTTCAAACAATTGGAACGCTGGTGCCAACCCTAACTCATGGAACTTATTTGTGAATGGAGCAGGACGTCTAATATTTGGTACATGGGGTGTTCAAACAGGCGGCGCGCAAAGAACTGCCATAACAGCAAATGGTACGTTTGCAGCTGGGCAGATGAACCTGATCACAGGTACGTATGATGGCACAACTTACCGGGCTTCGGTGAATGCCTCTGGTTGGGTTGACCGCGTTGAAGCTGGCATTACCCATAGGAATGACCTCCCTGTCCGCATCGGAGAGCTTGGACAGCCTACAACCAATGACTACTACATCAGAGAGGTACGTTTTTATGATCGCGCCCTTGGTGATGCTGAAGTGACGGAGCTTTACCGTATGGATACAACATCATCTGTTGATGGTTCTAACTTTAGAACCTCTGCACCATAAGACATACTCAAGTAAAAGCCCCCTATTTGGGGGCTTTTGTTATTTATAATAAATGTTGAATATTGGCATATGAAAAACACCTTTAGGAAAAAATAAGTACTGAATTTTTGCTAAATTGTAAGCGCAGTGTATTGATAATACATAAGCGAGCAAAATTACAAAAAGGCAGTTCTCTTATTTTTTTCTACCAAGCACCAAGCTGGCTGAGCGCTTCTGGCACCGCCTCAAAGTGGTGATCAGGACTTTCTACAATCTCAAGCAGGTAGTCTTGGTGCTTTGCGGTTCGCAGCAGTGCAATGGCATCTGCGGTACTGAGCATGCAACTCATTGAATCCATCATCTCTTCTGCACGTGACGCGTTGATTAACATAATATCTACTGTTAAGTTTTCATGGTCACATTCAAACAACAGATAACTATCATCTGGCCTAGATAGTTTTAGAAACGCCTGATACGGCAAAGTCTCTAAATCATCTGTAAAGGGTAATACATGGGCTGACATTTTCGCTTTCCTCTTCTCTATTTTTTTATCTCATTTAGCAAGTTTTATATTTATTAAACGGCACTGTATACACATCTATAGTTCATCGCATTAATGACACTTCAACCTTGCTGACACCCTTACCTGTCATTTTTTTGTCATCCCCCACTTGAAAACGCTTGAAGCCACCCCCATACAAAGCATAGGGACCACAAAAGTGGTTAACAGGGATAAGTTAAATGTGGTGACAATTCAAACTGTCACATGGAGGGTAACCATGGATTTAAATAAACATAATGACATTGAGCAATACCTAGAAGATTTCGCTGAAAAAGGTGGCGCTGTTTCTAGAGATGTAGACGGTACAATGTACTTCCAAAGAGAAGACGGCGTAGATATGCTCTGCCTAGAAGACGACCGCTCAGAATTTGATAGAGGTGCAGATCCTGCACTCGATCAAAAAAATTATGACATTGCTGAAGAGTACCTTACACAAGGTGAACTCCAAATTAATGACTCTCCAGACTTTGAAGCTTTGCGCGATGATGCACGACAAACCATGACAATGGAACGCGCAGAGCAATTTGCAGATATGGACCATGAAGAAGGTCTAAGCCAAGAGTTTAGTCTCGCGGACTAACCAAAGCTTCATCAAAAAACACCCCTCATTTGGGGTGTTTTTGTTGCATCTAAAATAAACTCTCCTATATAACTATGCATATATACAACCTTTCTTCCCTTGTTTCCCTAACTACAGGTATGTCCAGTCTATGCATAAACCTCTCTTCTATGTGTTCGCAGATCTCTGCTACACCCCTGAAGATAAACCCTTCCCTGAAACTCATGAGGCGCGCATGCGCTACCATGAAGAGCTCAAAGGGAGGCTAATTTATGCATCCCTTGACGCCCAAACCTGCAACAGCCAAGACGCTGACTTTGTCCACTACTGCTGCTTTACTTTTTTCGGCACCACTTTTGTACTGAAAGAGGACAGCACACCTGACAAGCTCATGGCTGAATACCTGCAAGGTGACAGCGCTGGCAATACGCTGCGCGCCATTGGCCCTTACCCTTCATATAATGAAAGGGCTCAAAACACCTACCTTCACCACCTCTCACATGCCTATAACAACCGGCAGTCCTGTGCAGAGGCAACATCCATTCGCATGATTGAAACGCTCGCCGAGCATTCCATTTTCAATCCTGCGCCACGCTCCCAAGGAACTTCACATGCTTGATATTCCCATTCAACTTTTTCATCTGGAAGACGCATCCGCACCTGACAGCAATTGCCCGCTGTTTGATGTCAGCCTGACAGATGAAACTGCACCGGAAGATTTGCTTAAGCTGCGGCTTGACTATGCTCTCACCAAGGCACAAGCAGCCATCTCTGGCAGCATCTTCTGGTTTACGTACAAAGGCTGCGTGTTCTTTGTTTCGTACAAAACCAACACCATCCAATCTGTTATGGAATACACGAACGGCAACGGCCAAGTGGCATTTGTTGGCCCGTCGTCGTCTCAGCAGGTTGTCAAATCTCTGTACGACGGCATGCGTAAAGATGCCGCCGCACAAGAGGCTGAACCCTACCCGCCCGAGGCAGAAGCCATTACCATCCCTGAACGCATTTTGAGCCAAGAAGGCGTAATGCGCACCATGATGGCTTTGGACCATGCTTACAAAACAGCTGGCGACAGCAAAACTGTCAGCTTTGAGCTGGATGGGCAAACCTTCTACGTAAACCAAAACAGCGCCATTGGCGGCCTGCGCATTGAAGCCTCCCGTAACAAGGATGCCAAACATGTTGGCCCCGCTCCCACCAAGGAGACCGCGGACTTTTTGGAAACGCTCATGAACAAAGAGCACCAAGAAGAACTGGGCAAGTTTTACAAAGGCTTGCATGACGCCATGTCTAGCAGCCCTGATGACACCACACGTGAAATGCTTGAAAGCATTATCCACTTAGTACCTCTCAGCTAAATCGATAAAAAAATACCCCGCCAAACGGCGGGGTATTTTTTTCGTTTATGCAGCATCCTGAAGAATGCGGTGAATCAAAAGATTCAGGCATGCGCCAGATGCATCTTGCGGGTGAACAGCTTCACCAGCGTAGTTACACACGCCGTCGCCGCCCATGGCAGAGCTGGAGATATCCAGCATACTGAAGTCAATCTCTTCACCGTAGCAAAGTTTGGCCATTTCATGCAGGAACACCGCCGCAACACCACTGGCTGCACCCTTGCCCGACACACTGTTGACATAGTCAGCAATCTGCGAGCTTTGGATGTTCTTATAGAACAGATCATCCAACGGCAGCGACCAAACAAGGTCACCGCTGGTGTCACCAGCAAACTCTGTTGCGCTGTCACAGTCACCTGCGCCAGCCCACAGCGGGATACGGCTACCGCCAAACACGGATTTACCCAGCGCCGTCAGAGTACCCAGTGCAATCAATGCATTCGGTGCCTCTGGATACTGCGTGGACATGGCCAGCATGGCATCCGCCAAAAGCAAACGGCCCTCGGCATCAGTGTTGGTGATTTCAACGCTCTTGCCTTTGAACGGGTAAATGTCACCCGTCCGCATGGCGGTGGAGCTCACTGCGTTTTCAGCCATGCTGAAACCCAGTACAACGTTCACCTTCGGCTTTGCAATGCTCAGCCATTTCAACAGGCCAACACCCAAAGCAGCTGCGCCCATGTCCTTCTTCATCTTGGAAACAGATGCGGAAGGTTTCATGTTCATGCCGCCAGAGTCAAACGTACAGCCCTTAAAAGCCAGACCTAGGTCAAGCTCGTCAGAGTCATCATTGCCTTTGTAAAGCACTGTCACCAGCTGCGGCGTGTTTTCACTGCTGCGGCCAATCACCTCGGTGAAGTTGTTCTTCTGTAGATGGTAGCCGCGTCTGCTAAAGGCAGAGTTGCCTTGAGTGACGCGTTCAATTTGATTGGCAATGCCGCTTGGCGTCGCAATATTTGCCGGAGCAACTACCAACTGACGCGCTTTTGCAATGCCAAGCGCTGCGGCTTGGAACACGTCCACATGCGCATCTGGCACGCTGACCGTTATCACGGCTGCATCAGATTTCATGGAAAATGCAGGAACACCTTGGCCAAACCCAATGGCAAATTCATGCACATTTTTGGCCTTTGGGGACATGCACAGAGCATACTTGCCGGTCTTTTGGGCCAATTTCTTGGCCGTACGCACGCCAGCAGCGCGCGCCTTTTCAGGTGTGCTCAAGTCTCCAATGGAAACTTGAACGGGGGTGGAGTCACTTGCATCAGTGGTGACTTGGAGTCGGTCTTTCAACATTTAGAACCTCGTGAGAGTAAGAGAAGGATGGAAAGGGCAGAAGCCCTTCCCCTTAACTTTTAGGCAGGGCCAAAAAGTTTTTATCGCGTGCGGCGGCTTGGAAAGTGGGAACATCTTTTTCCCACATACCAACACCATATTGCTCATTGGAATCACCATACTTGGACAGCCAGCCAACAACGCCTTTTGCCAAAGCCTCGGCAAAAGGGAACTGGTAAGGCAACTCAATTGCTGTTTTGTACGGATGATGCTGAGCGACAAAAGCCCCCAGCAAAGCACCTGTAAATTCAGCAGCATCAGCGGTTTTGATCGCATCAAAATCCACCTGCGGATCATTCATCCATTTGAACGAACTATAAACAAACAAGCTCATAGAACATCTCCTTCGTTTAGGGAAAAGTAAACACAGATAAAGAAAGAGCAAAGATCGCCCTTTCTGGTTATATCTGGATTATAGGGATGATAGAGCCTTTTACAACCCTTAAGCGGATTTAAGTAAAGCCTCTGCACGTGCAAGATCTTCAGGGCTATCCACACCGTTCATAGCGGGGCGGCCTTCGTAATCTACCGTTGTTGTGTAAATCTCAATGTCATTCTCAAGAAAGCGGAGTTGCTCTAGACCTTCTAGGGCTTCAAAGTGCCCCTCAGGAAGGGTCACAAACTTTTTAAGGGCGTCTAAACGGTACCCGTACAAGCCAATATGACGATACACGGGGCTAAATTCGGTATTTACGCGGAGTTTTTCTTCCTTACGGATGGCTGGAATAATGTGCTTACTGAACCATTTGGCTTTGCCGTTTTTGCCCATTACACATGTTGTACCGCTGTAAGGTGTGGTCTTTTTCTGTTCACGCAGGTTATCCAGTGCGTCCCAAGTAAGGTTTACAACAGGCGTTGCCACGTCAGCTTCTGGGTTATCACGGAAAACATCAATCACGCTACGCACAAAGTCAGCTGGTGTAAACGGTGCATCACCTTGTAAGTTAATAACAATATCAGGCTGTACCTTCATTTTGAGGGCCGCTTGGAGTACGCGGTCACTTCCTGTTTTGCAGGTATCATCTGTCATAATCGCTTCAGCGCCACAAGCTTCAGCATGGGCGATAATATCTTCATGGTCTGTTGCCACAGCAACCTGTACATGAGAGAGACCTTCCGCTGCATCTGTTGCGATATCAATTACGCGAGAGAGCATGCTCTGGCCCGCAATGAGTTTAAGAGGCTTACCTGGTAGCCTTGTAGAGCCAAAGCGTGCAGGGATAATAATAGCGATATTTTGTGTCATGGCGCCATCATACCCCCTACCCCACAAAAAAACCACCCCCGAGTTGGGGATGGTTCAAAATCGATTTACACCATGTGCGGATGCACAAACTTGTGGTACATCATCGTAACAGGCAATGTTAGGGCCAGCGGGATAATAGCCGTTGCTGCGCCAAACTGCTGGAAAGACATATCCCAAAAGATATAACCGAGCATTGCGTAGCCGAAAAGGCATGTGATACGCAGAATGTGCATCATCACCTCAGACACTTTGGTGTGCCAGAGCTGCCAGCTCATATAGGCAAACAGAGCGTACAGGAAAGTGTTTGTGAAGATCATCAGGTAATCAATCGTCTGCATAGCAAGACCTCGCAAGTTGATGAGAAAAAAGAAGAACAGATGTAAGAACACCCACAACGTATACAAACCACCCTTTCCCGTCAAATGAAAACCGCCCCGTAGGGCGGCTTTCTTATTTCGATTCAGCTTGTTAGCTTTTGGTAGATGCACCAGGGTGCACTTTACGCACATTGAACAAAGCCACCAACATAAAGCAGAAGCTCCGCAGAGCCTCCAAACGCGGTTTGCTATATTCACTGGCATCACCGCCACGTAGTTGCTTGTGGTACTGACCATACATGTCTTGCATTTGGCTGGCCATTTCTTCGGCTTGTGCCCAACGCTCTTCAGACAAAGGATACTCACGTGTTGGCACTTCACCGTCTTTCAGGCGACCTGCAACTTGCTTCAACGCTGTGATGGCAACCTGAGCGTCTTGCTCACAGACTTCATAGCTCTCCAAACACGGTGTTGCATCTTGCTTGAACGCTGCCACCATGCTTTCTTGCGCTTTTTCAACAGCATTTTGTGCATCATCTTGCAAGTTTGAGAGAGACTCACTGACAATACCAGTAAACAGCTCAGCACAGAACTCTTCGATGAGTTCATAGTAAGCAATGAGCCCTGCAAGTGTTGCCTCTGCATCAAAAGAAGGTTCAGGCAAAGAACCCAAACGCTCCAAGTTTTCAGCATGCGCTTTCTTGTTATGCTTTGCAGCTTTACGCACAATTTTCACGCCTTGGCCGTTGCTGATGACATCAACAAACAGCTTAGGGTCACCACCAAAAGCGATATAACGGTTCAGTGCATACGTGGCCATACGAATTTCCACATGCGTCTTGGGAGCATCTACAAAGATGCGCCCCTGCATATAGGAATGAAGCACAACCCGGTAGCGGGCAACACTCTCTGCAGCCACAATCGCCAAAGTGTCTTGAGCTGCTTTTACAACAGCCATAACAGTCTCCTTTCAGGGAAAAATGGGACGAACATAGATTACGATATATAAACAGGGTATGGGATGTATCTGGTCTCAGTCAAGGGCCGGACATAAAAAAAGGCCTCCCCGAAGGGAGGCCTAGTTCAGGGAGGGATCTTGAAAAATCTCTTCCCCTCAGGGGTGCTTTAGGAGTCACGTCACAGGGAGGAGGAGGCAACGCGCCTTCTACTAAAGCACCCCTGCGGGTCATCCGAACTCTAGTTCGTGCGAATCGGGAGGAAATGCACTCACGAGTTCTGGATTCTAACCCTTGTTCCCCCTTCACAAGAGGAATTTCACGGTAAAACGGTACACACAGTGTCCGTATATAAAGGTATGGTGATTCAAGATGCCATTTTCAAGGCATAAAATTCACTTTTTATGAGAAAAAATCAACTTCCTTTGATACACTCCAAATAAGCTGTTTACAGACAAGGAAAAAACTGTATACTACTTTTCTGATTTAAACGGGTAATAAGGATAAGGTCTCAACATGACTGCAACAAATACCGCTCAAGTTACGTCTATTTACGAAAGACGTATTCTACAAATGCTAGGCAACCACCTAGAGACTGTAGAAACAACGATTAAGAACAACACAGACACAATTGAAGCTATGGCTGACGCTTGTGTTGCTGCCTTTGAAAACGGCAACAAGCTTATGTTCTGTGGTAACGGTGGTAGCGCCGCTGACGCGCAACACTTTAGCGCTGAGTTCGTGATTCGTTTTGTAGATGACCGCCCTTCTCTTCCTGCAATTGCCCTTAACACAGATACAAGTGCTGTGACAGCTTGTGGTAACGACTACGGTTACGACTTTGTGTTCAGCCGCCAGATTGAAGGCCTTGGTAACAAGGGTGATGTTCTGTTTGCAATCTCTACAAGTGGCACAAGCCCGAACGTTGTGAAAGCCATTGAAGCTGCCAAGAAGAAAGGCATCACTGTGATTGGCCTGACGGGTAAAAACGGTGGGATCGTTCGCGATACTTCTGACATTGCTTTCCACGTTGAAGATAAAACAACGATGCACATTCAAGAAACGCACACAACTGCACTACACATGATGTGCTCTCTTGTTGAAAGCAAAATGGGCTACGCAAAATAACCCCCTTCTATAAGGACTATTCTTTTGAATAATAAAAACAAAAAAGATACAGATTTGAAAAAAGAGCTCTCTTGGGGGCTCTTTAAATCAGAAGACAAAAAACTGGTGATGAACTTTATTATCATTCCGGTGGTTTGTATCACTCTTCTTTTAGGACTTGCACTGCTTAACCTTTAACAGGTAACATAAGGGATACGAATACCAATCTTTCCCTAACGTTTTCTGTGGAGGTTCCCTTCATGTCACAACTCCCTCGCTCTGCCGATGGACTCAATGATGATGCACGCCGCGAGCTCGAAAATCTAAATCGCGCCTTTCCCATCTATCGCCTACAAAAGCTGGATGGCGACGCGTCTTTCCCCCTCATGATCCGTAATATGTCAGGGTCATATCAACGCTACAAAAAAGCACAAGGCACGCCTATTGCTATGTGCCAAACGCTGTTTCCTGGTAAGCATATTGATGCTGTTCTGTCATTCCTCAACTATGAGGCCACTGCTGCAATCGGCATGCTTTCAGAACTCAAAAGTAAGCCTGCTGCTTTGCGCAACAGAGCTATGCTACAAGCTTGGCAAGAGGATTACATCATGCTCCAAGATATGGAAGCATTTCTCAAGCCATTGGTACGGCAAAACTTGCCCACATACGAACCGTGGGATCCGAATGATCCGCACACACACTTCTAAACTCTTTCCAACGGAGGTATCCAATGGGTGACAATTGCGATCCCAATAATTGCAGCCGCTGCGACCGGTACGCCGAGCGTATCGCTGCGTTTAAACAGGACATCAAAGATGCGCCTCACTTTAATGCAAACGAAACCAGAGATATGCTGGCCCTTTTTGACCTCATGAACCAAGACAAGCAACGCTCTGTTGTGCGTGGTTATGCTCTGTTTCAGAAGTTCAAAGATGACCAGACTCTGTCGAGCGAAGTGCGCCAAAAGCTGAAAGCCAGCAAAGACTACCAAGCCTTTGTAAGCTTTTACAAAGCCGCGCGCTAACTCAATCGACCCTAAAAAACCCCGCAGTTGCGGGGTTTTTTGCTATTTACTAAACCTTACAAAGCGCACCACATTTTGGTGGTTCACTTCGAGTGGCGCTTCAGGTGCCGCGCTGGCTTGCTCTTCAAGGGCATCCATATAAATTTCTGCCACAATATCTGCTTCTTTTTCAGGTGAAAGAGACACCTTCTGCACAACAGTCTCTTCCTTCACATCACGCAGTGCATCTACAAGAAGTTGATGATCAATGCCTACACCTCTATCCGCACTCAGCATTGGCCCCTGCCCGCATAGAATCCAATCCACACTAAAGCCATTTTTAAACAATGCTTCAAGCACATCAAATGTGGGGGTTCTATTGCCGCTCTCAAACTCTTGCCAACTTCTATAGCTTCTATAACCAAGGCGTGCAGCCATTTGCGCTTGGGTCAGTCCAAGTGAGGTTCTCAGTGCCTTCAGTCTGGCTGTAATTGATTGTTCTGGTGTTTGCATCTCAAAAAATTCCATAATTATGCATAAGCACAAACCATTGAAATTAAACAACTTAACTTCAAATCCTAAAGTGTGAACCCTGCACACGAAAAATATTTCCGTTGCAAATACACACACTTTAGCGCTTTATACACACATATTGTTATTATTGGTCGCTCTTACAAGGGGCATAGCAACAAAATATGTGTTTAGAATACAAAATATGTTAGTAAACAGGCAAGATTTTTCTCTGAATTTCGCTTCTTTTCAGGAGAAGCCTGCCCTTTCTGCCCCTGACGATCTCTCATGGACCGCAGAATCCCTCAGTTTCTTTACAGGCCTTACATATATCGGACAGGCCATAAATAACACCTGCTCATGGTGGGTGAGCTATCCGCAAAGCAAGGCTTACATGGTTAGAAACCTTGAATCATCAAGAAAAAGCAATGTGCTAAATATTTTAAATTTGCAAGATATCGCACAGACACCCCACACACATCTTTTGTGTCATTTGCATGATTTTGAAATTAAAGAGAAGGAATAAGCCCATGCACTTGCCTTCTGAAGCAAAAAATGTATACTGTCCTGATACAAATATCTTTCTCTTCTCTTTTCTAGCTCAAGAGGTTCCCTATGTGGGAGTACATACTCGAGGTCTGGACTTGGCTAAGCTTGCTTACCTTTTCCGCAGCCCTCAACATTCTTGGGTTTATGGGCGTTTGCATGGCATATACCCTTGCCTACAACCGGCTCAAGCACCGTGGACGACTGATCCTCATTCTGTTCACAGTGGTTGTTGTGACCGTGGTTATTTCAGGCGCCTTCTTTCCGCAAAGCATGGCAATTGCGCTGCTCCAGCATCCACTGGCTCTCGCGTTCAACGCCTTGCTCATTCACGGAATCATGGCAAAATACAGTGTCAAAATCACACGTTTTCTGGAAAAATTCCCCATCATTGTCAAGTTGGGCATCCTTCCGAATACGTCATTGCTGATCCTGAAGAGTCTCTGTCTGGTTCTCGCACTACCCATGACCCTTTGGTTTGCAACATCCATTCTTTTGGTTGTTTACTTTGCCGTAATGGGCTTCAAGCAAACCAGATCTTCCGCCGAAGAAGAGGACGCCTAGGCGCCCTTCTCTTCTCTTCTTTCACACCTGCTATTCATAGAAGGATTTATTCCTATGCTTATGTTTTACGAAGGATGGGAACTCGCGCTGATGTTCCTGCTTGTGGTTGGCGTTTTGTTTCTGCCCAGCATTTTGGGCGCCGTTTTTGGCTTTATCAACGCCATGAAAACCAACAGCACCAACCTGCTGCTGTCCTGCATCATTCTGCCAATCATCGCTATTTTGGGTTTGTTTGTCTCGGTTTCCACAACTCTGCACGAACAGATTGGCCCCACTATGATGACAAGCGCCATGGCACTGCTGACCTACATCTTTGCACGCTACGTCGTTTGGCCAAAAGTCAACGAGTGGGACCAAGGACAATTCCTCAAGGTCACTGTCACCGTGTTGTTTACCGCAGCCACAATGGCAGCCTCGCCTTGGGCCTTTGGACTGGTCTTTTAATCGATTCGCACCTCCCGTCTGCTTTGCAGACCGGGGGTGTTTTTTTGTTGAGCAGTGTTAGAGGTATAGAGTGCTCCTTTAACATAGCTTTTTCACATATAGCTTCGCATACGCGCTTAGATCTTTTTCTCTTGCGCTCAAAACGTATGTCTTGGGCTCCGCCCGCTCAAAATTGCTCAGGACAGAGCAATTTAGCTCGCGCACTTGCGCTCGTAATGCCTGAGGAGACGCTCTGCAATGAACAATAACAACCTCACCATTTGGATGCCGCTTTATGTTGGAGATTACCTCCGCGAGACCCGCCATTTTAATGCTCAAGAGCATGGCGCTTACATGTTGCTACTTATGGCCCACTGGGTTCGCGGTGAAGACGGCCTGCCAAGCAGTAACAAGCGCCTCGCCTTTATGGCCAGCTGCACGCAAAGCCAGTGGAGCAAAGTCCGCCCCACTCTAGAACCTCTTTTTACAGTGACAGACACAGCATGGCACCACCCACGCCTGATGATTGAAATTGGAAAGCGTGCAAGCAAAAGCGCTGCCGCGCGCAAAAACGCCCTAAAACGTTGGAACAAAACGGAGGAGAACCATGACACAACCCCTCACCCAAAACCGAAGCACACCGCCATGCAGAGCGTCACTCACGCATGGACTTCCGGTGCCTGTGATGCGGTTTATAAACGTACACGAGGTGTATGATATGACAGGCCAAGATAAATCTCAACTCAGTGCCATGAGCGTGGCGCAAGTCATGACAGAACAAGACTGGCACACCTTAGAGGAGTGCCTGAACAAAACAAATGAGTCTCTTACTGAAGGTGAACCTGAGCGCACCATGGGCCGCATTATGGCCCTACTGGCTCATTTCTTTATTACGCCGCTGCCAGAAAAACTCCACAGCGCCGTGTTTAGTGACTGGCTCAGTGTACTTGCCCCTTACCCAAACTGGGCCATTGAGCGCGCTTGTGAAAACTGGCTCATGCACCAAAACAAAAAACCTTTCCCAAGAGATATTCTCAGCCGCGTAAAGGAGGAAATCCTCCCATACACAAGGCTCAGAGACGCCCTCTCCCTCATCAACCAACATCAATCAAACATATAAATAACAGGAGAAAAACAATGAATGCCCAAACTCAAACTCTCTCTCGCAAACGCTTTATTATTAAAGTGCCTCTCACAAACCCTAAGTATGAAGGCTATATTACAGGCCTTGTTAAAGGTGGCGGAAAACACATGATTGATAGCAGTGAAACCGCTCAACTTGAAGGCTTTACACTGTTTAAACAGCGCATGCCTGAGTTTAACTTTGTCAGCTGCCTTACTGAAGACGTGGTAAAAATCACCAAACACACTACGTTCTGGACACAGGACGGTATGGCCGTTACTGGCCAAGAAGGTAAGGACCTCGCCCTTGATGTAGACCTCTTTGCCCTCACTCACATGTTTAGTGACAGGCGCGGCCCCGCTGACCCAGAAGTCTTTTACGGAGAAGGCAAAAAGACCCATATTAAAAACCGTATTGATGCCTTTTTGGAGCAAGACAATCTGCAAGTCCTAGAAATAGAAACCACACCAAGTGAAATTCATCGTAAGCATGTGAACGGTCGCCCCCTGACCTTCCCTCTCGTAGATGGTGTGCCGCAAATCATTCATAAAAGTGGCGACGATCTCATTGATACACGCTTCCTATGGGGTATGGACCCAATGACTGTGCCGCTCAAAGAATTCTTTGCTTACGATGAAAGTGCGGGTGATTTTTCTCAAGACGAATGGAAGTAACCAAAACAAAAAATAAACAGCCCCAAAGTGAGGGCTGTTTACTTTTGGAAAAAGCTTGATAGCTCAGCCCTTCAATGGTATACACACTTTATCAACCATCTCTTTTTCCTTTCCCTAACCACGGAGAACTCCTATGAAAAAACTGCTTCTGGCTTCGGCCCTGACTCTTGCAGCTGGCGCTGTTTCTGCTGAGACCATCATTCTGGATGAAACATCTCAAGCTTTGACAACTGATCGTAACTATCTGATCTCTACCGTCATTAGCATCAACACTGTGACAGAGCAAGTCTGTCATATCTCTATGGCAGGCAACTATAGATTTGCACAAAGCCTTAGCCAAAACTGCGAACGCTTTCAAGAAATGCCTGACTACGCACAAGCCAACATTCTGATTGCGCTTGAAGCCACAGGCCACGCATGGCGCCCCACGGTACCGGAAAGCTTCCGTGACCAAGCTGGCAACATTGCAGATGGCATCGCGGATGGCGCAGCCGGCCTATTGAATAAATGGCGCGGCGGCGAGAACGAATAACACGAGATACAGCAAAGCCACCTTCATGAAAGGTGGCTTTGTCCCCTTGACAGAAAGGTACTCAGCCCCCATGTCATCTTTGTCACAACTCTTCCGTTCCTTTCACTATGAGGTTTTCATGTCCATTAAACTGAATACGTCCCCTGCTGGCCTTGGGTGGATCCTTCTGGATTACACACTCGACAAGCCGCTGCATGCGCTCGGTTATGCCGTAGCAACTGCCATGACGATCGCATCTATCTACTTCACCCTTGCCGTTGGCGCGTGGGCCATTTTCCCGGTTCTCACTTTGCTGGCCATGTCCAGCTGGGTGACCAAACGGAATGTCCCCAAGATCAAGAAAATGTTTACCTTACCGCACATCGCTGAGGTGTCCAAAGGCTGGCAAGCTGTGTTTATCACAGCGCAAATCTTCTTGTTGAAAGCTGCTGCTGCGGGCTTCATCGGTCTCATCGTCTGCTTGCTTCTGGCATTCCTGCTGGATGCAAATACCGTCATCACCATTGCGGTGTACTGTGCGGTTGCTGCGTGCTGGGCTCCCATCCTGAGCGCACAAGACCCAGAGCCACTGATCAAAAAACTGATCGCGGGGTCTCAGGCGACACGTGAGTTTTGCCAAGCCGTCTATGGCAATACAAATGGCACGCGTCAAAGCGTCAGTAAACGTGCTGCTGCAGCTGGCCAATCCATACGCCAAGGCGTTACATCGGCACGCCATGCTGTAGGCCAACGCATCACAGATACGCGTCAGTCCATTCAGCAAAGCGCCACACAAGCACGCCAAGCAGTGCGTGAACGCGCCCAAGCTGCCAAGCAAGAACTTCAAGATTAAGTTTCCTTGCTAAACGATTGAAAATGCCCCTTCTTCAAGGGGCATTTTTGTATATCCAGCACCAAAAAAGGCTGCACTTTTCTTTCCTGCCTGTTTATGTGTACCGCTAACGGCAGCAGCAACGACGACATAAACTTTCAAGTGAAGCAAAAAAACAAGAGATGCAATTTGGCTTCATCCTATCAAAAAACACCATGTATACACATTCTTTTGACGACAAAAACCTAGAAGGTTTCTGGGAAGTTTGCTAGGATGAAACTCAGGGAATATTTCGAGAAGGAAGAATAAAAAGTATATGTGCGGACTCGCTGGATTTGTAGGCTCGTTTGAGCCAGCACTACTCAAAAACATGACAGATGCCATTGCCCACCGCGGGCCTGATGGTGAAGGCCACTGGATTGATGGCATGCAAGGTGTTGGCCTTGGCCACCGTCGCCTGTCTATTATTGACCTCAGCGACGCGGCAGCACAGCCAATGAGTGCCGTACGTAACCGTTACGTTGTCGTGTTCAACGGTGAAATTTATAACTACCGTTCTCTTGCGGCTGATCTCAAACGCCGCGGTTACCAATTTAATGAAAACTCTGATACCGCTATTTTGGGCCCTCTTTACGATAGCTACGGCCCGAACATGCTCGGCAAGCTGAATGGTATCTTCTCATTCGCCATTTGGGATAGAAAAGACCAAACTCTGTTTGTGGCCCGTGACCACCTTGGTATTAAACCACTTTACTATGCCCTTTGTGAAAAAGGCCTCCTATTTGCTAGTGAAATGAAAGCGCTTCTTCAACATGAAGAGCTACCACGCACTATGAACCCAACAGCGATGTTCAACAGCCTCACATACCTATGGAGCGCTGGTGAAGACACAATGTTTAAAGACGTGAAGAAACTTCTGCCCGGCCATTATATGCTCTACAGCGAAGAAGGTATGCGCACAAAACAGTGGTACAGCCCACCTCTTCCTGAGTTGGATAAAAAAGGCCAACCTGTTTACGATAAATCTATTAAGCCTGTCCATCTGCTTGACCTGTTTGATGATGTGGTCCGTGACCAACTGGTTGCAGATGTGCCTGTTGGGGCATTCCTTTCAGGTGGTGTAGATAGTAGCGCCATTGTTGCCAGTGTTATGGCACAGGACAAACGCCCCCTTAAAACTTTCTGTATTGGCTTTGAAGATAGCCGCTACAAGAAAGAAGGCTTTAGTGACGACAGCGCTTACGCCCGCATGGTGGCAAAACATACAGGTGCTATTCTTGAAAACGTCATTGCAGAACCAGACGGCATGAAGCACCTGAGTGAAATGGTGTACGCTCTGGATGAGCCACAGGCCGACCCTGCTCCACTTTACGTGGCAGCGATTTCTAAAAAGGCCCGTGAGCACAACATTAAAGTATTGATGAGCGGAACTGGTGGAGATGACATCTTCAGTGGATACCGTCGTCACCAAGCGATTCTATTGATGCAAGCCCTAGACGGCATGCCGTCAGGCCTTAAAGGTACACTTTCAGCTGGCCTTGGCCTTATTCAAGCACCAAGCTTTATGAAACGTCGTGCTCAACGCCTACGCTACATCCTTGGTAATAACATTCATGATGCACTCCTTAGCGCCTTCCATAGCACGCCAGCAGGCATGACACTCAGCCTCCTAAGCGATGACATGAAGCAAGAGTTTGCAAACTACAATGGTGGGTTCCTAAACGAAGTGCGTAACATGTCTGTGCCAAGCAGCCATGACGGCCTTGGTGAGACTGTTCCTCTTAAGAACCATCACCCTCTGAACCAAATGCTATTTATGGAGCAGCACGGCTTCCTCCCAGACCATAACCTGAATTACACAGATAAACTCGGTATGGCTGAAGGGGTTGAGATTCGTGTACCTTTCCTAGATCCACGCCTTCTGACTTTTGCATCCAAACTACCCATTAACCAGAAGTGTAACGGTAAGCGTGCCAAAATTATGCTGAAGAAAGCGATGGAGCCAAGACTTCCAAAGCAAGTTCTTTACCGCTCTAAGGCTGGCTTTGGTGCCCCTGTGCGCAGCTGGATTGTAGATGATAACGCCGACATGGTACGAGATATTCTTATGGGTGAAAAAGCACATACACGCGGCTGGTACGATGTAAACGGCATTGAAGACCTGTTTAACGCCACGAAAGCTGGCAAGGTTGATGGTGCTTATACGCTCCTCTCTCTGCTTACGGTAGAGCTTTGGGCGCAGCAGTTTATGGATAGCGCCCTGCCAAAACGTATGGTTGCATAAGCAAGATATAACTGAACACCCCGCACACTGCGGGGTGTTTGTTTTTCCATTTCTTTTTTGACACTCAGTACCCCGCCCCTTTATACATAAAGTACATTCACTTTCTGTCCCGTTTATATGGATATAACACCATGCCCAACATCTGGATTTGGATGCTTTGGAAAAGGCTCCATACGCCCTTTAATATCATCCTGCATTTATGGATGGTCATCACGCTCTATATCTCGCTTCATCCGCTTTATGCGACACTCACTCTTATGGCTTACCCCATGGTGTGGTTTACCATCGAAGCATTCAGCTACAAGTTCGAGATGTTCCTCTATCGTTACATTGATAGCCAGACCTATAACCTTCATGGTTGGTCTGTTCTTGCAAAATGGGGAGGTGGCGGATTTGGCGGCCTAATCTGTGCCTGCATTTACGGTACACCCCTCGCCTTTTTTGCTGGCGTACTTGTAGGGTGGATCGTGTGCCTAAGCGCCGCTTATAAGATTTATGGGATGATAGCTCTGCGTTTTGCACTCTCATAGGCCATAAAAAAAACTGTGCCATGTACACAGCCTATTTGCCTGTCACTTGCTGTTTTTATGTATATCTTGCAAAGGCACGGCTACACTGTAGCCTACCCTACTTTGTGCCTTTGCGCTCAAAAACTTGCGCACCAAGACCATACATGGCGGCAAATTTTATTTTTGAAGTTTACAATTTCAAAAATAAAAGATGGAGAGCCATAAAAAATAACCGACAAAGCAAAACCACCCCATGCGGGGTGGTTTCTTGTTTTCGATTGGGCAAGGCCCTAAGCGTAAGCAGCCACCGAGTCCTTGCCTTCAAAGAAAGGCAAGATCATTGCTGCATCACCGTAAGGGCACACAACACATTTGTCTGTGTCTGCACCGTCTACAGCTTTCTTCATTTCATCAGTCGAGATGTCCCACAGGATGTCGGTCACCTTGTGAACGACGCCGACGTAAGTGCACCCGCTGACATTGCTGCGCTCTGCTGTCCTCGGGTCTTCTTCCATCGCCTCTTCATCGGCGTCAAAAAAATAGAACCCGAAGGCATTGCTGGGAATGGCGGTTCTGGAGAGAACTTTACGTTCATCAACCATTTCCCACATTTCAGTTCCCGGCAGAATCATCGCGCGGTAAGTTTTAAGTGCCATGAGATATCTCCTCGTGTCTGGCAGTCCAAAAAACGGTACGCAAGGTTATTGCGTTCCTTATATTATGGTGGTGATATTCCTGAATTCAAGGCGAAGATAAAAGAACACCCCCACGCATAACGTAGGGGTGTTCTTAAGTCGATTTTAAGAGCGCGTACGCTCCTTAGTTTCAAGCTTCTCAAACACTTGCTTCATGCTTTGTTTTGCGATGCGCGCTGCGTCAGCAGCAAGCACATGTGCTTCAATAGAGCGGCGAAGTTCATTCAGCTCTTCCCAATTCCCGTGGTCAATAGCACTCATAAGGTCGTGGCGTGCGCCATAGCCCAGTTCAATCAAGCGTGACTTCAAACGCTCACGAACACGTGGTGTCATCACAATTTTACTCTCACTCACGGTTACGCTCCTTTTCTTCAGCCAGCAGCTCTGCAGCTGTTTTATTGGCAAAAGCTGCACCCGTAGACACATTCACACCGTAACCATTCATGGTGTTCATCAGTGTATTGTAAGCATCTGTTTGACGCTCTGTAAGATCACTAATAACCAGACACTGACCTTTCAAGGCAGCCACCTCGGCATAGGTGCGGCCTTTAAACGCCGTCTCAATATCATGAGGCATAAAGGCGCCTTGTACACGCAGCACTTCAGCGGTCTCTTCTTTCAGTTCATCAAAGTGTTCAGCTTGCCAATCCGAACGAAAAGCACGCTTGAACCACAGCCCCAAAAGAATACCAACGCCCAAACTGCCAAATGCAACAAGTCCAGTCACAATGACCCACATATAGTTTCCATGTGTGGATGTTGCATCCGCAAGCAGAGCAAACCCAAGCACAGGAAGGATAATGGGCACAATGGCCAGAATGGCGTTCTTTTCATAGTAAGGCGGCAAAGGCGCGTTACTGGGTTTTGTGAGGTAGCCTTGGGCAATCCAAGAGCCAACACCCACAGCACCCAAAAAAGTCACGCCACCAGCAAGCCAATACAAATATGTATCTGCCCACGCTGTTGCAGCTTGCATAAGTTCACCAGAAACCATCAGTAGCTCTGAGGTAATACCAGCAAACAGAATCGCAAAAGGAATCAACATATACCACATGGCTTTACCAAGCCCACGTGCATACCAGTACAGAATCGCTCTCATAGCGAACCTCCGTAGAAAACATTAAAACAAGATAGAAATGTGCCTGTTTTATACGTGTTTTCAAAGCAGAGGTCAATGTTGAATACAAAAAACAAAGCCCCCAAGAGGGCTTTAATTTAAAAGACTTCCACAGCACTCAAACGAATGGTTACCGTACCATCTGCCCCGCTCTCATAACGGGCTTGGTTATTATCGACCAATCGCATGAGTGCGCCAGTGTTTGAAACTTGAATACCTACGCCATCTGCAAAGGTACCACGCAGAGGTGGCGTAATGTTCACCTCTGCCTCACCACTGGCATTACTATTTACATTACTCACCACACGTTTAAGCTCATCACCAATTTGAATAAAATCACCAGCTTGCAAAATACCTGCGGTTGATGCTGTCCAGCCTCTGGTGTTCAGCGTGCTGCCTGTTTGGCCTGCGCCATCAAGCACAGGTGCGCCTGTAGCAACGCCTAGAGCTGTACCTGCTTCCACATCACCCAGCGTAAAGAAATGGCCATGCGCCTGCACATCTTCTAGCCATGAGAGGATGGGGCGAGCGTGTTGCATCGCCATAGGTGCAAGGGTCACTTCACTCATCCATCTACTACCGCCCCTCACCTGCTGCTGAGAGGCTCTACTTAGCGGACTTTCAAACACACTCACATGACCTTCTAAAGCAAAGCTCTGCTCTTCAATTGGAAAGTATGCTGGGAGGGAAACTGTTGTCATCTGGTTTAAACCTTTCTTAAAACTATGCTTGGTTACTCATGGCTTTGGCAGCGCGACCACCGCGCCCTACGGCCTGCATCACACTCGCTGTGGCACGCTTCTCAATAGCCGGGATGGCATTCATCAGTTCTGACTTCACTGTACCGGCTACACCCGCACTAATACTGAAGTTATTGTTGACAGTTACACCGCTCCCTCCTGACACCCCAATACGATGATTTGGCACCACTGAGCCCGCCACCTTAGGGACAAATACTTCAGGGCCACGCTCACCAATTAGCGTTGGGCGGTGCGGGCTGACTGTCCCGCCGCCCGCTTTTCCAAAAATTCCGCCAATACTGGCGCCAATCGCATTTGAGATGCCAGAGCTATCTCCTGGAAGAGTTGAGCCAAGTGCTTGCCCTGCAAAATTCCCTGCAATTTCAGATATTAAATCAGAAAAATTACTCAGTTCCACCCGACCTTCTTTTAGGCTTTCAAGCAGACCTTTTTTAAGGCTACTGGAAGTTTTTTGACTAAAATTATCAATGCGGCTCTCTGCTTGCTTTAAAGGGGCCTCAAGGCCACTGGCATCTGCTTTAATTTGGTAAATCAGCTCTTCCATTTGAAGACTCATGAGTACTCTCCTGACAGTTATATATTGAATGCACACCTACCCTTTCAGCTTAAAGACCTGCTTACATATTGATAAGGTGTTGATTTTTAATTTGTGAACCCCCATATAAGTATAAGGAAGTAAATACACTTTTGGTGTACAGGGAGAGGTCATATATCTCATGGGCATGATAGATAAGCTCAAAAGTTTAGCAAAGTTAAGGACTGGCAAGTCCATTACTGTTGAACCTGACGTTGAGCACACTTCTGTAAATTTCCCAGAGGGAATGGACCCTGTAAGCCTCGAACTCAACGAACAAAGAGAGTTGCTAAAAGCTTTTTATAAACACAAGATTAAAGAAAGCCTTTATCAGCACCATTTGAAGAAAGAAGCTGAAAAAATATGAGCGCATCGCAAGCCTTAGAAAAAATCTATGAGCTTCCTTTTGAGGATCAAGAGGCCATGATTGATAGATACGCTGGCCAAATGGCTGACATTCATATGCAAAAGCTTTACCCCACTCCAGCAGAAATGGCGAAGATGCGTGAAGAAATCGCCAATGACAATGAAGACCTGAGTATTAACCTCAGAAATGCTGAACGTGATGCCCGCGCTAAAGAAACGGTCGCAAAAGAATATACAAAAGACAGACCTTCAGAACTTGCTAAAGCAGAAAAAACAGCCTCACTTGCCAACCCATCTTATGCCAACCTAGCCGCACAAAATGGTGATATGACAAGATCCATTGAAGATGATACTGGTATGGTGATTAGGCTCAATGAGCATGACACAAGAGAGCTCGATAGATTTCATACCCAATGTAAAGACCGCGCCCACGAAGCTGTAAAAGGCACCAACCCAAGGCTTGATGCTGTACTTGCTGAAAAAGCTATGGGCTCTGATCAGCCGATTAAAGACGCCATTGCCCATACTAAAGAACGCCAAGAAGAGCGTGTCCGTGACGTTGCTGAGGATGCAAGACTCCATGCTGGTGGTCATGAAGCCATTGAGGCAACCATGCAAGAAGAAGCCATGGATGGCGCCCTAAGAGGTGATAAAGAGGCCTTGAATGCTGATCATATGCATCAAGATAAAGACCTTGCTGAATATATTGTGAACCCAGCAGGTGAAGAATACACAGATAAAGAGATTGCTGAACGTATTGCTGAGGAGAAACGCGCAGAACAAGAAGATGGGCTTATCAATACCCTTAAGCGAGGTGTTGATAAAACAGTTGATCTAGGCGAAGACGCTTTTGATGCTGTATTTGATATGGATGATGGCTTCAGTCGCTAACGAATACTCTGCCCTGTACGTCCAAAGCGTTCAGTGAGAGACGCTAAATCTGATTTACTTATAGGGGGGTCTAGCCCTTCTTTTGTTTTATAGGCTTGCCATAGAATTTTAAACTCACTCGGGCTCATCTGCCAAAACTCATGTATAGATACACCAAAGCCAAGCACAGCCACTTGCAAGTAGGCGTCATACGGGAGTTTAGTCATCAAGAGAGAGCGTGCCTTCTAGCACTACTTTCATAAGGGCATGGACGCTTGGGAGCACCTTTACAAGGCCTTCTGAGAGGATAAGATCTCCAAGCACCTCTTCTTCCACCCTCTCTACCATGCAAGCGTTTAAAATAGCTGCGGCATGGGTCACCTGCAAAGTTCCATCTAAGGCCTGTGCAGCGAGCTCTAATATAGAGCACTGGGTTTTAAGCTCAATATGGCAAAGTGCCCCAAAGGTTGGCTTTAAGATATAACATTTGCCTTGCAGGGTGCAAAGCACTTCTCCAGTTGGGGACATATCATACTCCTTATTTCAATTTAGAAGAGCAGAGAGACAGGCATGTGTGAAGGGGGATCTTTTCTTCTTCACTCTCACCACACCATTTTTCAAATATAAAATTTTCAAAATAGTGTGCCCCGTGAAGTATGGTCTTGAAAATGCCCTTATCTTTGCATGCTGCACGCTTTCTAAGCGCTTGCATAATTGGGCATTTTCGCCGTAGCGCCTGAACGCTACGGCTCTCTTATTCAGCTCGCAAAGTACTAGGAAACAACTGAAATGTTGGCCTTGTAGAGTGGGAGCGTTAGCGACCCAAAAGCCTCAGGGCTTTTGAGCGGTTTAAAGCAGTTAAAAATAAGATGGAGCATTATTTTTACTAAAAACGCTTTAAACCAAGACTATAGCTTGCGATGGGTTTTATTTTGCAAATTTTATATTTGAAAAATGAGAAACAGGAAGCAAGTAAAGCAAGAATCCCCTTGATAAAATTCCTCATCGGCGTATAAGGAACCCAATACATCTATCTACTGTTCCTTTCCACCATCCTAGCACAAGGAGATATTGCTATGGGAGTAACCCTTGGATTTTTGAATGCAGGTGAGCCCACCTATGAGGCTGCCCGCAAGAGCTCTCAAGACAAGCGCCTTGCTGAACGCATCAAAAAGATCACCAACTCAGGGAAATCTGTACCGGTCAGTGCATTGCCTTTGCATTGCCAAGCCTTTGCGCAATCTGGCAACTGCCTGGACCTGCCGCAGGACTACCACGCCGCTTATGTGGAAGCCATGCAGATGTTCGCCGCACTGGAAACACCATTTGGCAAAGAAGCTCTGACGGCGCTGGGCCAATCGTTCCAGTGCAACGCGTATCCTGAACTGGATAGCTTCTACCTGACTGCAAAAACCAGCATTCAGAAACGCACTGTTCGTGTGCTCAGCACCATTGGTGAAATCTACGGCACCAAGCTGCCGTCTGCTTTTTATCAAGTCATTTTGCAAACAGCGTTTGCAGATGATGACATGTTCCCCATGTTCAAAGATGAAGAGCTCCTGATGCAAGACCGCATTATGGATGCCGCGCTGCACGCCGTGTTGCTTGTTACCCCGGTAAGCTTGCACATCCAGAGCGTTTTCAGCCAAGAAGGGCTGCGCTTTAACCATGTTATGGCATGCAGCTGCTGGATGGAAGCCACCAATGCACCGTCCTTTGATATCCCTGCCCCTGAAGGGGAAGTGAAGCTGGCCCTATTGCAAAACGTGATTGCTGCCACCCTTGAGCAATACGGCGTCAACGCCGTGACCATGCCCAAGTAAATCGATACCAGAAAAGCCCCCGTATATTTCGGGGGCTTTTTTGCACCCTAAGGGTTGATTTTTAACACAACATCCCCTATACCCACGGTACTTACTATCTTACTGTCCCTATTCTTTCCGCATGACAAGGAGAATTCTCTATGCGTAAACTTGCAGTGCTTCATGCACGCATCAGCCTGAACCCAGTATACGCAACCCTGTTTGTACTGACATCATTGACCCTTGCTCTCACCGGCCTCGGTCGCTTTGGCACAGAGTCTCTCATTCAAAACACCCCCATCGTTGGATGGGTGGCTAGCCAAGCTGCTACCTACCTTGGGTTCGTGTTCGATTACATTGATCCCATTTGGTACCTCAACAACATGGTCCCAATATTCTGGGCTGGCACAGCTTTTGCCGCTCTGAATATTTTGGTTGTGTTTTCGGCGCCTTACCTGCTACGGGGCGAAAAGCAACTGAAACTCAAAAGCCACTTTGACTTCAAACATGTCATTCGTACGCTTTTCCCAACAGTTGTTTTTGTGACCTATCCGATGCTTCTGGCACAAGGGCTGGCAAATAGTGGCGTTGAAGGCGCTGCTGCTTTTGCTGATCAAGCCTATGCGATGTCATTTTTTGCTGACAATGTGCTTATCTACGGTTTCATTGCTTCTGGCATTCAAATCGTGCATGGCTCGGCCTATGCTTTCCTCAAAGGCAAGTATAACCGTCACATTGCCTATAGCAAAGTGGAGTCTATTGAAGCAGACCTGCGCGCCGTTGGCATTGAAGATGAAAATCTGGCCGCCAAACTGCAAGGCATGAATGCAAAGAAAATCGGCTCCCTTGCCATGGCAGCTCAAAAAGCTGTACATGACCGCAAGGCCGCTGAAGAATTTGCTGCCGAACAGGATGCACGTATGCGTCAGCTGGGCGAAGAAGACATCGCCAACCAAAACCTTCTGCGCAAGCTGCTGAGCGAAGCATCGGCAACGCCAAAAGCACCCACTGCTGAACAGCCCGCAGACGCTCCCAAAGGTCCTGTTCTGATTGAACTGGACGATGAACCTGAAGCTTCGCATGGCGAAGCACAAAAGGTTTAAACGATTTAGAAAAGTCCCCCAGAAATGGGGGACTTTTTGTTTGTGTTTAATACTTCTTCACTCTCAGCCTCGTATTTTTCAAATGTAAAATCTATAAAATACGATTCCCCGTGAAGCACAATCTTGAAAACGCCCTTTTTTTGAATGCTGCGCGCTTTCCAAGCGCTTACATACATGGACGTTTCCGCTCGGCGCCCTGAGCACTATTCGTGCTCACATTTGAAGTAGTGGAACGCATAAAAAAAGCGAAAGCGTAAAGCAAAGATATAAAGAAACAAGAAAACACCACCTTATCACCATATGCCCTCTCATTCACACTACCTCTACAAATCAGATAAATCCAAGAGGCATACATGGCAGATAGTACCCTACCCTTGATTCAAGCCCTACTCGGCAAGCTAAAAGAAGATTCATCACTTACGCCTCTTTTAGGGGAACGTGTCTATACAGCTCTGCCAGAAAATGTGAGCTTTCCGTGCGCCCAGATTGATACAGCCAGCGCCCCATTTGAAACCATCACATCCAGCGGTATGAACCATGAAATCCGCATTACGATTTTCAGCCGTTCGCATGGCGCAAAAGAGGCTTTAGAACTCAGAAGCCTCACCCATGATGCACTGCATAACGGCAGCCTCAGCATAGATGGTTTTAAGCTCATTAACATGCGTAGCATTGGCCCGAACCGTACGCACCTCATGCGTGATAACGCCACATGGCGCAGCACACTCAGGCTCACAGTTAAAGTTTCAGACTCAATTTAAAAATAGCATTTAACCAACTGATATTTAAGTAAGAAGAACACACTCATGTCAGCACAAAAAGGAAAAGATTTACTTCTAAAAGTAGAAGACTCTCAAGGTTCAGGCACCTTTACCGTTGTCGGTGGACTCCGCGCCACAAGCTTTAACATCAACAATGAGCTGATTGATGCAACGCATAAAGGAAGTGCTGGTAAACGTACCCTGCTTGAAGGCGCTGGCATCCAAAGTATGAGCGTAAGCGGCAGTGGCCTGTTTGAGGATGATGCGCCGTTTGCACGTGTACGTGATGCAGCTGAAAACAATACGCACCTGAACTATCAAATTCTTGTACCAGGTAGCTCTGACAGAACCTACGAAGGTGCCTTTATGATCACACGTTTTGATTACAGCGGTGACTACAACGGTGAAGTGGCTTATACCCTCACACTTGAAAGTAGTGGTGCCATTACTGCCAGCTAAACACGTCCAAGTTGCCCCCTACAAAGAACTCGCCTCTAAGGCGAGTTCTTTTCCTGTAGAACAATCATGAATAGAATAATAAATTCAACACCTTGAAGTATACAGCAAATTACACCATAATTTATACATGGATGGGAATGGGGATTCTCAGGGCAACTACTAATACGGGAAATGAATATTAATGAACCTTATGAGCGCAGTCTTCACAGGACAAGATCACTGTGTGACAAAAGATGGCAAGAAGAAGCCGTCTCAAGCAAGCGCATTTACTGAGGCCATGTTTGACGAATTCCGTAAGGAACATGTCGCAGCAAAAGGCCATGGCGATGTTCAAGTCAAGGAAAGCAAAGAGATATTCAAGAAACCCAAAGCACGCACCATTGCCAATGACAAAACAATGGAACAAGAGCTAGCTACAACACCGCCACTTACATATTAAGTTTTCTACCAAACAAAAAAGCACCTCTCGAGGTGCTTTTTTGTTTATAATTTGGGTGTACGGTAGGTGGTTTCCATATCCATATTTTCAGGAAGGTACTCTTCAGGGATATGGTCTTTAAAGAGTACAATAAAACACCCTGCGATAATAAAAACCATGCCAAAGACAGCAATACCTTGTGTTGCTGGCTTCATCCATCTGTAACTTGAAGCTTGTTCTGTATTTTCAACAGGAGTGCCGTAAGTGTTTTCTCCAATTTCACCGGGAATAAGAAGCAAACACATCTGGATACAAAGAATAACTGCAATAGCAATTTGTGTCATCATGCCGTTTTCAAGAGGCGTCAGCATAGCAAAAAGAATCATAATAAGAATAACCCAGTAAGGGTAACCAATGTCTTGCACACGGCGCATCATAATAGAAACATTTGAAATTGCCATGCAGATAAGAACAAGGCTTACAAAAACAGCCTCTGCAAGCTTTGGTGTTACGCCCAATGCACTCACCAACTGAACGAGTAACGGTAACAATGTAAAAATAGCAAGAGCCATCACAACAATACGTACATGAATCAAAGCATAATGCAGGCGTCCGAGGCGCCCTTTAATGCCCCACATATCCTCAAGAGATAAGAATTTAATCTGATTTTTTTCCATGAAGGCGAGTATAGCAGATTAATTCTCGCCGTGCTCTTGATTATTTGTAGAACAGCTTCTATCTTTACGGACATAAACTATCTTTTTCGTCACGTTCAAAAAAGGAGTCCTCATGCTCTTACCCATACTTTTTGGGGCTTTTGGCGTTGTCATTTCAGGAGCTGGCTCTCTCAGCTACTTCATGTATAACAACGCCACTCTCTGCTTTGTGTGCTATGGAGCTGCAATCTTGCTGTTCTTTCTTGCCAATGCAACCCGCCCCAGCCCTAAACCTCAAGAAAACCCAATAGAGGATCATCATGCTTAAATTTATAGCAGGCCTAACGGTTACCGTAGGTACCCTTGGCTATATCACTTGGATTTTTGAGGACATCCTCAAAATCCCCGATGAAGACAAACTGAAAAACCGCAGTAAGCGCGCCGCAAAAAATTTGTGGCATGCAAGCAAAAACACAGCATGCCAAGTGCGTTCTATGCGGCAAGATATCAATGCTGAACGGCAGAAAAACCGGCAAATCCCCGATTTTAACCGCACGGTTTTGGTGCCTTCAGATGACCCAAACATTGAAGTTGATAGCCGTGGCCGCCGTTACGCTGTAAATGGAACCTTGTTTGATTAGAACGAAAAAAGGTGCCCTTTGGGCATCTTTTGTTTTTCAGCTATTGAAAACAGCTTTTTAAGCTCTTATATATTAATTACTATACTTCACCTTTCTTTCCGCTACCTCGCATGATAGGAGAATTCTCACATGCAAACCACCTTCGCAAAACTCTCGGATGTTGTCTTCAGCTTTGGCATGACCATCACCGTTGCCGCTGCCAGTATCATGAGCCTCTTCGGCTACGACCCTGAAAGCGCTGGCATCACCCTGATGCTTGGATTTGCTATGTCCACGGGCATGGCAAGCATTGCCGCCGTCAAAGAGTATCTGCAGGAACTTCGTGCAGAACATAACGGCCACGTCTCGGGCTATATTTCTGGCTCAATTGATGAGATTGTCGCTGCTGCCAAAGCTGCTGCAGAGTCTGTCAAATCCAAAAATTTCCGTTCTTACACTGTGAGCGGCCGCACTTACGTTGATGACTTCGATGCCATCAAACACAAGATGCGCGAAGAACAAGCCTCACGTTCAGCAGCACAAGCTGCCATTGCTGAACGCTATGAAAACAGCTACGCCCAAGCCGCGTAAATCACACGAAGAAACACCCCGCATTTGCGGGGTGTTTTGGTTTTTCGATACTCTACTTTGAGCTGCTCTCCACCTTCCCTTTTAAAAATATAAAATTTTCAAAAGGAAATTTGCCGCTGCTTTTAGTCTTGGCATAAAGCTTTTATGACTGCCCATCTCTCCCGGTATGGGCAGAGCTACTTTATGCCGCCGCAACCTCTTAAGGCTGCGACTCGGCTACTCGCCTCGCATTTGTTTGAGCATTAACTTTTCTTCGTCAGGCACTCATTGAGCATTTGGTGGCTTTTATAGCCAAGCCGTGCACCAGAAACCACCATAAGGGCTGTAATCCCAAACATCAGGAGGTCACTCAGGTACCACAGGCCAAACCATGTCATCAGGAAACCGCTGACAAACATCAGCGCCGTCATAAGTGTGGTAATCCCAAAGTGCAAGCAAGCCCCCGCCACATTCAGGTTATGAATGTCTTTCAGCAGGTATAGCGCCAGCCCGGCGTGAAGCACAAAGCTAAAAGCAGCAATACCACTCACCCAGTAACCAGGTGAGATACCGCAAAAGTCACTTGCGCCCATCATAGACATCATCTGAGCATGCTCAGCAAGAGAGTGATTGTGGTGACCAGCACCAAACGCCATCATAATGCCCATGCCAATAAGGAATAGCCCACCTATCAGACCACCAATGGCTTCAAGCACTTTGGCTTGCTTATCAAAGACACGGCGCAGAGCATCTACGGCCAGAGCAATAAACAAAAGCAAGCTATGGCCGAGCATATTGATGCCATCTGCACTGATGACAGATAGACCAATCAGCCGACCAAGAATCACTTCAGCGCCAGCAAATACCAGCATCAGCACGGTAGCAATAAATAGCCGACTTTGCAGCGTTAAGTTTTTGAGCATACGGGTGCTCCTTTAGAAAACGAAAAGAAAGGTTGTGTGTGGAAGATGTTGTACGCCGACAGATAGGTTTTGTAAACCTTTCTATTCCTCACCATCCCCCACAAACACGCCCATATCAGGGTAAGGCTTATCTTCTGTTCCGTTGATACGGTCATGGATAGGCGCAAAGATTTTACTAAATATGCCAATGTTTTCATCACGGATACGCATCATATCAGGCATGACCGTGTTCACTGCGGTTTGGCGAATCCCCTCACCAGCTCTCGCTGTGGCGAGAATGGCGTTATTAATACTTTTACGCATACGCTCCCACTCGTGATCGGATAGCTTTTTCAAATCACTATCTAACGGGTCGGTACGCGGGTCGTAGGAATCTTCAAACTCTGTTTCATGCATCACCACCACACGGTACACCTTCAGCTGCCCTTCATCAGTAATGCTGTAATCCACCACAGGAATCACAGGGATTTGAATGACAACCTCACTGCCCTCACCGCGCTTTACACGTGTCTGGGTGCTACCAGGCCTGCCACGCATACGCCTGTTGTGATAACGGCTATATTTAAAGAAGTCTTCGTCTGACAAATCTTCATCTAGCGCCCAGTCATAAGGCGTGGTGTACCTTTGATATTTATCAGGGTCTACGGCGCGAGGGGAAATCATAATCGCCTCTTTATATTTTTGAGGAAGGCCTGCGCGCAGGCGCAAAAGCTCAGAGGTAATAATATTATCTAGATCATGAAACTGCGCTGCAACCTTTTCATGTGATCTCACCTTATTAAAGGCACGTACATACTTCATGCCCTCTTCACGGGTTTTGGCATGTTTAGGAATGGCGTCTTTTATGCGCTTAAATTCACCAGAGAAATCAATTGGCATCAGACGCCCTCCCTTATAGATTTATGACGTAAAAAGACGCATTTTTAACCACGTGTTGGCGCATCAAACGTGAGATTAAGACGCAAGTAGGCCGTCCCAAGTGTGCGGCGTTCTGCATCAAGGCGCGCTATCGCGTTCACAACAGCTGTGCGGCCATCAACCTCTACACGATAGTTTTCTGGAGAAGAGACATCCAGTTCCTCACGAAAGCGGATCCATGCCACCATGTTTTGGGTACTTTGAGGAATCACACCGCCCTCAAGGCTAGAGCCACCAGCTTGTACGTTTAACACTGCCCATACGGTATCCAGATCGCTCCAGCTCGCATTCTCACTGCCGTAGCCGTCATTACTTAAGGTGCGCTGTTGCAGGGTGATACGGTTTTTCGCTTCAGATGAAAAAGAAAACATAAGCCTCTCCCCTCTATACAAGCGTTGGGCGTTGGTACGGTTGGCAGAGTGTTTCTACCATGGGGTGCGCCAGCATAGCATCAGCAAGGCCACGGGCTTCATACATATGTGACGCTTGTAGGAGCACGGCATGGGCGAGGTCATCTGGCATATCATCTGCCTGTGTACCATGACCCACCGTACATGTGAGCCTCACTTGCTTGGCAGAAAGCACGCCTGTATCTAGCTGAGACAGGTTCACCTCGCCCGTGTCTGTATCTACAATCGCGTCTGCAACATTCAGAGAGGTCAGATCACCGTTTGTATCACGCACGTCTAGCGCATCTAAAGAGACAAGCGGGCCAATAGGCAGCATGATGTTCTTTTTAAAAGCTGTACTCAAACGCACTTGGCGTTGGATGAGTTTGGTATCGCCCTTTGCTTCAACAAGCTTTGTTGCGGCATCCAGCAGAGACAGTAGAAGTGTATCCTCTGCACTTCCATCAATACGCAGATGCTCCTTAAGGGTGCTGAGAGACACTGCTGGCACAGCAGGTTTAGAGAGATCAATCAGGCTCATGATTTTGCCCCTTTCTTAACAATTGACATTTCAGGCGCACATCTTTTTGCCTTTGTCAGTTTTTCTTCAATTTCTTTCAAATAGCCCGCTTGAATGAGTGAGACTGCCAGTTCTTTACGAAGGCTTAAAACATCGCCTGTTTTGTACTGTTTCACTTGCACACCATCATTTGAGATCGCCACAGGGCGAATGCATTTCACTTTCATGAGAGGCCTCACTTTCATTTGTTTTCTGGGCTTTTTACTTACCACCAGTATGAAAGCCACCTCTCAAGGTGCGAAGATGTCAGGAAATAATCATGCTCCTTTTGATCCCCCTCTATAAATAAAAAGGACTTAGGGTGAAGTCCGAGGTTTGGGCAATAAAGGCCAAACACCAAAATTAGGGTAGATGCTTGGGAGGGTATCAATGACACAAAAAGATGATCTTATTCAGTTCTTGCTCAGTGATCAGGCCACTGCGAATGACTTTGCGCGCTATTTGCCAGAGCTCGACGCTGCTGACCTTCAGCTGGTGTACAGCAAACTGAACAATATGATTGACCACCAGGAGACCGATAACTGGTACATGCAACGAGACGTGCGTGCGGTGGACACTCAGATTTCTGCATTCCGATTTGACTTTGAGCGCGTACGCCGCGCTATGGAACAGGTTTCGCAGCAGCTTACATTTGTCTTTTGCCGCATCTTCCGTGACCCTGTAGGCGCACAGCGTAACTGCTGGGGCCACGAGCAAAAATACGGTATCGATAAAACACACAAAACATTTAAATCATCTCCAGCCACATTTGGTGACATGAAAGGGTCTCCCCTTTCTAAGCTTTGGAGAGGTGAGCGTTACGTTGCCGAGCAAACACGCAAGAAAACCAATTACAACGAGCTACGCCGCTACTATGACCAAGGCGCGCGTAAGCTTCACGCTATTAAACGCCACGTACAAGGCGGCGGTAGCAGCGAATAAACGTATTTTGGGAGGAATACACCATGGACAATCAAGAACTCGATTTTAGTGATCTAAAGACACTGGACACAGTAAGTGAAACCGATGATAGCGGTGAGCCTCTTGGTGCTCTAGATGTTCCTCTTGAAGAGCAAAAGGCTTCTGCAGAAACGAAACTTGCTGCAGGCCAAGCCAAACTCCAAGATTTAGAAGAGAAAGCCATGAGCGTTGAGCGCGAGCTTGAAGCCCGAGGCATCAGCGTCGATAAGGACCGTGATATGGATCGCGGCATCGAGCAAGGTCAAGAGCAAGGGATTGAGTTTGACCGCTAACCAGTTTTGTTCAATAGGAGCTGCGTAGCATCACATGCGCATCTCCGCTTCCTAGGACAACGGAAGAGATTAGTCCCTCTTCCCACTCGCCCCGACGGCTCTGCCATCGGGGCATTTTTTTACCCCTGGCCCTTGCGTAAAAGCCTATGAATTCCCATACCTTTTAGACACAGGGAGAAAATATGCACAAAGCTTTACAAAAAGCACGTGATCAGAAGCGTCACGGCCGATATATCCAAGAAGAACAAGCGCTCACTTTAGATGAAGTGATTGAGCAAGGCATTGCCGATCTAAAAGCGCGTCTGGCAGATGAAAACAGGCTCACTGTGCAGGATGTGATTGAACATAAAAAGCGTGAGCTTTCCTCAAGCACAGCTACCTCAAACATTCAAGTTTTTGACCGCACAGCCTCTTACACAAAAGCGGGTTTCCCTGAAGCCTCTCACCTTGAAGTTATGGCTGAAGCACAAGGCCTAACTTTACACCAAAGCCGCTATACAAGAGACATGCTTGCAGGTGCCATGTATCCAACAGGCGTCATGCTCGGCCCTATCGATACCACCATGAAAAATGGCAGACCTTCCCCTATTATTTTCACACCATCAACAGGGGTTGGCAGTGTTGGCTTTTCAAACACCAGAAAATCAAACACAGTACGCCAGTTACCCGCAGACCTTGAACCCCTGTTTTATGCCTATATTACAAACCATGAAGAAGGCCATGCACTCGATTGCAAATTCCCTGCACATGAAGTGGATCATTCCAGCATTTACAGACAGGTATTTAAAGACGATATTGATGAAATTGAACGTATATCCGATGCTGTAGAAGGTAAAGAAGTTGCCCTTTCTAAAGTTGCACAGACGCGAGATGAATGGTTAAGAAGCCTGAATGAAACAAGACAAGATGTTTATGGCCTTTTAAAAACAACAGAGTTTGCAAAAGAGCGTGGATACAGCGTAGATGACGTTTTAACTCTCATTGACTACGTACATGATATGCGTATTACAACTCCTGCTGAGTCTATGAAAAAATACACCGTTCATAAAGGCATTGCTGCGACAAGGCGCCTGATTGAAACCAAAGGTTTTGATGCCGTTGAACATGTTGAAAACATGGGATACCCAACAACACCAAAAGAAGAAGAAATTTTTAATATGCATGAACGCGCTCTGCATTTTGGTGTTAGAGAGTGGGTTTATAACCGCGAACTGTACATGGATGGAGGCGCTTATGTTGCTTTCATTCATACAATTGAACATGACACTTTCCCTGCAGAAGATAGTCTAAACGAAGCTCAGAAAAAAGAGCTTCAAAACACCATGGCTGAGCGCGAAAAAGCGACACAACGCATTTTAAGACCGCAAGCTGCCGAACAAATTACGCTAGAAGATGCGAGAACGCTCAATGCCATTATTGCAAGGCAATCCAATGCTGAACGCCAAGGCTTAGAGCTGCTTTCTATCAGTGATGGTGTTTGTGCTGCCCTTGAAGAGTACACAGAAAATGGTGAGATTGATACTGTCTTTGGACGTTTTACACAGTCTAAAAACGCGTATATGAACCGCATTGCCCTCTCTGACACAGGTGATTTTTTGAATGAGATGCCAGATCCTGAAGAAAAAATTACGTCACCGAAAGCGGTTCTATACATAGATCAAGTGAATGACGGGAGCAAAAACCCACAAAAGCTTCTCATCAGCATTCGTAAAGGTGAAGGCAAAGGTCAATTTATTATGGAATCGAGCCCAGCCCCTCAAGATAAATACACAATGGCAAAAGTTGCAGAGACAGCCTACGAGAATAACGTGGTCTTTTGCCACCCTGAGGATGTTACTCCCGTGAAAGCAATGGCTGCAGCTGCTCATTCATACGAAACACTTCAAGACCCAAGCGATGCATATCAACGCACAAAGTTTGATGGCGCCCTTGAAGATAAAACAGCACGTAAAGCATACTTGACGTTGGTTGATATGTTTGAAGGAAAAATTCATCACCTTGATGCATATGACACCGTGATTGATCACTTAAAAGAGTCAGCAGAACTCGACAGTGAAGACGTTTACCTCGCCCCCATGAAAGAAGCAGAAGACGAGATGGAACTCGACAGATAACAAAAAAGCATGCCTGAGGGCATGCTTTTTCATTTCGATTTCATAACACCTTAAAGGCCAAAGCGGTCAACAGGGTAAAACTGTACCCCATCAGGCGAAAATGGCGCATTGTCAAAGTTGAAGATAATTGCCATTCTGCGGCCCAGGTTATTTGCACGGGCTTCTTGCAGGGCGTTGGTCATCAACTGTTCATAGGCATATTGTACGCGTGCGGCGTCCGACCAGTTGTTTTGTGTGACTTCATCAAAATGTGCTTTATGCACACTCACCAAAATAAAGCCAAAATCACTGTCGGTGCCGGCAGTCATGGCGCCAGAGCGGATTTGCTCACCCAAAGAAAGAAGAGAGCCATCTTTCTTTTTCAGTTCGGGAATTGTTGTCTTGCCACCCACATGGTGCACCATACGCAGCAAACTGGTAAATTTACCCCGTCCTTCAGGTCCAGACATGCTAAAAAAGCGTTTACCTGCATGAAGTGCAGAGTTGAGGTCACGGCCATTGGTAATCTCGCGCATAGAGAAAAATCTCCTCAGCTGGAAAAAAGAAAAAAAGATAAGAATTACCCGCTGAATACACCTTACCCTAGAAAAAAGCAAGGAGTAATTAGCTTTCTTGCTTAAAAACACAGCAAAAGCAAGCACTCTAGAAAAAAAGGCTCCTCATACGATTCCTCATTTGATGTATGCAGTTTTTCCCTCTACATTAAGGCCATCCACACACCTTTTTTCCCTTTTTCTGGAGAGACAGATGACCTCCCTACCAAGACAGGATCGCTTTGATGCGGCCTACGCTGTCTGGACATATGTCCGACAGAGAAATAACTTCCTAGACCGCTGGCATAACCATATGCAGTTCCCTGCTGTGCAAGCCTATTTGGCCCTGAAGCGCGAAACTGTTAAGCGTATGGTTCTTGAAGGCATTAACGCACATGACTGCCTGCCTGATGAGCGTAGCCCTGCTCAAATGGTGAAAGATGACTTCTTCAACAGCTTCCGCCGGATTGGTGAGACCTACACCGAACCCACACTGGAAGATGTGGCAGGATCCATCCATGAACCCAATGCCCACTTCTTCGCTCTGCTGCTTCATGCGCTGCATGATGATGGCTGGGTTGAAGCGACTGGCATTGACAAGGTCATTCATGCGTATACGCAGCTGCCTGTGCATAAGCGCATGGAAGTGACTGAAGCGGTGATCCGTATGCGCTTTCTGCCCGTTGATGATAAAACTTTCAGCACCAGCAGAAGCACATGGAAAGAATTTATTAGCTACGCTCTGCGTGTTTATAAAGACTACCGCCTTGTACCCGAATAAGAAACACCCCGCATTTGCGGGGTGTTTTTCTCGATTTATACGTCCTGAAACTCAAGACGTAAACTTTGGAAATACAAGTTTCCATAGCAGTGAAAAAGCATTAACCAATCTCTGTGTTCATCCAGAAGATAGCCAATACCGCCAACACTTTCAGGCAGTTCTGCAGCCAGGCGCTTTTGCTCTTTTAGCGGATAACGCGCAAAACCTTTCAGCACTTTCAAGGTTGTGGTTTTATCTGCATCAAGCTCTTCCATGCAAAACTTCACTAATTTTCGTGCAAACGCAAAGCTACGCGGGTCTGTATCATCCAGCTTGTCATCAAAAGGCTTTCGCCACTCTTCTGCTGTCAGCTGACCTCTCATAAAATGCTGAAACAGAATTTTATCGGCACCTTTTGCATTTTGACCAGCCCCTTTAAGAAGCGCTTGAGCGGTCTCCTCATTATAAAGACGGAAACGCTCAATCTGGCCTTCTTCCATGCGCTCTGCATAAGGCCAGTTTACCCAGCCTTCAAGCAAACGGACAACGGCGCTGTAGCTATTACGTTTTGGAGTTCGAGACATTAAAACCTCATTAAAAATAGAAAAAGAAGATATGTTAGCTAAGCGCTTTATAAAGCAGCTTGAAGAAACACACAATTAAAAAGCCCCCAACATGGGGGCTTTCTCGTTTTTTTAAGACTGACGCAACAGCATGCGTTGGAAGGCATCATTCATGGTTTCCATAGAAATACCATAGCCTTTATTGTCTAGCGTGTGCATACCCACATGCATGGCTGCAATGGCATTTCCTTTTGTCAGCACAGGGCTGCCAGACGTGCCAGCAGGTGTGGGTGCCTCAAGTTGGTATGTCCAAACATTCGGGCGCGTTGGCGGTACACGACGACTAAAGAACAGCTCAGGCTGCTCCACCTCGCCGGTTGTGGCTGCGGGGACTGTTTCAGGGTCAAAAGCGACCATATCTGCGTGATACTCCCGGCAGACCGACAGTTTGATATTCGGCTGGGGTGGAACCTGCAAACGTGGAAAGACGGGGAAGCCGTGAGGCTCCTTGCACACCACAAAGGCAATATCCTCTTCCCTGAATG